>CAZBHO010000037.1:0-21866 GCA_964491945.1 uncultured Verrucomicrobiota bacterium | reverse complement strand
GCCAGCGTGGCATATCCAGCACAACAACATTACGCTCATTCATTGCCACAGCAAAGGTATCCTGCTCTATTTCCTGCATTCTAACCTCTCTCAATGACGCTCTTTTTACTATGCCTGCTGCATCACCTTTATTCTTACGCAAAACAAACAAACGGCTCTCCAGTCGATTAAAAGAACTTTCTATGCAAGTCCATCCTCGTTCGCATTTATAATCTACTTCAAACACATTCCCTCTTTCAGCATCCCACTCTTCAATACTCCTTATACAATCACCTGTCAGAACACTTATCTTTGCATAAGGTACATCCACCTTTCTATCGCGCACCATTACATCGCTCCTTAAATTATCCGCTTTTAATTGCCCTTCGGTATGGCCCGTGTTACATAAGAAAAGGTAATAAGCATCTTTGTCTTCCCGTAAATAATAGAGTATTGAAGGAATATTTTTGCCTGCGCTATCTTCAACTTTAATTCGCCTTGCAGTTTTCTCAACTGCTGCTATGAGTTCATCACCAAAAGCCGGAACATTGTCGCAAGCTGCAATAAAATTTGTAATGTCATCTGAAGGCATAGCTTCCAACAAAGATGGCTTCTCGCCAGCAAAAATCACAATACCACCAGCTTGCTTAAAAGCCTTAAGCAGTTTCAATGTGGCAGCTCTCAGCGTTTTTAAGGAATGAACAAGCACTGTGGTATAACGGGCTTTGTTAACACGTAAGTACGTATTGCTGCCTTTTTTCTCAACTTTACCATATTTTCCTAATATCTCTTCATCGCCATAATCAAAATCAAGTTGGTTGCTCAAAAGTTCTTTGCATAAGGATAAGTAATTCCTATCAAGCTCTTCATACTCCTCATCATCCTTATAGCCAAACCTGTGGAGCAGCCATCCGCTCTCTACCGGATGAATAACAAGTAGATCTCGCACCTCTTTTCCCTGCGTCATAACAACATTAACTCTGGCAAAATAATCTTCAACCCACTTGTATTCCTTCCACCACGGCGAGTGAAAAAATATGGAAGCAGGATAATCACGCTTTGCTTCTCCTCTCATTGTGTACCATGAAAGATGCTGACATCTTAAATTTATCCCTAACGCCACCTGCCAATCACCAAGCGCTTTGTGCCCTTCAAACGGAAAGTCCCACCCCGTGCAACCATAGGTTTCTGTAAGCCGCCATTTCCTGCCAAATTGATGCGCCACAGATGAAACCATCTTTGCTACAGAATAAAGAAGCCAGTGCTCTGTCAACAAATCCATCCCTGGCGCCTGCATATATTGATAAAAACTCATACACGAACCTACCACTCTATTCATTATCATTATACGATCCTCTTCAAGAATATGCCCGGTAAAAGCAATTCCCTTTTTCTGGCACCAATCGCCAATCTGCTTTGCAAAGGCAGTTGTAAACATATAATTCAGACATCTATAATAATGATAGCGAATCCGTCTTGAATCTACACCATCAACATCAAATGCCACATTTAACATTAAAGACGCAATATCATATCCAAACATCTTCTTAAAAACAGAGGGCAAACTATCTGTCCATGGCAAACACCCACCTATACAACCATTTTCATTATTCCAATAAGTAGCATCCCCTCTATGAGGTTCATCCGTAAATATACCCGGCATCACTTTCCCAAAAAATTGCTTTGAATGCTTGTAATAAGCTTCATGTGTAACCTTAATAAATTCCTTAACAGCCTCCGGATTGAGCGTATCAAGATATGTGTAGCCATTAAACCAATTGGAAGTAGGATTGATTTTCACAAAACCACAAAAAATAGTCTTTCCATCCACCTTAATCTCTTTCCCTGCCTTCGGCACGGGAAGCTTCTCAACATCATACAATTTGCTACCCTCCCTGCGTGCTGAAACAAGAAACATTGGCTTAATCCCTTTAGGCATCTTCTGTCCACTCTTCCACTCCTCTATAATGAATTGGCGCATACGATATTGTGGATTTTTTGTCACTAATCCTCCCGCTGCACCAGATGGCCAGCGATCCTCATCATACAACCACACTTCCATATCGTTTTTCTTCGCTTCATCCCCGCAGGCATTTATCAACTTAAACCATTCCCCACTCAAATATGGTGTTGCAAGTCCAACTCTTGAGTGCATAAAACCACCACCAAGCCCCATCTCTTTCATTATCCGTATCTGCTTACGTAGTTCTGCCTCTTCCAACTTTCCATTCCATGCCCAAAAAGGTTTACCTCTATATTCTGCTGAAGGATTTTTAAACTCTTCTGATATTTTACTCATTTACTTTCTCCTTTTTGTAAAAATAGATAATAAAAATAAAACGTATAACAAAAACAAAATTAGTCAAGTTCTGGACTGTATCTAACTATATCATCATCTCACTCATAATCCACTACCTATTTTAACTTGAGATCTGAGGCAGGATCAAGTAGTAGGCGATGAAGATGCAATAAGAAATCTCTATTATCCATACACAAATAAATCAACTCACCACCCATTCTGCTGAAACTTTTGCAATAACGCAAATAATAGGCAGGATTATTTTTTGGTGGCTCGCCATCCTTCTGCCAGTTCCAGTCACTTCTTGCAATATCCACCACAACAATTAGATGCCCTTCTATATCAGCCCCATTCTGCTTTGCCAGGTTCCTTGCCATAGACATAGATTTTTCAAAGATCATTGGCGACATCACTGCCGAGCCTATTGAGAGATAAATGCCGTTGCTTAACTGACTCACCGAATGAACAAAAGAGAGAAAATCCCGTTCGGCAGTCCTACCTATTGCTGCTCCACAATTTGCCGGATGCGTGTAGATAATATCATGTCCAAACATAGGATGTGCAGTAAATGGAATATTATTCCTATATGCCGCCGCTTGAACACTATATTCTTTATAAGGATGTGGCACATAAATTCTTCCTTCTTTTATCTGCAATTTCTTGATTAATCCAATTAAATCAGCAGCGGCAGCAGCTCGCTCAGGATCGTTGGTGAATGTAAGCAAAACATTCTCCTGTAAAGTGGCAGTTGAAGGGATTTCTATGCCATCGGTCTCTATCATCTTGCCTATAGCCTCTCCATATCCTTCGCCATTAAATGCGCCAACAGCTAATGCAACATTTAAAAAGAAGCCTGTCTCCTGCCACATACCAAAACGTCCTTCCTTGACATTCTGACGAACATCTTCGCTACTCTTTCCCTGATACGCAAATTCCCAATCGTGTATAATGCCTGCACCATTAGTGGCAAGATGGTCTACCAGCTTGTTTTGAATTAAACTTATAAAAACAGGGGCTAATCCGTTTTTAATGGCATGCGCTCCAAAAGTAAGCATTACTTTTGCTTGCTTCTGCTTCGCAGAAATAATTCGAGATGCTATATATTTGAGTTGGTCGTATAACTTTTCTTCTATCGGTGGCAAATTCTGATTTGGCTGAATATTATCCTTTAAAATATCTACAAGATTATGTCTTTCCTTGAGAGGAAAATGAATAAGCTTTTTTCTGTTGAATTGTGGATATGGCATCGCGCTATTTACTAAACGATTCTTGTTCTAAAAACAATTAAAAAAACGCTTTAGTGACAATAGGTTAACCAGATAAAACACTCTTAGTATACTAAAAGTTAAATACATCCTTTGATTTAAGTCACGAAAAAAGCTCCGTAAATCTACCTTAACAAAACAAGCAGCTCATAAGAGAATTTTTTCTCTTACACTGTGATGATGTTTAAAGAATGCCCTTGTCAATAAAAGAGAAACCAGTTTAATAAAATCTTATTTCAGACTTTTTTGGAACTAATAAATTAGGTTTCTATAAAATAGTGCTTAAGATTTGCGATTAGATGCTTATATCTAATAAAAAGATTGTTGTAGATCATAAAGGATTTTTTATTTGGCTTAAAAATTCTTTCGCCGTGATAAAAATTCTTACTTGCTTCTCTTAAAGAAAGTGCACCTGATCCTGCAGCTGCTATCATAGCTGCGCCAAGTGTGGCGGCTTCTTTTATTTTTGGTTCTTCTATAGGAAAACCAGTAACATCGGCTGCTATTTGTAAAAACAAATCATTTTTTGCTCCACCACCAATTGCCCTGATATGCCTGAAAGGTTTAACGTATCTTTGCAGAGCTTGTATATTTTCCTTTAAAATAAAAGCGAAAGCTTCAAGAAAAGATCTGAACATATCTGCCCTTGTGTGCTTTAATGTGATGCCTGCAATAACGCCGCGCATTTTTTGAAAAGGATGTGGAGAAACTATACCATCAAAATGCGGCACAACCATTAAACCACTTGCACCACAGGGAGATTTTTTGGCTTCCTTAATTAAAATATCAAAATCGAATCCACCAAACAGCCCTTTAAACCAATCCAGCACAACTCCTGGAGTTTTGGCATAGGCTAATAGAAAGTAATAGGCATCTAACGGAAAGCGCCCCGCAAATAAACCATTAAGCAGCCTTTTTGGAGGTTTGCCTAAAAGCGTAACTAATGCAAGACAGGTTCCTGTTGTGAATGAAAGAATGCCTTCTTCACAATTTCCTGCGCCAAGCGCTCCTGCATATTGATCGTTTGTGCCAGAAACAAGCAGAGCATCGGATGGCAGAGAAAGTTCTTTTGCAAAATTTGTATTCACCAAAGCAATTGGCGAGGCAGAAGGCACCACTTTTGAAAGCTGACTCTCATCAATTTCCAGTTGCTTTAATAATTTCGTTAAGTAGGTATTCGTTTCTTCGCAATATACACCTGTGGACATAGCAGTGCTCGGATCGTATACAGCCTGCCCTGTCAGGAGGTATGAGATATAATCAGGGACCAAAAGATACCGATGAACATTGCGCATTCGTGAAGCAAAATGTTTTTTGAGCCATAGTATTTTTGGCAGAGTAAAAATTGGCAGAATAGGATAAGGAAGTTTGATATTGTGTTCTTTTGCAACTTGCTCTATTTCTTGTGCTTCCTTTTTAGCTCTACCATCATACCAAATTATGGCATTGTGTAATGGTTTTCCTTTCTTATCAACTGGCAAAAAAGTTTCACCTTGCGATGAAACTGATAATGCAGCAATTTTAACTCTTGATTTACTTATTACTTGCTTTACGGATGATTTCAGGCCTTCTATAATGAACCTACTATCAAGTTCCACTCTGCCATCATCAAATACATCTGTCTTAAAAGAATAGCGTGAAAAAGCGAGTTGTTTCCCCTCTATATCAAAAACTCCTGCTTTAATTCCTGTGCCACCTATATCTATTCCGAGCCATCCTTGCTTACTTTTCATAACGGCGCTACCTTATAATAACAAAGTCCCATCCCATCAACGTTGCAAAATTTTTTAATTCTTCTGCAACATCACCATACACTAGCGCCGAATGATGCGTTCCGCCTGCTTCGCTATAAGCAGCAAGGAATTTCTCAAGCTGCATATCCGGCCTGAACCATCCGTGAACCGTCTCTGCCATTTTATCAAATTGAGGGGGTGTTTCCATCATACCCGGAGCAACCAACAATCTGAAATCATCTTTTGCAAGAGGCGCAAGGTTAACAAAGGTTGCTCTGCCGGCTTTAAGGCAACCTAGAGCTCTAACCGTATCCATTCCTTTACCAAAAATGAATTCATACTTTTTAACAACTGGTTTTTTATGCGCTAAAGAAACATTCCATTCGCCCATGTGGCTTAAGAATACCCGTCCGTTTTTCCAATCAGGACAGAACATTTCTGTGAAAGTTGTTTCTGGAAAAGCTTTCAATAGTGAACCAACAAGAGAAGCTGTTAAAACATCTCCTTCGCCGGCATAACCGATGCCTCTTGCAAGAGCCAAGCTTATCTCAAAGAACGGCATCAATTTTAGCCCCTTTATTTTGCCTGCATACTCAAAGTTAATGCTTAAGGCATTTAACTTATTTTGGTTAAGCCATTTTCTGACCATTAATCCTGTATGAATTGAAGGTTGCAGCACATCAAGGGCATCATCTAAAACTTGAAATTTTTCTTTCACTAATGCCATTTCCGATTGAATTTCGGAATCATTAATCTCCTTCTCCAATTTGGCTAAATCCTCTGGATCAGCCTTGACCACATTTATTCCAATTTTCTTTAACGAAGGGGCTGGCACACTAAAATCGCCCATTCCTTTAAATGGCTTTCCTATCAAGCCAACATTCATGTTTTTCATCTCGTTTGCAATAGCTGCCGCATTGATTTTTGATTTTAGATTTCTGATTGTTTCAGGATTTTTCCAGTGCCCCGCTTCTATTAGAAAAGGCTTCTTGTTACGCACGAGCAAATTGCACATATCTTGAACGCCGTGGATGCCATGATTATACATAATTGCATCAGGAGATTGCTCCCAGCTAAAATCAAGATCTGGGGTAGTATCAAAAACCACAATAGGTAATTTTGTTCTGCTTAACGCTTCAATTGATTCTAGCGAAGGCGAATATGCAAGGTGGAGTGTTAAAATGCAGGAAACATGCTCTTGTTCAAATAATTTAATGGCTTTTGTGAATTCTGATTTAACTCTACAAATTGGCGATTTGATTGTAGAAAAGCCGTATGTACTTAAATCCCTTACGAGATCATTTAAAAAACTTTCAAAGAAGTTGCGTTTATCAGGAAGAATTTCATCATATAATTTAAGATACAGAGGTAGTATTCCTATTTTCATTGGACTTCTCCTTTTATTTTTCTAATGCTCTTTGAGCTTTCTTAATTATACGCATAGCGTTGTTGTAGAAAATATCTTCAATATCTTTTCTGGATAATCCCGCTCGTCTGGCTGCTTTGGATAACGCGATAATTTCTTCATACATCATAAACGTCAGATTTTCTGCTTCTTGTCCGGAAACCTCACGCATGTGTTTATCTGAAGAAACATCTCCGTACAACCCCTTAGGGATTAAATTGATATAAAAACCATTTTCGCAGATTCTTTTTGAACGCATTATGAGGATTGGCATATCGCTGGCAAACAGGACTCGTTTTGGCCCAACAGTTTGAATGAGTTGATAAAAAACCTCTTCATTGGTATTTGCTGAAATATCAAACATAATGTGCTTGCTTTGCTGAAAAACTTTAAAGGCATTACCGATATCCTCAACACAATAAGCTCTGCCAACGTGTGCAAACACTATGCTTGCATTTGGATATTTTTTTTCTATCTCTATCATCTGCGCAATATTTAATTCATCAGCAAGCCGCTTGTTGCGCGGAATATGAATCATTGCAATTAGCCCCAGCTCGTTTATAACTTCTAGTTGATGATGTGGAAAATAATCAAAAATGCGTATTTCTCCAGCAGGAATATAAGGTGGCGCAAAATTCAAATAGCACTTTATGCCTAAAAAGCCGCCTTTGAGTATTTTGGATTTAAGAGTCCTTTGATCCCACTCAGGATCGCTCCATATCAGGCTATACCATCCATATTTTTTAGCTGATTGCTGCACATATTTATTCGCAACATTCAGTACTTTTCTTTCTGGCAAAGAAGCAAAAATTAGCGGTGTTACCTTTTTCCCCGGGAAAAGCGTTTTGTAAATATAATCCAGGTCTTCCGCCTTACATTCTGATGCAACCATTGATGGCCACGCCTGGATATAGCCTGCTTTAAGGAGCTTTGGAACATCTTGATGCTTCGTAAGCCATAAGTGTGTATGAAAATCTATCACCTTATCCGGAACAAAATCCTTTATGCTTTCTGCGTAAATTTTTTTATCTATTTCTTTGACTTCTATTTTCATAAACCTTTTCTCCCATATTTTCTATAATATGCCAGGCCATCTGCAAATGCTTTGAGGTTTTCGTAAGATACCCCGGGTGCAATAGAAGATGATTCTCCAAGAAAGAGACCAACCTTTGGCCCCTTTTCAACAAGCCAGCGCATCTCTTTGCGAATATCATCTGGTGTGCCCGTAACAAGCGTTGTGGTGACTGAAACACCTGCAATAATAAAAAGCTCTTCACCATCTCTGGTCTTCATCTGACAAATTTTTTCATAATCCATTCCATATTCATACTGAAAACCTTGAAATCCTTTGATTCCGCTATCCAGAAGTGGTGGAATCATTTTCATTAAATTGCCATCGCAATGCCATATACATAAGATGCCAGCGTCTACCAGTGGCTTGATCGCTCTTGCAAAATGCGGGAACCATATTTTTTCAAGCGATTTTATATCAACAAGAGTACCTCGCCCATCAGCCATATCATGATCAAGCCTCAATAACGGAGGCAGATTTCCTCTTTTATATGCTTCGGCTATAACCTGATTATATTCCACTGCATAATCTGCTTCAATTTTAAATACTTTTTCAATAACATCAGGATACAACGCATAAGCCATAAAATAGTTTTCATAACCATACTTATAATATCTCAAAATAGGAAAAGCGTTGCAGCCGTATGGCACTTTGAGCATGTTTGGTCCAAAGATCTGTTGGATATTTCTTTCTTTCGTAATAAGGTCATTGATTATCTTTTCACGATTGGCTGGTTCTATGGGAAAATATGTCCGATAACGTGGAATGAGCACTTCTTCAATATGCTGAACAACAGCTTCTGGAGAATCTATTGTAATGCCATCAAGGACGATTTCTTTCTGCCCTGTCGTAGGGGAAGCTCCTGCTCCACTTTCGTAGCCTTTTGCTCCCATCGTTAGAGGATTCGTCGGCAGATATTGATCTATCATATTTGTACCAACCTTGTGTTGCATTAAAAGATAAATACGGTACGGATCTTTTACGTAACTACCTGCCTCAACTTCGGCAAACCTATCTATCATAGCATGCTCCATTGGATGAAATTGCCATGAAGGGATGCCATCACAAGGTTTTCTCAATATCGTATCAAATGCTAATTGTGCATTGGGTCCAAGTTCCATGACACACGCTCTCTCCTTTGGTTGTTTTTTTGTTAGTCTTTAAGTTGATATTTTTTTACTGCAAGTTCCGGTTTAACTTCACACTTAACAACATCGCAAAGCGCTTTTTGAAATTTAATAGGATCTTTTACCTGAATGGCATTTCTGCCAAACACTACTCCACGTGCGCCATCTTTAACTTGATTATATGCAAGTTTCAATGCTTCAAGTTGTGTTGGAGTTTTAGCTGCGCCAAGCCCGAGCACAGGCACAGGACAACTTTCAACCACTTTTCTAAAATTATTTGTATAGAAAGTTTTGATTAAATCTGCTCCGAGTTCGGCTATTATCCTTGCGCAAGCATATACTTTTCTATGTAGGTCTTCTGGAGAAAGTTTTTCTGGTTGGGCAGGATAATACTCGCCAACAACAGGCAGCCCAAGCTCCTTTGCTCTCCTACATAAAGAGCGGAAGCATTCCACATTTTTTGCGTCGTTTGCTTCACTCCCGGTTTCCAAAGTTAGAGAAATAAGCACTGCATCAGCGCCAAGCCTGATTGCCTCTTCTGGAGTAAAGGCTGGCACGGTTGATGCCTCCTTATATTCCCATTGATAACAATACACTGTGCTCCAGTTAAGTCTTGCAATTGCCATAGGCGCACCTTTGTAATTAAAGGCGTGTTTGCAATGCGGGAGCATTGCAGGGGAAAGCAAAATGCCATCCACACATCCATCAATTTTTTTTGCTGTTTCAGGAAGGTTAATCATTCCCGGAATTGGTCCATCAAACTCGCAATGGTCAATTGCCACGATTACTGCTCGCTCGCCCTTGTTGAATAGTCTTTCTAATTTTATTTCACTCATGGTGCTTGTTTTTCCTTTTTTACTATTTTGATTTCACACATTTTTTTGAAAGTGTTTAGTAATTTTTTATTAAAATCGCCCGCTGTTATCCATAGATCAAAATCGGCAAGTGTTGCGTATTTAACTGAAGCTGAAACATTGCATTTTGTTGCATCAGCCAGCAAAATTTTTCGCCTGCCACGTTTCAACATCATCCGGGCAGAACGAGCCACCTCATAATCCGTAACAAGACATTGCCCTTTTTCATCAATGGCATCTGTACCTATAAAAACGATGTCTGCTTCTATGCTTTCAAGTGCCTGTTCAAGGAGTGCTCCGCCAAGACACAAAAGATCTGCCTGATAAAGTCCACCCAGCAAGTAAAGCTTAATTTGTGGGTTTCGGCTACACTCCGCAACCATAGCCAGTGAATTTGTATAAACAATAAGATCTTTTTTCGTATCAAGATAAGGAATAACGTGAAAGACAGTTGTGCCTTCATTAAGAATTATACTGGAATTATCTTTGACTTCGTTTGCCGCTTCTTTGCCTATAGCCTCTTTTAACTCAAAGTTTTTTGCCACCTTCGCCTGATAAGCTTCGTTGCGCACTCTGCCAACTGCTATACAGCCGCCTGTGGTTTTAATGATTAGCCCCTGCTTTTCAAGAGTTTCCAGATCTCTTCTAATAGTAAGTTGCGAGCAATCCATCATTCTCGCCAGAAAATCTATTTTGAGTTCCTGTTGAGCGGCGTAGAGCCGCCTTAAGATCATTTTTTGTCTTACTTCTGGTTTCATATTTTAATCCCTCTTTTTATTTAGAAAATTAAATTCATAAGATTTGAAATATATTTTCAAATAAAAAAAATGCAAGTGTTTTCTAAAAAAATTTTTAGGATTTGCACCCTCTTTTTAGCAAGCATTGGAAAGAGCTTTCCACCTGTCATCCCCCTATCTCATCAGTGTAAGCAAAGAGTTCTTTTGCCACATAATCAGCCAATAGTTTACCTTTTTCAGTTAATGCCAAAAAACCATTCTTTATAAAAAGCAGATCTTCTTTTGTTAATTCATCAAGTTTTCTTTCAAAACCGTTGGCTAGTTCCAATGGCACCCCTTCCATCATACGTAATCCAAAAACCAATCTATCAAGACTAATCTGCATTTCTGACAATTCTTCTTGTGAAGAAGCAGGCATCTCCCCACGCTCCAAAGCCCTGATATATTCAAAAACATCTGGCTTATTGACCCTTCTGATGTTTCCAATAAAAGATGCTGCTGCAGTGCCAAGTCCAAGATACCTTTCTCCCTTCCAGTAAATGCAATTATGCTTACACTCAAATCCTTTTTTTGCATAGTTTGAAATTTCGTAACGCCTTAACCCATTCTTTGCTAAAAAATTTTCTGTGCTTTGTAAAATGATTATTTCATCCTCTTCACTTAAAAGTTTTGCCTCTTTGCTTTTCATAGCTTTGGCAAGTATAGACCCTTCATCAGGCGTGAGCATATAGATTGAGATGTGCGATGGATCAAAAGCGATTGCTTCTTCAAGTTGATTTTGCCAATCAACCAATTCTAACACAGGGACGCCTGCAATAAGATCTATGCTAAAATTAACAAAACCGTTTTTCCTTATGGCATTAAGTGTTGAGATGCTATCTTCCACTGTGTGACGGCGTCCTAACCAGTTGAGCGCCTCTTGTCTAAAAGATTGCACACCAACGCTTAACCTATTTATGCCATTTGCTATGAAGAGATTCAATAAATCGCTCTGCTTTAAAGAAGGATTTATCTCTACCGACCACTCTTCAACCAGCTCAACAGAAAAATTATTTTTTATGGCATTGAGTAATTGTTCCCACTGCTTAATTGTTAAAATGCCTGGTGTGCCGCCACCAATATAGATTGTTGTTGGAGCAATGCCTTTATAAAGAGACATTTCTTTTTCTAATGAAGCTAAATATGCATCAGCAATCTCTTCTCTATAAGGTATGGAGTAAAAAGCGCAATAATAACATTTCCCATCGCAGAAAGGTATGTGAATGTATAGTGCTTTAACTTCCATAATGCTGATTAGAAGAACAAAAAGAGAGCCAACAATTATTAAATCGTTTTTTTGCTATTGAATTTTTTATGAGCATTTTCAATAGCCACTAAAAGCTCATCTGGCACATTTAAGTTCCCATAGCCAACACCAAGCTTGATATCAGGAATGGAAGATCCGTGAAAATCTGTGCCACCTGTGGCAAGCAATTCGTACCTTTTAGCCAGTGCAAGATAAAACTCAATTTGCGCCAGAGTATGTTGAGGATAATAAATTTCTATTCCCATAAGCCCCGCTTCTTTTAATAGGGCTATTTCTTTTTCTAATTCTTTGTTGCTCATTTCTAGCGTAAACGGATGAGCCAGAACAGGCAAACCGCCAGCTTGTAAAATGATGTTTATGCCATCAATAGGTGTAAACTTTTGGCGCTCACTATAAGCGGCTTTGCCTTTTCCCAGATATTTTTCAAAAGCTTCGTCTCTATTTTTAACATATCCTCGCGCCTCGAGGGCTAGCGCAAAGTGAAGTCGCCCCACATTGCCTTCAACAGCAAAGGCCTCTATTTCTGCCATTGTTAAAAATAGCCCCAACTTATTTAATTTGTTTAAAATTTCCTCGTTTCGCTTTTTCCTGCCTTCACGTAGTTCCATAAGATGTTCGCAAAGCATTTTGTTGTAGTGATCAATAAAATAGCCAAGGATATGGCAATTCCCTTTTGGAGTATCAACGCTAATTTCAACACCAGCTATCCCCTGAATAGCAATTTCCTCGCACTTTTTTAGTAGCATCTCAACCCCATCAACTGAATCGTGGTCGGTCAGAGATATAGCAGTAAGCCCAATTTTCTTTGCTTGGAGTGCCAGCTCTTCTGGTGTTAAGGAACCATCGGAAAAGGTAGAATGTGTGTGTAAATCTATCATTTAAAAACCTTTCTTGGGCGCATAGATTACACCTTAATCATTTTTAAGCAACACTATTTTACAAAGATCAATCATCTGCTCGCATAAGTCAATCAGAACCACTTTCAAGGCTAAAAGGATGAAGCGATAAGCTTATAAAAATCTAAAATTTTTTTGTTTTACATTTTTGGTTGCAAGAAAAATGTTGTGGTCTATATACTAGAGAAGGAACGCCACTTGCTGCCGATTTTGATCGGTCATAGAAAAGTTGAACTTATAATTTATAATAGCGACGATGGCTGGTATCTGTGGCTTCCCTTATCAGGTTATAATAGGATTGGCGCTTTTCCTTTAAAAATTGCAGGAGCTACACCAATTGCCGCTGAGTTTGATGACGATTGCAGATTTGATGCAGAGCTTTATATCCCGCAGACAGGCACTTTAATGGCTTGGATGGCAGATCAAGGTTTTCTTGCTCCAGTCAATCCTGGCACTTTTTTGATTCAATAAAACAGCGACAGAAAAAAACAATAGCAGATCTCCTTGGTGGCATGAAATTATTTGCTAATGCGCAATAGTCTTCAGGAATCAAATCTCTTCTTCCGTATCATCAGGAATGTTTAGAGAGTTGATTATGGCAAGCACTCTATCGCCAGTTTCAAGAGAATCATCGTAAAAAAATGATAATTTTGGAGTATATTTCAGTTTCATCTCTTTATTGATATATTTTTGCAGTTCAGCACGGCAGGCAGAAAGTATTTTCAACATTTTTTCACGTTCAGTTTTATGCTCTCTAATAGAAACAAAAACGCTTGCTTCACGCAAATCTTTTGATGTTTCCACCCTTGTAACGGTTATTGCTCCAACATCAAAATCGGTTTCATCAAATATCCTAAAGAGCCTTTCGCCAATCACTCGTTTTATAAGTTCGTTAACTCTTATCATCCTGCTGGATATTGTATCAGACATAGCTCTCACCTCACATCTACTTTTTAAAGACTTTGAGCTATTTTCTCAATAATATAAAATTCAAAAATATCCCCCGGCATAAAATCAGTGTAATTATCAAGGCGTATACCGCATTCTTGACCTTCTCTGACCTCACTAACATCATCTTGATATCTTTTAAGGGTTATAATGCTGCCATTGTATATTACTTCGCCATTTCTTTTAACTCGCACTTTGGAATTATTTGTTACACGCCCATTAACAATCAAACAGCCAGCAACTTTCCCACGTTTGGCAATTGGGAATACCTGTTTTACTTCTGCCCTTCCTAGATATTGCTCTCTAATTTGAGGCTTAAGGAGACCTTGCATTGCCTCTTTAATCTCGTCATATATGTTATAAATTATGCTATATAACCTTATCTCTATGCCCTCACGTTTAGCAGCAGTTACTGCGTCAGGATCTTTACCAACATTAAATCCAACAATTATGGCGTTGGAAGCGCTTGCCAGTAAAACGTCGTTTTCAGTAACGTTCCCTACGCCGCTCAAGATAATAGATAACGATACCTTTTCGCTTTTCAGATCTTCCAATAGCTTATGTATGGCTTCCACTGATCCTTGCGTATCACATTTTAATATGATTCGCAATTCAAGTTTATCCTGCTTTGCAGCTTGTTCAAATAGTGTTTCTAACGATGCCTTGCGCGGCGCATTTAGTTGTTTAAGCCTTAGTTCTTCTTCTTTTGCTTTTGCAATTTCTCTGGCTATTCTATCATTTGGATAAGCTTTAAATTGTTCACCAGCCTGTGGCACACCAGAAAGGCCAAGACATTTTACTGGGATGGAAGGGCCAGCGGATCTTATTTTAACTCCTTTGTCATCAATTAAGGCTCTTACTCTTCCCCAATATTGACCGCAGACCATTGCATCACCAACTTTTAGAGTGCCTCTCGTTACAATTAAATGCACCACAGGACCCATCCCCGCTTCCAATTTGGCTTCCAGCACATATCCAGAAGCTCTAGCCTTTGGATTTGCCTTTAATTCAAGTATCTCTGCTTGCAAAAGAATCATTTCAAGAAAATGTTCTATACCTTCTCCTGTAATAGCACTAACAGGACAACATATAATGTTGCCTCCCCAATCTTCTGGAGTAAGGCCAAGACTTTGCAATTGAGTTTTTACTTTGTTTATATTTGCAGTTGGTAAATCTATTTTGTTAATTGCAACCATTATAGTGGTCTTTGCAGCAAGAGCGTGTTTGATGGCTTCTTCTGTTTGTGGCATCACGCCATCATCAGCCGCCACCACTATAACAACTATATCTGTTACGTTCGCTCCCCTACTACGCATTGCAGTAAATGCAGCGTGGCCAGGTGTGTCAATAAAGGTTATCTTTTGTCCGTTCTTTTCAATGGTATAAGCACCAATATGTTGCGTAATTCTCCCTGCCTCAGTTTCAGCAACATGAGTATTACGTATCTTATCAAGCAAAGATGTTTTCCCGTGATCTATATGTCCCATAAAAGTAACTACTGGGGGACGCAACTCAAGATCTTCAGGGCGATCTACTTCATCAGATTCCAGATTTTTTTGTGCAGCAACTGGTTTAGTCTCTGTTGGTTTCTTTCAAGTGTAAATCCGTGTTTCTCGGCAATTTGTTGGGCAACTTTTATATCAAGGCGCTGATTAATCGAAACAAACACGTTCATTGACATTAGTTCCGAAATCAACTGGTTCGGTCTCATTCCCAGCTGTTCGGCAAATTCACGCACAACAATATGTCCTTTGATGTGAATTACTTTTGATCTCACAGGTTGCGCGGCGGCAGTAGATTGCTGCTTGTGAGAAAAATCTTCCTTAATATGTTTTGGCTTTTCATGCGGAGGCTGACGTGATGGTGTTTCTTTAATAACATGGAGAACTTTCTCTGCAACACTTTTTTCTTCTTTTAAGGGAGGGTTCGGAGTTTCTGGTTCTTTAGGCTTCTGCATTGGTGGTGTTGACACTGGTTCAGGTTTTGAGGGCATCTTTGCTTGCGTTGTGGCAGATGGCTCAACGCTCTTTTGCGCATTTTCTTTTGTAAAATAATCCTTTACCTTTTGAATTGCAACTTCATCAATGTTATAAATTGCAGTTTTAACAGGAATGCCCATTTTATTAAGCACCTGTATAACATCTTTAGATGGCACATTAAGTTGTTTTGCAAGCTCGTGAACACGCATAAAAAAATTCCTTTTTAAGCTTATATCGGCGTATAACTACGCAGATTCTGTTAATAATTTTTCCGCAGCTTGTTTAAGCTTCTGGGCAGAAGTTTGATCAAGATCAGTCACTTCAATTAAATCTTTCTCATCGGCTTCAAGTATTCCCTCTATACTATTAAATCCGCCTTTTAAGAGTTTTTCAGCAAGAGAGCGGTCCACCCCTTCTATCTTCATTAAAGATTGAATGGCTTGTTCCATCTTTTCAGCCACGCTTACTTCTTCTTTATCTTTCTGAATATCAATCTTCCATCCTATGAGTTTTGAAGTAAGGCGCGCATTCTGTCCTTTTTTGCCTATTGCCAGAGAAAGCTGGTCAGCATCAACAATTACAGTAACTCTTTTTGCTGCTTCATCTATTAAAATTTTGTTTATCTTTGCAGGATTCAGCGCGTTGGTAACATAAGTTTTTAAATCTGAACTCCATTTGATTATATCAATTTTTTCACCGTAAAGCTCTTTAACGATATTCTTCACTCGCATTCCGCGCATTCCCACGCAAGCGCCAACAGGATCTATTTTTTCATCTTTGCTGGCAACAGCAATTTTTGTTCTGTAGCCAGGCTCACGAGCTATGGCTTTTATCTCTATGGTCTTATCCGCTATTTCAGATATCTCTAGCTCAAACAATCTTTTGACAAAATTAACGTGACTTCTGGAAAGCAGCACATGATAGCCACTCCCTTGATCAGTAACGCTTATAACGTATGCCCTTATTTTATCACCACGCTGAAATTCCTCTGTTGGCACACACTCTTTCGCTGGCATAATCGCTTCAACTTTGCCTAAATCCACTATAACATCACCTTTTTCCACACGCAAAACTGTGCCAGTAATTATATCATGGAGCTTATCTTTATATTCCTTAACAACAATTTCTTTTTCCGCATGGCGAATTTTTTGGATAATAGTCTGTTTTGCCGTTTGCGCAGCAATACGCCCAAGCTCTTTTGCGGAAAGTTCAACTTCAATCAGGTCGCCAGGCTTAACATCAGGAGAAATCTTCATGGCCTCAGAAAGAGTTATTTTGCCCGGCATGGCTCTCCCGCTTGCAATAACCTCTGCTTTAGCAAAGGCTTTTATTTCAAAACTCTTTCTATCAACCTGTATGCGCAAATCACGAGCATACCCAAGCGTCTTTCTGGCAGCAGAGAGCAATGCCGCCTCCACCATCTGGATAAGAGTCTCCCTATCTATCCCGCGCTCTTTTTCCATACTTTCTATAACTGCTAAAAGCTCACTGTTGCCCATAATAATCCTTTCATCCTGTTCTAAAAGAACATCAAATATAATGCGTTCCAGAAATAAGAACCGTTAACATATACAAAAAGGGGATATGTGTCAAGAACGGCTTACGTTAACTTAAATGAAAGCTTTGATGGCAGCTTAACTATATTGATTATAAAGTTGATAAAGCATCAATATCAACTGTTATTCGCAAAGAACGGTTTGTCTTTATTGGCTGAATTGCAGCGCGAAGCAATTGACTTATTTTCAACACAGATTTAGTTCTTATAAGCAGATGCTCTCTAAAATATCCCATAGCACGCTGAATAACTGGCGCAACAGGACCTGTAATGACCGTTGCTGATGGCAAATTTTCTAATAACTTATTCTTTATTTTCATTCCTACCTGCCTTGCGATGCTGGCTTCCTTAGCCTCTATTCCAACGCACACAAAATGAGAGTAAGGCGGATAAAATAGCTCTTTTCTAGCAAATAGCTCATCCTCATAAAAGAAACTTTCCTGCATTGCCGCAGCAGCCCTTATGGCACGGTTGTTTGGCGCAAACGTTTGAATTATAACCTCGCCAGAAAGCTCACCACGACCAGCCCTCCCCGCCATCTGAAGCAGCAATTGGAAAGTCCGCTCTTCCGAACGGAAATCTGGTATGTTTAGTGAAATATCTGCCACAATTATTCCGACAAGTGTAACGCCAGGAAAATCGTGCCCCTTAGCTATCATCTGTGTTCCTATCAATATATCTGCCCTGCCACAACGGAATTGACTCAATATCTTATCATACGAATCCTTCCTGATGGTTGTATCTCTATCCATTCTCAAAGTTCTTGCATTCGGAAAAAGCTCGGCAATAATTTTTTCCACACGTTCAGTGCCTATCCCTGAAAATTTTAAAGTTGGCGATAAACATTTTTGACAGGTTTCTGGTGATTTCTTTACAAGTCCACAGATATGGCATTTCAGTAAATTGGTGCTTTTATGAAAAGTAAGAGTTACATCACATTGTGAACATTTTTCAATATTACCGCATTTCGGACATATAATTGAAGTGGCAAAGCCGCGCCTATTCAAAAACAACATTATTTGCTCCGATTGAGCAAGGCGCTCTTCAATTGCCTTGACAAGCGTTTTTGAAAGCACAGGCAATTTTCCGTTTTCAGAAATTTCTCGCCGCATATCTACAATTTGTATCTCTGGCAACTTTCTTGAATCCACACGCTTCTTCATCACTGATAAACCATATTTGCCTGCCTTAACGTTATAAATTGATTCTAGCGATGGCGTGGCAGAGCCAAGCAGCACGGAGCATCCTTCAATATGCCCGCGCATAACGGCAATATCCCTTGCGTTATATCGTGGAGCTTCCTGCTGCTTATAACTTGTATCGTGCTCTTCATCCACTATAATGATCCCAAGATTAGCAATTGGCGCAAAAAGCGCAGAGCGAGGGCCAACAACAACATCTGCCTTGTTCTCAAAGCTTCTGAACCACTCATTCCTCCTTTCCCCTTCCGATAATCGGCTATGCAAAACAGCCACTCTATCTCCAAAACGGCTTTTGAATCTTTCTATAGTTTGCGGTGTTAAAGAAATTTCTGGCACAAGCACTATTGCGCCTTTGCCAAGTTCCAACACAAATTGTATAGCTTGCAGATATACTTCCGTTTTACCGCTGGCTGTAACACCATGCAATAGCACCACTGGCGGCTGCAACGTGTTTATTGAGCTTTTTATAAGCTCTAGCGCTTTGGCTTGCTCATTGTTTAGAGCCAGAGGCTGAGTGGGAAGCAACATCACATTTTGCTCCCTTCTACGCTCCTCCTTACAAAGATTGATCAGGCTCTTCTTATGTAGATTGCTTATAAAAGCCCGTGATACACCTGCCATCTCTAAAAATGCATTAAGAGGCAAACTTTCTTTATGACAGCTCAAAATTTCAAGTGCATTTGTGACTTTGGCTGTCAACTTAAAATCGGCTGGCTTTTCAAGGGCTTCTTTACCTTTTTCGGAAATTTCAATAAAAAACTCCTGACCAGATTTTGCCTTGCCTTTACGTATGGAATATGGCAGCACGGTACGTATACTTTGCTCTATGCTTGCACAGTAATAATCTGCCATCCACCTTGCGAGTTTTAAAATATTCTCGCTTAAAAGCGGTCTATTGCCAATAACAGAACATATTTCCTTTAGCTCTTTGCGCGTAGTGTGACTGGTTAATGAGAGCACTACACCTGAAGAATAGGTATGAGAAAATGGCACATAAACGAGCGAACCTACCTTTACTTGTTCTTTCAGACGTTCGGGCACAATATACTCAAACTCTATATCAAGAGAAAGCTCCACTGCAACTTTTGCTATTAAATTGCCGTCCATATCCACACCAGCAGTACGAGGATTGAGCCTAAAGTTATAGGAATGCCAATGCGCGCATGCTCTTTAAAAGAAATGGTTACTCCATATTGCGCAGCTTGCTCAATTGTTATTAGGTTTGCTATGCTCCCTATCGTGATAAGATTCCCCGCAAAGGTGCTTGATAAGGCTAAAACATACCACAATGTCGGCTGAGATTGATCCAAAAACTGAATAAGTAACATCACCGCTGGAACATTGCTAACCAGATTGCTCAAAACAAGCGATGCCACCGTAAGAATAGACAGATCCCTTAAATCTACTCCTTTTTCCTGCAAAAATCGCATCACAATAGCAGGAAACTCAATGTGATTTATTGCTCCTATTACTATAAACAAACCACAAAATAGGCAAATAAGATGCCAATCAACATTCGCTAACAACTTACGAGTTTGTATAGAACGACTGCAAAGCACACATCCCCCCAATACAAGAGCAGAAAGCTCACGTGGAATTTTCGTAAAAAACAAAACAATCAGTATCATAAGGAACAATATCCCTTTAATAGTCTGATGCTTGTTGAAATCTTTCAATATGTTTTCATCTGTTTGTAAAACCGGCTCCTCTGGAATCTTTAGCCACTTCCCATATCTTACAAATATCACCACATAAACGAGAAACAATGATAACACCGTTACAGGTAAACACCACAAAAGAAAATCCAGAAAGTTGAGCCTGCCAACTTGCCCTATAAGCATATTCTGCGGATTCCCGATTATTGTGGCTGCCGAACCTATGTTGCTGGCGGCAGCCATAGCCAAAAGATATGGCACAGGATTAAGCCCTGCTCTCTTTAATCCTAAAATTAAAATTGGAGTAAGAGCAAGACATATAACGTCATTGACAAGAAACGCAGAAAGCACTCCGCTTACAACAATCACAACAGCCAAAAACATCTTGGGACGCTGCATAAGAAAATACAACTTCACTACTAGCCACGCGTAAAAGCCAGAAATTTTAAGTTGTCCAGCAATGACCATCAAAGAAAAAAGAAGTAAAATCGTTGGCGCATCAATAAAGAGCAGGGCCTGTTCAGGACTAAAGTTATTAGCAACAATCATGGTGATGGCGCCAAGTAAAGCAATGCCTGTCCTATCTAGAGCCATCAATGGTATTCCACCAATGGCAATACCAATATATGTGATAAAAAAGATAGCTACCGTTAATAAATAAGGAAGGTTATGAAGATCTATATGCATATGCTACAACAGTAGAAATCTGAGAACTGCTTTGCATGACAAAATCTTTTAAGGTACATCAAGTTTTAAAACTTTTTGAGCATTTTGCCCTAAAATCATTGCCTCCAAGTCTGGCCCCAGATTTAAAGAACAAATTGCTTCTAATGCACAAGCTTGATCCTCCCATGGAGAATCAGTGCCAAAAAGCAACATTTCAGGATTGTGTTTAAAAAGTAACTGCTTGAATTTCTCCTTGCCAAGATAAGATAATGAGAAAGATGTTTCTATGTATATTTTTTTGCCTAAAAGATGTTTTTCCACTTCATCCCAATCTTCCCATGCTCCTGTATGTGTTGCAATAAATTTAAGAGCAGGAACTTTTTGTATAACGTTGCTTATCCTGATTGGATCAGCAATCCTATCTCTTGGAAAGGCTATATCAAAGCCAGTGTGGCATATCAAAAAAAGATTTAAATCTGCCATTTTTTTATAAAGCGGAAACATCCGCTCTTCATCAAGTATGAATTGTTGATAATATGGATGCATTTTTATCCCTTTAAAGCCGAGTCTGGCAATTTCTTCAATTTGCTTGATAACTTCAGGGGCAGCAGGATGCACAGAAGGCACAAAAATAAACCTTTTATTTGACGAATTTTCCAGTGACCAGTTAAGTATATTCTGAAATTGAGTGGGCTTCGTTGCTATTGAGCATATTAAAGAAACATCTATCCCTGCTTTATCCATTGATTGTTCAAGTGCTTTTAATGTGCCATTAAGCGCTGGTTTAACATTTGCCTTAGAAGCCAGAAGAGGCACCGCCTTATAAGCTATCTCGTCAGGAAAAGCGTGGGTATGAATATCTATTACAACGTTCTTCTTTTCTTTCGTTTCTTTCATAGAGTCATCAATCTAAATCCCTATAAAAATGCGAGCGCCCACCTGCAGCCATGTAATGTACCGCAGACGCAACGCTCGTTGTTTTAGGAGGAGGGAATAAAAATTCCTTTTCTATTTGTCTTGATAGCTGATTGAGATTTGAAGGTCAAGATCTTTTTTTTGGAATTGGAAAAGTTGACGCACTTGATGGTACAGCAGGAGTTGTTAGAATAAGGGGATTAAAGGTTGTTCAAATAAAAAACAATTGAATTAGAAAGAAAATTAAGCAAGCTAACCTAATACTCCGCTATC
>CAZBHO010000036.1:22111-26101 GCA_964491945.1 uncultured Verrucomicrobiota bacterium | reverse complement strand
TTAAGAACCATCTTGCGGACTATAAGCTTGTTGCTAATGTGATAATAAAGAATGCGGAAACTGCTGATGGTGTTCAGGAATATCTTCCTCTTAAAGAGAAAACATAATTTGGGAAATTCTCGCATAGCATTCTATCTTTTTCTTCAACTTAAAATCCTCCCTCTGTGTTTTTCTCTCAAGGCCTCTGTGAACTCTGTGGTGAATTCTTTCGCCTTATGGCTTTTTAAGTTTTTTCCCGATTTAATTTGAGTAACGATTTTTTTAACCGCAGAGAACACGGGAAAGAATTCTCTACATAATAATCTTCATCAAGCCTGCGATATATCTTTTATTTCGTGAGGATCAGGGGGATGATGGTACAGGTTATTATAGTTAGGATTATAGTGCGGTTACAGTATAATTGGGGAGAATTAGCTTTGCTTGCTTAATTTTCTCCTTATTCATGGTTTTTATTTGAACAACTTTTAATTTCCTCATTCTAACAACTTCTACTGTACCATCAAGTGCATGATCTTTTCCTTTTGAGGAATAAGCTTGCATACTTGATACAATATCATATATTTCTCCATTGGTGGATTGCTCCTTTTTTTATTTTTTCCTACCATATATCATATGGTAGGTTTAATGGCAATCAACCTTTATCTATTTTATCTATGAGATGATAGTGATTTTTATCGTTTTTTTATATTAAGTTTTATTATGTACGAAATATGCATCAAACGTAAATTTTCTGCAGCACACCGTCTAAAAAAATATAAGGGGTTATGTCGCAATTTGCACGGACACAACTGGGAAGTGTTTGTACATATTCAAGGTGAGCTATTGAATTCAACGGGGCTATTGATTGATTTTAAAGAAGCTAAGCAGAAAGTGGATGAAATACTTTCAAAACTGGATCATAACGAGTTGAACAAATTAGGGATATTTAAAGGTATCAATCCCTCATCAGAAAACATAGCCAGATATCTCTTCAAAAAGCTTTCAAAAGTTTTTAATGGCCCCATTTTAAGACTAGCAAAGGTTACCGTAAGCGAGAGTGAAGGCAGTTTTGCCTCCTACTGGGAATAAAAATGAGTGAGAAACTTTTCGTAAATGAGATGTTTAAATCAATTCAAGGTGAATCTTCCTTTGCTGGACTGCCCTGTTTTTTTATAAGATTGACTGGCTGCAATTTGCGCTGTTCCTATTGTGATACCACATATGCTTATGAAGAAGGAAAGTATTTGTCTATTGCAGAAATTGTTGATAAAGCAAAAAAGAGTGGCACAAAGCTATTTGAAGTCACGGGTGGTGAGCCGCTTATGCAAGCTGGAACGCTGCTCTTGCTTAAAAAGCTTTTGAACTATGGAACGGTTCTACTTGAAACAAACGGCTCTTTAAGCATAAAATACGTTCCTAAAGATGTTCATATAATTATGGATGTTAAGTGTCCTTCTAGTGGTGAACATAATAAGCTTAATAAAGCCAACCTAAATTTATTAAAACGCAAAGATGAAGTTAAGTTTGTGATCAAAGGTCGACGGGATTTTGATTGGGCAGTAGCTTTTATAAAGAAACATAGGTTGTCCGAAAAAGCAGGTACTATTCTTTTTAGCCCATGTTGGGGCAAAATGGAGCCGGCAGCCCTTGCTAATTGGATTATTGAAGGCAAAATAAACGTTTGTTTGAATCCAGTGTTGCATAAGTGGCTCTGGCCAGATGTTGTCCGTGGAGTATAAGTCTTTATGAATAATTCATTAAAAATAGTGTTGCCAGCGCTGGCAGCTTTTTTATTCCTATTCTGCGGAACGTTTAACCACGACTTGTGGCGGCCTGCGGAAGCCAGAGAAGCGGCAATAGCGAAAGAAATGCTGGAAGGCGGCAATTGGGTGGCAACTCATCTGAATGGCAGGCTCTTTTTAGAGAAGCCGCCGTTATATACATGGGCAATGGCAGTTAGTTTTAAAATTTTTGGATACAAACCTTTTGCTGCGCGGTTGCCAGTTTTCGTTTTTGGACTACTTACTCTCATAGGTGTTTTTCTGATAAGCTCACAGCATTACAACAAAGAGGCTTCTCTTTGGAGCGCTCTTATGCTTTCCAGCATGTGGCTATTTCAGGAGATAGCCCATATAGCAATGTTGGATAATGGCTTACTTGCCTTTATTACGTTTTCTATGTTCTGCTTGTATAAAATCATTCAGCAGGAAAAGTCAGAGCGAAAATATCTATATGGTTTTTATATAGCGCTTGCTTTAGCTTTTTTATGCAAAGGCGCAATAGGAGTGGTTCTAATTACATTTTCAATTATAATTTTTATGCTTATATCAAGGGATGTGCGGCTTTTTTTTAAAATGCTATATCTGCCAGCCATAATAATATTTTGTATTATAGCTGGTGGATGGCTTATTGCTTTATGGATGAAAGGTGGCAAAGATTACTTCTATGTGTTTTTCGTAGAAAACCATTTAAATAGAGCTTTAGGGAAGGCTGGACCTGGAACTAAAGATTTTTTCTACTACTTTCCTTATCTATTACTTATAGGCTTACCCTGGATAATTTTTCTACCTGCGGTGCTCTGGAGTATTACGCTGGAAAGAAAAGATGCTTCTATTAATTTGCCAAATAACTTCTTACGCTTTCTTGCTGCATGGTTTATAGGGATGTTCATTGCCTTAAACATAGCTGGCTCTAAAGATAATCAATACCTTGCGCCTTTGTTACCTCCGCTTGCCTTATCTTGCGCTTACTGGGTGCATAATACCACGCAGAATAAAATTCTTTTACCTCTCTGGACAAGGTTCCTTTCTTTCCTTTTGCCTGTTATTGCAGCTATAGGATTTGCTATTTTACCTCTTATCTTAAGAATTAAACTTCAATGCAATTTTTCCTGTATAATTTCTGCCATATTTTCATTTTGCATTTTGTTAGTAGGAGTATTTACGTTTTTTGAATTCCGTAGATTTCCAAATTCTCTTTTTTGGCAAAAGTTTGCGGCTCTTTTATCTATTGCTGCATTATCGCTTTCTATTTTTATTGAGCCAATGTTGAACGAGAGAAAGAGTATGAATTATCTTGTAGAAGTTTTAAAGAAGTATGATGTCAAAAAAGGTACGTTATATGGCTACAATCTCGGAGAGAATATAGATGGCTTACTCTTCTTTTATGATATTCCTCCGATAACTCTGGATATAAAAGATAAGAGCATTGCATCAAAAGAGTTAGCCAATCCTGAAAAGAGGTTTATTCTTGTAAAGCACGAGAAAAAGGATTTTGTTATTACATTCATCAATAATCTTCAATCTTCAGGTTGGAAACTTTTGGAAGAAATGGTGAAAAATTCTCGCCCGCTTTATCTTTTTGGAAATAGATAGATATGTATTTAGAACGCGACTTCTGAAAAAGATAAAAGAGCTTATCTTTTGCGTCACTGGCATTTTACATAAAAAGCAGAGGTTATTGTGCAGATTGATGTTTGAAATAAGGAAAGAAGAAACTTCGCCCCAAAGTGCTTAAGAGAAAAAGGCATAAATAATACCAATCAGGAAGAAATCTTGGCACAAGGTAAAATAACAATGGTTTTTAACGGCTCAAAATTGTTTTAAAATTAGTATTGATTGCGCAGGCTTATCCACTATGCTTTAAGCCGCTTTATTCAAAAGAATTTTAAGTAAGTAAAGAGAGCTTTTATGAAAAGAAGAGTACTTTCTGGGATACAACCTTCAGGGAAATTGCATATAGGCAACTACTTTGGGATGATGAAGCCGGCGATTGAGTTGCAGGCAGAGAATGAAGCGTTTCTTTTTATAGCAGATTATCACGCTTTGACCAGCCTGCATAATCCAGATGCTTTGCGGGAAGCTATTAGGAATGTTGCCCTTGATTTTCTTGCTTGCGGACTTGATCCAAACAAGACCACTTTTTATCGTCAAAGCGATATTCCTGAATTGAACGAACTGGCATGGCTATTATCAATAGTGACGCCAATGGGGTTATTGGAGAGGTGCCATT
>CAZBHO010000036.1:0-22101 GCA_964491945.1 uncultured Verrucomicrobiota bacterium | reverse complement strand
ATAGTTAGAAAAACTATCAGCACGGTCTTTTTGAGTGGCAAAGGGGATACCTGCCAGTCATGGACTTTTTGCTTATCCTGTGCTTATGGCAGCGGATATACTATCTGTGCAGGCAGATATTGTGCCTGTTGGGCAGGATCAGAAGCAACATGTTGAAGTTACGCGAGACCTTGCTCAGAAGTTCAATTTGCAATTTGGAAATGTTTTTAAAATTCCAGAACCGCTAATTAAGTCGGAGGTGGCGATTATTCCCGGAATTGATGGACAAAAGATGTCAAAATCGTATAGCAATACTATAGAGATGTTTGCTGCGCCAGAAGATATAAGGAAGTGTGTTATGCGGATAGTCACTGATAGCAAGGCTGTTGCTGAACCGAAAGATCCGGAGAAATGCAATGTTTTTGCATTGTATAAGCTTTTCGCAACAGATCAGGAAAAGGGAGAACTGGCGGAACGCTACCGCAGAGGTGGGATGGGCTATGCTGAAGCCAAAAAGATGTTGTTTGAAAAGATAGTGCAATACTTTGATGCATTCCGCAAAAAGCGTATGGAGTTGGAAAAAGATTTTTCTTTTGTGGAAGATGTTTTACGAGAAGGCGCCAAACGGGCAAAGGCAGAAATAGGCAAGACTATTAGCGCTGCCAGAAAGGCAGTTGGATTGGAGTAAGCGATATGACTGTGGCACAGGATGAATATAAGGTTAAGTTGGAAGTTTTTGAAGGCCCACTGGATTTATTGCTATATCTTATTAAAAAAGATGAAGTTGATATCTATGATATTCCTATAGAACTCATTACGCGTCAATATATGGAATACTTAAGTTTAATGCAAATGTTGGATTTAAACATAGCAGGTGACTTCATTGTGATGGCAGCAACATTGATGATGATAAAAAGCAGAATGCTTTTGCCTGTGGAGGAACGTCCAGAAATGGAAGAAGAAGAGATGGATCCACGCTGGGAACTTATCAAACAGCTCCTGGAATACAAGAAATTCAAAGATGCTGCAGCGTTTCTGGAAGAGATGGAGCTACGTCAGCAAAATATGTTTGTGAGAGACACCGAAGAGAACCTTCCTGTAGAAAAGTCTGGATTGGAAATAGGGGACGTTTCTATTTTTGATTTAATTTCAGCGTTTAACGAGGCATTAAAACGGGCAAAGCCTGACAAGGTTGGCGAGATAGTTGGCGAGCATTTTACTGTTGCAGATAAAATTGAATATATAATGACTATGATGCGGGCTAATAGCAAGATTTCCTTCTTTTCGCTTTTTAGCGAGAAGTCATCCCGTGGCGAGATAGTTTGCACTTTTCTGGCTCTATTGGAATTAATTCGCCTGCGGCAGGTGCGCGCAATACAGAACGAAGCTTTTGGAGAAATTTTTATAGAGTATATTGGGGATAACTGAAGTTTTTTGGTTATATTGAAAGGAATGTTATGAATAATGAAGATCAAGAAAAGAGTAATGACTCTTCAATAGAAAATACTCCTGAAGCAACATCAGCAAGTCTTACAGAAGAGGAAGCAGCGCAGGAGAATATGTTTTCTGAAGAAAGTGAACATCCTTCTCTAATTGAAATTATAAGTGCAATACTTTTTGTTGCAAGAACGCCATATACGGCATCTGATATAAGGCGCATATTTGCAAAGGTAAATGAGCATGCTGATGACACCACACCTAAAGTGCCAGCTCCGAAAGAAGCTGAAATTCACGCCGCCATTCAGGAGATAAAAACCATTTTCATCCAGAATAAACTTGGCTTTGAAATAGCGGAGGTGGCAGGCGGATATAGATTGCAAACCTCTCCCGGAGCAGGGCACTGGGTAAGGCAGGTCCTTAATATAGGCAAACCACATCGTTTATCAAAACCAGCGCTGGAGACTTTGGCAATAATTGCGTATCGTCAGCCAATAACGCGAGCAGAAATTGAAGCGGTGCGTGGTGTTAACGTTGATGCTATGGTAAGGACTCTTATGGAAGCTCAACTGATAAGGATTGTTGGCAGGAGTGATTTGCCCGGAAAACCGTTGCTTTACGGCACCACCAAGTTGTTTTTGGAGCACTTTGGGTTAAGTAGCCTTGATCATCTGCCGGGCATAGAGCAATTGCGCCGCAAAGAAAATGAGGTTATCCATCGCGAAGAAGCCGAGGCGCTTGCAAAAATGCGTTCTGAAGATAAGAGCGATATGCAAGCTAATGATTCAACCGCTGAAAAGGCTCAAGAAGAAAAAGCAAAAAGAGAAGCCGAGGAAGAGGAAGCCAGAGCATTGCAAGAAGAACTAAAGAAAGAAAAATCTTCCATGAATACTGATGCTATCTCGCAAAATGAAGAGAAGGAAGAACAGCCTGTATCCGATCTAAAAGAATTTGCCGAACCTCCACAAGAAGAAAGCAAAAATATCGAAGAGCCAAACAAAGAAGAGAATCAAGAAGAGGAAGAACGATGAAAATAGAAGCAATCAGAAAACAAATAGACGCTCTGGATAAAAAAATTATAGAACTCCTTAATAGCAGGGCAGAGCTTGCAAAAGAAATAGGCAAAATCAAAAAGGGGCAACAAAACGAAATTTATATATCTGCCCGGGAAAAAGATGTTCTAGAAAAAGCAAAAAAAGCCAATAAAGGCCCCCTTGATAATGAACACATTTTTGCGATATTTAGAGAAATTATGTCTGCCTCCCTCGCTCTGGAAAAACCTCTTAAGGTTGCATATTTAGGGCCTGCTTCCACCTTTACGCATCAGGCGGCAATAAGTCGTTTTGGTAGCTCTATTGAATATGAGCCGTGCGAGACTATCAAAGACGTTTTTGATAAAGTAGAAAAGAAAGAAGCCGATTATGGCGTTGTGCCTGCAGAAAATTCAACTGAGGGATCTGTGAACCCTACGCTGGATGAACTGATGAACACGCCATTAAAAATATGCGCAGAGATTTATCTAACAATAGCTCATCATCTGCTGGCAAACTGTTCTATAAAACAAATAAAAAGAATATTGAGTAATCCTATGGTATTTGGACAATGCAGGTTGTGGTTGAGAAAGGAATTGCCTGCCGCAGAATTTATAAGCGTATCCAGCACAGCAAAAGCTGCTGAACTTGCAGCAAAGGAACGAAACACAGCGGCAATAGCTGGGGAGCTTGCAGCAAAAATGTTTGGGCTGAAAGTGTTAGCTAAAAATATACAAGACAACAAGAATAATTCCACACGCTTTCTGGTCATAGGCAAACAAACTGGTGCTCCATCTGGTGATGATAAGACATCTTTGCTCTTCTCGGTTAAGCATCGTGCAGGCTCCCTCTACGAAGCACTCGGAGCGCTCAAACGAGCCAACCTGAATATGACGAAAATAGAGTCTCGTCCAAATCCGCTAAAGAAGTGGGAGTATTTTTTCTTCGTGGATATAGAAGGACATATTGCTGATAAGAAAGTGAACAAAGCTTTAAAAGATTTACACAAACACTGCACTATGCTTACGATACTTGGTTCTTATCCAAAAGCACCGGAAGCAAATTTATAGATTTATAGGGAAAAATAAGCTTATTCACAGAAAGGATTTCTATGTCTTTAGAAAGAGGTTCATTTAGTTTCAGAATCTTTAAGCTAAAAGCACCACTTCCTCATAATATCTTAAACGCATTCGAAATGCATTCTATGCCTCCCTTAAATACGGTATCAGAAGAACCTGTTGTAGGCTGGGTCGGTGGAAGACATTTAATGGATATTCCCATAAGTGAAGAAAATGCCTATACTGCTGGATATTTAAAAATGACGCTTTTAACAGCCCAAAAAAAAATCCCTCCTTCTTTGTTAAAAGCCCAGTGCAAGATGGAAGAGCTGATGGTTCTTAAGGAAACAAATAAACCATTTCTATCAAGAACTGAACGCAGCGAAATAAAACAAGATGTCTCCACCCGCCTTTTAGAACAAATGCCAGTATCTCTGCGTGGTATATCTTTTGTGTTGGTAGAAAGTGCAAATGTCATATATGCAGATTGCATTTCTTTGCTTGCTACGGATCTCTTTAAGACGTTTTTTATCAAAACCACGCAAGAAACTCCTATTATGATAACTCCCGAAGTGCTAGCTGCCGAAGTTGCAAAGGTTAACGTTCAGCACTGGCAGCCTGTCTGTTTTTCTCCTCAAAAAGGTGCGAGTGCCACTTCGGTTTTTGTTGGACGCGAATTTTTAATGTGGCTATGGTTCTATAGCGAAGTGCGCACAGGGATATTTAAAACAGAAAAAAGTGGTGAAATTGGTATTATGCTTAATGGTCCAATTGTTACGGCAGGTGAAAGAGGAATAGAAGAGATAATTTTGCGTGGTACTTCCTCTTTACATGCGCCAGAAATTAAAGCCAGTTTGCTTTCTGGCAAAACCATAAAAAGAGCTAACATTATTATTGCCCTTCCAAACAAAATAAGGTTCACCTTCACTCTGGATGCTGATACATTCGTTATAAAATCGTTTAAGATAGAAGGTGAAGAAATTAAAGCAAAAAATCTAGAAGAGCAGTTCCATAATAGAATTGAATTCCTTGAAACTTTTAGACATATATTTTATGAGCTTTTTGAAAAATTTGTTAAAGAACGTAACAACAAGAGCAACTGGCATGAGCTTGTCGCTAATATACAAGAGTGGATTACAAAAATGAACTAGCAGAAAGTTTGTTATAAGTGATGGATGCAAAAAAGAAAATAAGAATACTTTTTTTAGGATCAGCCGAACTTGCCTGTGATTCCCTGTTGAGGCTTAATAAAAGCGCATTTTGTGAGATTATTGCAGTTATTACGCAACCAGCAAAACCTAAAGGACGTTCTCTTGTGTGTACGGCGTGTCCTGTGGCAAAGTTGGCTGAAACTCTAAAGCTTTCTGTTATAACTCCTGAAAAAATTAATAGCGAAGCAAGTATAGAAAAAATTATTGAGTTTAAACCAGATTTAATTGTTGTTGTGGCTTATGGACAGATACTTTCAAAAAGATTGCTGAGTATTCCTCCGCTTGGTTGCATTAATTTACATGCTTCTTTGCTACCAAAATATAGGGGCGCTGCGCCTATTCAGTGGGCTATAGCTAATGGGGAAAAAACAACGGGGGTAAGTATTATGTTTTTAAATGAGAAGATGGATGAAGGGGATATCATAAAGCAACAGCAAGAACCTATTTTTGAAGATGATACAGCGGCAAGCTTGTGTAGAAGGCTATCTGTAAAAGGCGCTGTGCTTTTGCAAGAGGTTATTTCAGATATGATAGAAGGTAAAGTTCAAAGGATCCCGCAGGATAACGATCAAGCATCTTATGCTCCCAAGCTGAAAAAAGAGGATGGTTTGCTTGACTGGCATAAACCTGCAATTGAGCTTGAGCGTAGAATAAGGGCATTTAATCCATGGCCAATTTGTTATACAAAAGTGCCCCTTGAAAAAGGAGAATGCATGCTAAAAATTTTTAAAGCAAAAATAGAACCTTCACCTGACGCATCACGGCAGCCCGGCACAATTCTGGAATGCAACAAAGGATTGCTCATACAGACCGGAAAAGATGCTCTGCGATTGATTGAGGTGCAACCAGAAGGGAAAAAACGTATGGATTGTGCCGCCTTTTTGTGTGGGCATAAAGTTAAGAGTGGCAGCATCATTATATCTTAATGGCAGGAATGTAAAAATGCTTACTTCATTTTTATCAACATTATGGCAGATCACTTTAGAGCTTGCGCCTTATTTGCTGGCAGGTTTTATGGCGGCTGGTTTGATACACTCTTTCCTTCCAGCCACATTTGTTATAAAACATCTTGGTGCCTCTGGAATAAAGGGGATCGTTAAAGCTGCTTTGATTGCAGTGCCAATGCCGCTATGCTCCTGCAGTGTAATTCCAGTTGCTACTGCTTTGAGAAAGAACGGTGCAAGCAATGCCGCAACTACAGCTTTTCTAATAGCAACACCGCAAACAGGAATAGATAACATACTGGTTGTTTATGCTTTTCTGGGACTTCCATTTGCTATAATGAGCCCAATCTTTACTTTCTTTTCGGGGGTGATTGGAGGCTTAATGGTAAGCATCTTTGGTGAAAATAAAATTGAAGAAGCAAAAACTAACGATTCTTTGATCGTAGAAGAAAATGAAGAACGCACCACTATCGGCTTCTTACCAAGAATAAAATCTGCGGTAAAATATGGCTTTAACACAGTGCCATCAGACCTTGCTGGAAGCCTTATCCTCGGTATTGTTATATCAGCAATTTTGCAGGTTATGGTGCCTGATAACTTCTTTGAAAATGTTACAAAAAACCTATTCTTGCAAAAACTGATTATGCTTGCTGCAAGTATCCCTGTTTATGTCTGCTCAAGCGGTTCTGTGCCAATAGCGGCAACCTTGATTGCAAAGGGGATATCACCCGGTGCGGCATTGGTGTTCCTTATGGCAGGACCGGCAAGCAATGCTGCAACAATAACCACAATGAGCAAAGCGCTTGGCTGGCGGAATATGGTAATATATTTGATAGCAATAGCTTTTTCTGCCATCTTTTTTGGCACAGTGCTTGATGAATTTTTTAATAGTTTCTCTTTCCTTGTTAGAGATTTGACCAAGGTGACGCATCTACATTCTGAAGGAACGAGCGTCCTTTTTTATTTAATGGCGATATTGCTTATAGGTTTGCTTGGATATCACTTCTTTTTGCCTTATGTCTCAAAATTTTTACTTTTGTGGCACAAATTTACAAAAAGCTCATCAAAACGTTATAAAATTGAAATACAAGGAATGCAATGTGTGGAATGTTCTAAAAAAATAAGGAAAGCTCTTATGAAAATAAACGGTATTCACATCGTGGCAATAGATTACCAAAAAGGATATGCAATAATAAGTTCTGAATTTTTCAGTGAAGAACTCGTAAAGCAAACAATAGAGCGGGCAGGATATTCTGTGAAAGACATCTCATTAACCTAAGTTGCTTTAAAGAATTTTATGCGAAGAGGAATACATTGGTTATTTCTTCTGCTCGTGGTTCTGGCTATATTACTGCGTCTATATGTTTTCGTATGTGGATTGCAAAACATCCCTATAACAGGAGATGAGGCAATAACCGCACTGCAGGCAAAACATATTTTGCAAGGCAATTTTTCTTTGCTTGTTTACGCACAGCCTTATGAGTTTCCGTTAGAGACATATTTTTATATGCTATTGCGAGTTTTTTTCTTCCCCATACGCTTCCAAACTCTATTAGTCGGCATAATCACTACAGCGCTTTTTACCGCAATCCTTTTAAAGGCAGGCAAGATCTCCGATCTGCTCCCCGCGTGGATCTATTTGCTTTTTCCCAGCGCATATTTATTAACCACACACTTTGCTTATTCAACACCCCATACAACATTCTCTTATATACCACCGTTGCTTGCAATTTATCTTATATTTTTTTATAACCGTGGTGATCACTGCTTCAAAAGAAATTTTTTGTTTTTTGTTAGTGGAATACTTTGTGGACTTGCCATAGCTGAAAATTTTGCAGTGCTATCCTTCGTGTTGCCTTTATACAGTGCTATCTTTTTAAATGAACAAATATCTAAAATTAAGGCATTTACAGTCTTTGCGATAGGAACGTTTATAGGGCTTATGCCATTCTTTTTGGCAAAATGGATATATCCTGATGCCTACGGAATAGTTTCACAAACAGTGCCACTGCTTAAAGCGCTTAAGCAATTGCGCATAATACTTTTTTATTCGCTGCCTAAAGCTTTGGGCATTGCTCCACCTTTGTATCCAGATACGGATGTAACTCTTAATTTCGGCACAGTTTTTATGTTACCAGTGGCATATTTATTTATAGCTCTCTTGCTTTTTGCAACCTTTGTGCAAATGAATCAATGGGTTCTCGCTTTAATAAGAGAGCGAGCCATCCCTAAAGTGACAATTTATGACATATTCCTTTTAGCAATATGGATTGGGTTAATTGGCGCAATGTTCAATTCCCGCTTTAGCTCCCATAACTTTAGATATCTACATCCACTGACTTATGGCTCCCCTTTTCTCATTGCATTTTTCACCAACATCATTCCTCAAACATATAGAAAAATTCTAACACTTTGTTGCATTGTTTTGGCGCTCTTTAATGTAATTACGACGATCAAACTGTGCGAGGAATGGAAAAAAGAATCTTTTAAGAAAGATGTTGTTGGAGCTCCAGAAATTTTTCCTGTGATTGATTTTTTAAAGACCCACAACATTAAATATGCAGTAGCAACACATTGGCAGTGTTATAGATTAAACTATTTTGCAGATGAAGAAATTATTTGTACTCAACCATGGAACGAGCGCTTTCCATGCTGGCAGTTGCCATATAAAGAAAAAGTTAATTCAGCAACAAACGTAGCTATTATCTTTGAAACCAGAAAGAACAGATATGGTTTCAACTTTAATTGGTTTGCAAAAGCAGCGGCTGAAAGAGATATTGTGTTTAATAGCTCAAATGTTGGCGATTTTATTGTATGCTGGAACTTTAAATGTGAAGCACGTTCGTTTGATGCCTCAAGATTAAACAAAATTTCTATTAAAACAATTATTATAAACAACGAATTCACCAACACATTATGGTTATATGATGGCAGAAGAGATAATAGTCATAATTTTTACTTCAAAAGTACAAATTTCTTCTGTTCACTAAACATTTATTTTGTGCATCCAACAAACATCCAGCAAATCAATATTTTTTACTCTCCTAAAAAACAAATTGGCTATACTATTGCGAAAATTATTTACAAAAATTCTTTAGGCAACTTTGAAGAGGTTGCTACCAGTGATTATCTTGTTTCTTCTGAACCGTTTATTTTTGAAAATAATCATCCTCAATTTGGATTTTTTGTACAGAAGATTATACTAAACAAAGTGATTAGAACCGATTCTATCATTTTGGAAGGCAAACTCATCCTGCCTTCTGATAAACAGGCTCCATTTACAGAAATAGAGTGCTACTATTAGCGAATGACATAAAATAAGATAGAATTATACGCTGTAATTTTGAAAGCTATCATTTAGTTAGTTGGGAGATTATCTTAAAAACTATTTGTTCAAAATGAGCGCATTGTCTTAATCTATCTTTAGTGATAAGGAAAAATGAGTTTTCGTCCCATAAATATACAGATATATCATCTGGTAATATTATTCTCCATTTGCAAGCGACCTCTTCATTTCTGGTTAATACAGCATAACCCGGAAGCCATTGCTCTATTATTACAGCCCCATCTTTCAAACTTTCTGGTACACTTTCCTTAATTTCTATGCAAGCAATTCCAGCAGTCGCCCATCCTGCTGGCATAAGCTCATTTTCTGTTGCAATAACCAGATGACATGGCTCTTTCATTAGCTTCTTCCAAAAATCTGAAATAAAAGCATCTACCAAAAAACGTGTAAGCACCATGTCAGGATTTTGTATAAGGCTAGCAAGCATATCCTCCCACTTATAGAATCCATTTTGTCTTCTAGTTACAGCAGCAATTCTAATCGGCTTTCCTTTATCATTATTTACTATTGGGAGTTGCAGCCCTTTCTCAATAAGAGAGCCCATTAAAGATAGGGAGAAAATAACATCTTCACCTTTTTTTATTAGTTCATCTTGTAGCAATGCGTTGTTCTTATGCTTTCTCCAATCTTCAAAAGAAAAATTAAAATCAATGATGGGTAAAGGATTTTCGGCATCGCTTATGCCATCAATAACTTTCTTATATTCAGATAAGAAAACAAAGGGATATTCGTTGTTTAGTAAATGCCTCCTCCATGAGCCAGTTTTAACGCTAGCCTCTAGAGCAGAAACCATTTTACTGGCTTTCGTGATGACACTATTTATGTGAGAAGATGAGACTGTTATTTTTCTGCTCTTTTCCAAAATTTTTTGTAGATCCACCTTTTTTGCAGCATTTAAGAGTTGCTCTATATCAGCCTCTTTCGGCCTGTATGTGCCCCGAATAAGAGCACCACCAATGGTCATATTCCATACAGGTAGGTTGCTTTGTTCTATCAATCTTTCAAATTCTTGCAGGTAAGCCACCATACTTAATTCGCTTTTGACCATTTTGCCATCATTGCCATTAACGTAAATGATGTTAACTTCTGAAGGTGGAGCAATATGAAAATAGGGCACAGGCATATCTGATGGATGAAAAGAACCAGTGCTATCGTATCCTAAATCGAAAGCCAGCATTATAATCATACTAGCTCCCATAAAGCAGGCTGCATTAAAAGCGGCGTGCCCCACGCATAATCCTATATTGAGCAAAGGGAGTTCCTTTTTTAAGGGTTCATCCAGCAACAGCCCATTGTAAGATTTTTGAGTTTGTGCCATCAAAAAGTTGCCTTTGCAATATCGTTGTAATGCCCAGCAGCTTTCTGGAACCATTAAAGTGATGAGCTCTGGATCATCTTTTACTGGTAAAAAATATCGCCATACTTTTTCTGTTCCATCAACTGACACCACAAGATCAGGTTTAATCCCAGCTTTTGATAAGCTTGGCAGAGCGCCATCGCAGGCTATAATTAATAGTTTAGTTTGTAGTTTTTTAATAAGCTCGTAGCTTTTATCCAGTGAGGGGCCTGCCCCGACTATCACAGCAGAACTTCCTTTTAGAGAATTTTTAAGGATAGAAAACGAATGGAAATGCCGCCTTACATTAAGGCAGCTATCGAGCATATTGTGCCAGCCACGCATGGCTCTAACAGCCACAGTGCTTAAACATAGCCGTGTGTAATTAAGAACCGCTTCTTCTATAATCTTGCACAAGGCTGTGTGTTGCCTGTAAATTTCTCTATGCCAGCTTATCGCAACTTTTCCCTCTGCAAAAAATTCAAAATATGGCTGCAAAGCATCCTGTATAAACTTATAGAGTTGCTGATGAGATAACTTATATGAAATTGCTATTGGCACGATAACCTTATTATACAAAGGATGAGTAAGTAAAAAGTAAGGCACTTGATCCGTAAAAGAAAAAACAAAAATTTTTTTTGCTGCGCTATTATTAATCAGCCAGTCAAGCTCTGATGCTTTCTGAATTCCAGTAATTAAGGCTCGTGCTTGCGGCTCTGGAGTAGTTAAAAAAGAATCTGATGTAATTTTATTATCCATTGTAATATGCAAAGATATTTCTCTAAAAGGAGAATAATCAGAAAGTAACAAGTTGCAAGTTAATAAAATAAAATTGTTTTTTAACATTGCACCGAAGCTGTATCTTATATATTGTAAAGCCTTTAACTTATGGAGGCGAAAAAAATAAAATTCATATTATTAGCAGGTTGTGTGGCAATTCTTGCGATTACCTTGCGTATCTATTTTTTTGTTGAATCAATTAAATATGTGCCAGTTTCTCCTGATGAGGCACTTACAGTGCTCGGTGCAAAAGAAGTGGCAAGAGGCAACTTTCCACTTTTAGTTATGGCACAGCCTTATCAGTTTCCACTGGAATCTTATTTATATGCTCCACTTTTAAATATATTGCCTCGTAACACTTTCGGTGCAAGGTTGTTGATAGTTATTGAAAGCTTGTGCCTTACTATTATAGTTTTGCTTCTTTTCTTAAGACTTGGAAAGTTAAAGGATATTTTCCCCGGAATTCTTTTATTTCTTTTTCCTTCAGCATATTTATTAACTATCCAATTTGCTTATTCTCTGCCTCACAATATGCCGATATATGTGCTTGGATTTTTGGCTCTTCTAATTGTGGAAAGTGTAGGCAGAGAAACAAGAACAAGTTTGCTCATAACAAGACTTGTTATGGCAGGTTTATTGCTAGGGATATCATTTCCAATCAATATGGTATCACTTCCTTTGATTATGCCTATTGTGATTGTTGGCATATTGCGAGGTGGCATAAAACGCTTTTTTATTAGCACCTTTTCTATGCTAGCAGGTGTATTTGTGGGGCTAACCCCATACTGGCTGGCCATATTTTTTGAAGAACCCGGCGCTCACAAGGCTCTTGCCGGAACAAGAGATATTGCTTCTGCTGTTGGATACTTTAAGCTTTTCGCTATTTATACTCTACCTCGTGCTACTGGCTTTGGTACAACTCTTTTCCCGGACTGTAGCTATTTTATGAACGGTTTTGAGGGCATTTTGCCAATTGTGGGCACAGTGATATTTTTGCTGTTAATTACAGCTAGCATCGTAAGAATAAAAAACTATATGGTGCAATTTAGGCAAACAGGAGAGCTGCAGTTTAACGCATTTGATGCGATGCTTGGAACGTTTATTCTCTGTGCGTTACTTTTTGCATTAAGTAAAAGATCAACAAGTCTGGCTCTGCGTTATACGCTTCCGGCAGTAATGGCTATTCCATTTCTTGTAGCTGCTGTATATGTTGGATTACGTTCCTATCTATTGAAACGTCTTATCGCTATTTTTTCTGTATTGCTAGCATTATACAATTTTTTGATATCTTTTAAGCTTGTTGAAGAGTGGAAAAAAGACGATTTTGCCGTAAAAATTGCCGATGTTCCTCCATTAGATAAAGCTATAAGTTTTTTATTAGCAAAAGGCATAACAAACTGTGTTGCCACTCATTATGATGCCTATAGAATCAATTTTTTTACTGATGAAAAAATACTTTGTTCTCAACCAATGAATGAACGTTTCCCTCGCTGGAAATTGCCATACAAAAAGGAAGTATATTCTTCTAGTAATGTGGCATTTGTTTTAACAGATGTGCGTCCTGCAACTTTTGGTTGTGTAAAGTTTGAGAATGATATGGATATGATGGGAATAACGGCAAAAAAAGAGCCGTGTGGCTTGTTTTATGTTTATTATGATTTTCAGATGGACCCGATTGAAAAGCAATATATAAAGTTGCCTCAAAAGCAAGCGAGAGTTTTTTCAAGTCACAATTCAGAGCTTGCGAACAACGCTGCCGATGGAGATATCAATACCAGATGGAGTTCCAGGTCCGATCAAGCAACCAATATGTGGTTGCATTTCATTTTTGATAAGAAAATTTTATTAGGAAAAATTAAACTACATTATGGAAGCTTTCATAATGATAGGTCGGTTGAACTTATAATAGAAACACGCAAAGATGGCGTTTTTTATCAGTTGCCAATTAAACAATGTAATGATATAGATCCATTTGAAATAGTAAATGGCATTCCCTGTTATGGCAATCCCACACGCTCAATTAAGCTAGATGAGCCTCTCGCGGTGGATAACATACGTATTTCCATAAAAAAAACGCGAAAATACCGTTCATGGACAATTCTGGATACAGAATTCTATTGCGTACCGTTATAACCAATATGAGAGCTTACTCAAGTCTCCGTAAGGATGAATAAACATCATAAAGGTTTATTATTCTGTCTATTAATTTTTGCGTTAATAGCAAGGCTTGCAATTTTTATTTGTGCTTTACATAAAATACCACCTTCCACAGATGAAGCTTTTCCTGCTCTTATGGCAATGCACGTTTTGAAAGGGGAGTTTCCTGTAGTCTACTGGGGACAATCCTATATGGGCACACAGGAATCGTTTTTTACCGCTCTTATGATCTGGCTTTTCGGAGCAAACTTGTGGGTAATAAGGTTATATCCACTCATAAATTCATTTATTTTCTGTTTTTTGATCTATTTATTAGCCAGACGATTTTATGATGAACACACAGCTTTAATTGGATTAGCTCTAACAATTTTACCTGTGCCATATCTTACTATGTGCAGTGCGTTAGTTGCTCCACCAAGCTACATGGCTCTTACTACAACTGCCACCTTTGCTTTACTCATTTTGGGCTCAATTGTTTCTACGGAAACAGAAAATAGCAAGTATCACATTTTTAAGCACGTACTTTTAGGCTTTACGCTCGGATATGCTTTTTGGATGCATATTTTGATTATTCCCTATATTGCAATTGCGGGAATCTTCCTTTTATTAAAAAGTGGCTTTACCTTCTTTAAAAAGAATTGCTTTAGTCTGGCTATAGGCTTCTTTTTTGGAAGCTTGCCTTTTGTTTGGTACAATTTTACTAACGATTTTGCCACTTTTAAAGATGTGGCTGGTTCCGTTGAGTGGAAACGTTCTTTAGAAATTCTAGAGATGGTTTTCATTTATACCATACATTTCTTTACAGGAACAAAAATTATGTTATATGGGGATAGCCATCATGTTTTAGCTCTGCCAAATTGGCTTACAATAATTGCAACAGCGATATGGATTTTTGGTATAGCTGTGGCAATTATTAAAAGCCTATTATGTGTTCTAAAAGAAAAAAATTACAAGTTTCTACAAGCAACTTTGCTTTTAATTGTGATAGTAGCAGGAGTGATTTTGCTTTTTGCTAGAAGCAATCGTGCTGCTTCTCACAACGCACGATATTTAATCCTCCTTGTGCCACCCATCATCATTCTATTAAGCTATGGATTAGAACAAATAAGAAAGTATTCAAAGTTGCTTTTTACGTTCGCTTTTGCCGTTTTAATAATGGCTAATGTGTGGGGGAATGCTTTGTTGATTAGATCATGGAGTAATCCTCAAGTAGTGATTGATAAACTTGAGTTGCCACCTACCCAAGAATTATATTCTTTTTTAAAGGAACAAAATATCTCTAATGCTTATGCTCACTTCTGGTTGTCTTATCGTATTACTTTTGAAACAAAGGAGAAAATTATTTGTGCAGAACCTTTTAATATGCGTTTTCCACATAAAAAGACAAAGTTTAATGATGTTGTGCGCAGCGCAGAAAATGTTGCATACATTGATCATCCAACATTGCAGTTGCCAGCTCATTTTGAGCATCTTTTGCTCTCTATAAACGCTAATTTTGAAAAAAAAGAGATGCCGCCTTTTAGTGTGTATTACAACTTTAAGCCACCGTGGGGCAAAAGAACTTTAAAAGAAATTGCTTGTCATAAATTAAAGCTTTTTAGTTCTATCAATGGAGGTTCAATTACTAATATAGTGGATGGTAGATATGATACTTACTGGACAACAGATACTCCGCAAAAATCAGGAATGAGCATCGTAATGGATCTGGGCACTACACAGGATGTGTGTAAAATCTATTTTCATCTGGGCGAGGCTCTGCTGGATTTTCCACGTGGCTATAACATTGAAACTTCTCTTGATGGTCTTAACTGGCAAAAGGTTTACTCCTATGGTGACGTTGGGGGCAGCCTGTTCTGGGAACATACGCATCCTGTTTATATGGTATATGATGATCATTATGCGGCAGCATTTAAGCCTTCTGCCTGCCGTTTTGTCAGAATTACATTAACAGAATCGGATGAAAGATATTTCTGGACAATCTCGGAACTTAAAATTTTTGCAGCTGAATAGATTTATGAAAAGCCAAATTAATCTTTCATTACATTTTAGTGTGGTAAGCCTAACCATGACAATGGGATGCTGCCAAATCGATAATGGCAATTCACGCTTGTGATGTAATCCAGAGTATCTTTATAGCGAGGATGTTTAAACCACTCGTTTAATACATATACAAATTCTACCTTCAGTCCCAATTGTTGAACCAACTTTGAGTATTGCTTTCTCTTAAAATCACAAGTTTGTAATTTTTCATCAACAGAACCATGAGTGTTTTGATATTTAACTTCTATAATGAATAAGGTTTCCCTAACAATAACGAGCAATGCATCATCTGGTAGAATTTTGGTAGAAATTATTTTTCGCCATTCTACCCCTTTTTCTTTAAGAAACTTATAAAACTCATGTTTTTTAAAACAATGGGCTACCATGTTTCCTCTAAACAATATATCAAAACCAGCCTTATTTTTCCGCTTTTTTATAGAATAGCCGCGTATTTCTTTTATCTGACTAATAAGGTCTACTTTTTCTTCAAAAACCAGTCCGCTCTTAGTATGTTCGCCACCATATCCACCTGATTTCATAAAATGTTATTCAGCAAAATTTAGCAACGATTTTTTATCTTCTATTGCCTTTTCCAGTCTCTTTATTGAGAGCTCAATAAACTCCTTATTTAATTCACACCCTATAAAATTACGAGATAACCTTATAGATGCCACACCTGTGGTTGAACTGCCAGCAAAAGGGTCAAAAAGCCATGCATTTTCTTTTGTAGATGCAATAATAATTCTTTCTAGTAAAGCCAACGGTTTTTGTGTTGGATGTTTACCAAATTTTTTTTCGTCAGCCTGAGGTGCAGGAATTAGCCATACAGACTTCATTTGTTTACCATTGTTGATAGATTTCATGGCTTCATAATTGAATGTATGATTGGCAGATTCATCTCTTGCTGCCCAGATTATAGTTTCGGTGGAATGTGTAAAATAACGACAAGAAAGGTTAGGAGGCGGATTAGGTTTCTCCCATACTATATCGTTTAGTATCTTCATGCCTAGTTGTTGCATTGCATATCCTATAGAGTGAATAATGTGATGTGTGCCGGAAACCCAAATAGTACCATTTTTTCTCAAGAGCTTTTGACAACGTGCTAGCCATTCTAGATTAAAGTTGTGATTATTTTCTACTCCCCTAGATCTATCCCACTCACCCTTATCTACTTTAACCATTCTTCCAGAATGGCATGTGATCCCTCCATTCGAAAGGAAATATGGAGGATCTGCGAAGATCATATCAAACAACCCATCAGGATATTTAGAAATTAAGAAGTCCATTAGAACAAAAGCATCAATATGATAAAGAAACGCATATGGTAAAGATGTTTTAAATGCACAGTAAGGGGAGAATGCATTTAACAACTCTATCACCTCTCTTGAGTTGTTTTTTCTCGCCTGCTTTGAAGTTGTTAATGCTAGATTGTGCATAGAATATCTATTTGATGGACTGCAAATACAGTCTAGTATGGCTGCGATATTTTACAATCTTATTCTTACAATTTTCCTTTTCTCTGCGCTTTCTATGGCAGAAAGCACCATTGCAAGACTCTTGATGTTATCTGTGCAGATCGTTTCTGGCGTTCTATTCTCTTCTAGTGCCTTCAAAAAATCCATTATGCAGAGCTGATGCCAGCTTCCTTCTGCTGGCGGAGGCAATTCAACAGGCACTTCCTCCAGCTTATAAAAAAGGCCTGTCTGTTCTGGCGGTTCTTTTATCACTTCCACTTTCATATTTCTTGCGCCATCCCAAACTATAGTGCCTTTCGTCCCTATTATTCTCCATTGAGCTTCCCATTTTGTCATATTGCCTTCTGCGCACCAGCTGCCTCTATATGTGTAAACTTTCCCATCTGCCATTTCAAAAAAACAACTTGCTGATGCACCATCAGCGTACCATGAGCCTACAGGATTCCAGTCTTTTGCGAAAACACTTATAGGATCTGCCTGCAACAAGAATCTGGCAGCATCAAACGTGTGAATTGCCATGTCAAGCAGGAGCACGTGTTTCATTTTATCGCGAAATCCGCCAAAATGCGCACCTATAAAAAAATCGCTGTGCAGTGTGTGTACTTCCCCTATAATACCTTTATTGATCAGCTCACGAATTGCCCTGATATTGGGATCAAAACGTCTATTCTGCATAACGGCATAAATAGCGCCTTGTTTTTTTGCTGCCTGTACCATCTTTTTGGCATTCTTCATAGTATCTGCCAACGGCTTTTCCCCCAGCACATTGCACCCTGCTTTTACAGCCTCCAGCACCACGCTGCAATGTGCTTCAGGAATTGTGCAATCAAAAACAATATCCGGTTTAAGCTGTTTTAAGACTTTTCTTAAATTTGTGTCAATCACTGCATCTTTATATCCGAACTCATCTCTTCTCTCCCTGGCAGCTTCTATGTTTATATCCACAAAACCAACCATTTTTGCTGACTGATAAGATTTTATTGCATTAAGCCATGCTTTACTTATTCCTCCACATCCTGCCAGAACTATTTTAAATTCTTTCATTTCTATAATATCTCCTTTCAAGGAGGCAGATATAGTGATATTGTTGCAGTAATCAAGATTAAAAAAATCACTGACGGGCAATAAATGAGAGCATCTACCAACAAATTTTAAAGATAAAGTTCACTCATTTATTTATCTTCTACTTCTATAGTACGTTCAGAAAAAGTTTTCAGAAAATTTCCTAGATCTTTTTGCCCTTCCTTATTATCAGATGATCCAGAAGATTTATTAGTTTCAATAGCCTTTGTTTCTTTTTGAATTATTTGTGACTCGGCTTCTACGTGATTATTTGAAGAAGCAATTATATCGCTTGTAGAATTATTTACTGACGGCGAGGCTTTTGCTGCTGCCGTCTTATAGTTAGAAGTGAGTTTTTCATAAAGTTCTCTGGCTTCCTTCTGGCAATCAGCTTTCTGATATTTTTTTATAGCTAGCTTCAAATCCTGTAATGCACTTTGAGAAGAAGGATAATTCCTTGCGCGAGTCATAGCGGTTTGCAGTGCATCGCTTTCAGCAATTATTTGTTTAAACTCATCTATTTTCTCTTTTATCTCTTTTTGATTTACAGCCATAAAATATGTTTGAATCGCCTTTTCAAGAGTGGAGATTGCTATCTGATAAGAAGTTATGTTTTGCATAGTTTCTTCAAAAACTTTTTCAAGCTCCATTGTGTGTTCTGCTTTAAGTTGAAGTTCTTCCATTTTCTTTTTGGCTTCATTTAAATTTGACGCTTTAGAATTAGATCTTACTGAAATTTTAAGTTTATCTACTGCTTCCCAGAGTTGATTTTTTGAGGCAAGCTCATCGGCTTCTGACATAGCTCTTGAGAGAGCCATCGTCTGAATAATAGGTTCTTCATAATAAGAAAGCAAAGCCCGAGCTTCTTCTGCATTAGGAGCATTTGGGTGTTTTGAAAGCGCATCTTGCAATATAGCAACAGCTTTAGCAGGATCACTTGACTTACGTGCTTTATCCATTGCCTGATTTAATGGTCTATATTGCATAAATATTGCTACTGGGATGCTAATCAGAATAAGAAATCCTATTGCTACTGCTATTATGACAAATAATTCTTTCCCATGACTAACAGTTTTTTGTGGCTGTGGCTCTGCCGAAGAGATCGAAGCAGTGTTTATCCTTATAGCAGGCACTTGCGATTCATAACCACATTGGACACATTTTACCATCTTACCTACCAATGTCAGAGTAGCAAACATTTTTGAACCACAAGAAGGGCAATTCCAGCTTGTTGCTGGATGTGGCACTTTAAAGTGGCGTTGACAATCAGGACATTGTATAGGCAAATCCACATCTTTACGATCTGTTGCAAGCTTTTTTGAACATTGGCAGGTAAAATACAATATAGCCATCTATTCCTCCTGTTTAATAACAGCAAATTTTTCTATCGCCTTTATTAAAACAGCACCTGTAATAGGCTTTGTTAAAAGAATATGTTTAGCATCATTAGAGATAAGCTCTGTTAGTTCTGGTGGTGAAGAAAAACCTGTACAAAAGATGATATAGGGCTCTTCCCATAAATGTTTTTCACATAAGTTTTTTATCGCCTTATAAAGTTCCACACCATCCATTTCAGGAATGTTGATATCTAAAACCATCATTGCAGGATGATGTAGAGAAAACTTTTCTAGTCCTTCTCTGCCAGTAAAGGCACTGTAGATTTTTAAATGCGGATAAGTTTTGCCTATGATGCGCAAGAAAATTTCTGAGACATTTTTATCATCTTCCACCAATAATAGCGTATTCTGCTCTGCCGGCATTAGCGCAGATAGTGTATTTATATGTGGACTAAATGAAGATTTCATATCTTCCACCGGGGCACTTTCAGATTTTATGTATTCTTTAAGAATACCAACCACTTGCAAAATTAGACTTTTTTCTTCCTGTCTGTTTTCAAGTTCGGCTTTGCCTAGCAGTGCCTGTAAGGGATTGTTTATTGCATAGGTTAAATCGGATAGCTTCTGCAGGCGCTCTTTCCAATGTTCTGCCAATAATCTTTGTTCTTCTGCTTTTCTCTTTTCCTGCTCAAGTTTAGCTTCCATAGATATATTTTCGCAGAAAAGGATAACGCCCAGCAATTTCTCGTTTTTATCTTTATTTGGAACACAGCTTAGACGCACTTTTATTGGTTCCTCTGAGCTTACCGTCTTAAATTCAATTTCAGTAGTAGCTCCTTCTGTATAAGCTGATTGCAGAAAACTTTCTGATAACTTTAACTCTTTGAATACATCTGGTTCGTATGGCTTGCTGATGCTATTGCCTTTTATTAGCTGAATTATATTAAGCAATGCAGGATTGATAAATTCAACCTGTAGTTGTTCATTAAAAATTGCAACTCCATAATTCGCATTGTATAGAGCCTGGCTTACTGTTTTCAGCTTTTCTTCCGCTTGAGCTCTGGCAGTGATATCACGAATCTGGAAGCATATCCCTTTTGAAGGCTCAATACGTTCTGGGCTTATTGCTATTTCTGCAATAAAATTCTTTCCGTTACTACCGATACAAACAGCTTCCATTATAGTATATTGTCTTTCAGCAACGTTTGCCATAATCCTTTTAAATAAGTCATCATCTGCATTTTTGATGACATCTTTAATGTGTGAACCTATCAATTTGCCTGTCGTGCTGCTTAATCTCCTATTTGCCTTATCATTCGCAATAATTATTCTCCCATTGTTATCAACGATTAGAGCGATATCATAAAGGCTATTTATTGAAATAAGATATGGTGATTTGCTGGGCGCAGCGCTTCTGGCAAGCTTTAAAGTCGGAAAGCCCGGCGTCTTTATATATTCAAATGTTGCGTCTTCCATATACCCTCTTTTCAAATGGAATAAATAAGACTGTTTTTACTATATTAGAAGCTCGGTCTATCTGCAAGTATTTTTTTTAAAAAATGTAGTACGCTCATTTATACGGCGTCTAATCAAGGGTTTCTCTATATTTTATAATAGCAACAGACATAACGATAAGTGTAAAAAGCATCAAAGCAAGTGTGTGTTCCCACACTTCCATTAAGCCATTTCCCTTAAGAAGTATGCCGCGTACTATAGGAAGAAAATGCGTTAGTGGCAAGATAGAACCTATATATTGAGCCCATTCTGGCATACCTCTAAACGGAAACATAAAACCAGAAAGCAAAACGTTCGGCAGGAAATAAAAAATAGATAATTGTACCGCTTGCAGTTGATTTTTTGCAAACGTGGAAAACATAATTCCCATCCCAAGATTGGCTGTAATGAAAAAGAAAGCCAGAAAGAAAAGGAGAGGCACACTCCCCAATATAGGTATATTAAACAGCAACTTTGCGCTTATAAGAAGGAACGTTGCCTGCATATATCCAACAATGATGTAAGGCACGATTTTGCCTATCATTACTTCCGTTGGCCGTATCGGCATTATAAGGAGATATTCCATTGTGCCACGTTCTCGTTCACGTGTAATGGCAATGGCTGTAATAATAACCATTGTCATTGTCAGTATCACACCAATTAGCCCCGGCGCTATGTTTATCCTGGACTCTGCTTCAGGATTGTATCTTTTATGGAGCCTTATATCAACAGCATCACTTTTTTGTTCATGAAAAAGCACACCTTTTAATTCTTTACTCACAGCTGCCCTGACAAGCGATGGGAAACCTGCCATAGTGTTTGCCACTGCCAATGGATCTGTGGCATCTGCTTCTAGCAATAGCGGCGGAAGATTGCCTCTAACTATATCTCTACCAAAGTACTCAGGAATGGTTAATACAAATTGCACATCCCCCTTTTTCATCATTCTATCAGCTTCCTCTTCTGTAGCAAAAATCTTCTTAATCTTGAAATACTCGCTTACTTCCAGCGCGCTTATTATGCTCCTTGCAAAAGGACTATGGTCGCGCACTATTAAGGCTGTTGGCAGGTGCCGTGGGTCAGTATTGATTGCATAACCAAAGAGAATGAGCTGCAGGATAGGCAACCCAACCATCATACCAAGAGTAAGACGGTCCCTTCGCATTTGTATGAACTCTTTCTTTATCATTGCCAATAATCTGTTAAGAATTCTTTTCATTGGCGTTTATGTCTTGTGCCTTTGCATTCATAAAATGGATAAAAGCGTCTTCAAGGTCAGGGGCAATAAATTCGTATTGCCATCTACCATCATTAAACTTTTCTTTAATCTCCTGCAATAAGCTCAATTCTCTGGAGCTGATGTGCAATTTATTCCCAAAGAAAGCCACCTGTTCAATGCCCTTAATATATTTTA
>CAZBHO010000035.1:860-26455 GCA_964491945.1 uncultured Verrucomicrobiota bacterium | reverse complement strand
TGACTCCATCAATATATTCCATAATTAAGTAATAAGCACCATTGTGTTCCTGTAGATTATATAGCTTAACTATATGGCGATGTGATAGCTGTATAGCTATGCGAGCTTCTTCAAAAAGTTGAGAAACTCTTTCCGTATCTTGCGTAAAGGCATTATTCAGATATTTTAATGCAACAGGCATCTTTAAAAGCAGATCTTCCGCAAGATATATATCGCTATTATTGCCTCTACAGATAAGCTTCTGAATTTTATATCGCTTTTCTACATTAATATCTATTTCACTTTGTAGATATAAAGGTGCTTTCAATGTTTGAGTGTTCTTAAACAAAACATTTGATGCAATTTGCTGAAGCAATTTTTGCTGATTGAGAATTTTATCGTATTGGCGAACACTATCTTTAACAATGCGTATCATATCGGAATAATTCCATGGTTTACCTATAAATTTTTTAATTTCGCCTTCATTAATGGCTTCAATTATATCATCTTTATCTGCCTTGCCTGTACACAATAGCGAAATCACGTTTGGATTTATCATTTTGGCTTGTTTTAAAACTTCAGTTCCGCTTCTCCCATTAATATCCATATCGCATATAATGACGGCGATATTAAAACGTTCTTTTAGGATGGAGATGGCTGTTTCTACAGAATTTGCAGTAACTACCTCGCAACACAGTGAGCTACTGATTTGATCTTTTATCAGTTCAGTAACTTCTGGTTCATCATCTACTGCTAGTATTCTGTATGTATTATATTGTTCTATTTCTGTCATAATACATTCCTCCTTTAAGCAATAGGATTTACTTTTGTGTGTTTAATTTATGTGAAGGAATGGTTTGTTCTATATTGTTTCGTGTAACATTTTTTTTACTTCAATCTGATATTATTTTTATTGTTTATAATCATCTTATTTATCAAAAAAACTAATTGTTATGTACGGTCAAAATCTAATTTTAAAAGGAGGCATCAATGCAAAAAGTTGATACGAACCAAAACATCAAGGCTATGGTTAAACGTTTTAGTGCTGTATGTATCACAGATGATATTTATAGTGTGTTTGAGACATTCTCAAAGAATATCTGTCAATCTTTCATCCCTGTAGTAAATGAAAAAAATGCTCCAATAGGGATTATTTTAGAGAGCGAGTTAAAAGAATTTGCCTATGCAAGATACGGGCACGAACTGATAAGACGCTACTCAATCAGAAGCTTCATAAAATATGCTCCTGTTATTGCAATAGAAACTCCTATAGAGGAAGTTCTTTCTATAGCTTCCAAAGAAATAAAATGTTCTTCAGGCATAATTGTCTCTCAAAATAATGAATACTTAGGTGTATTGCTTTTAGAAGATTTATTACAGCTATTCCAGCAACGTCATAATGAAAACAAAATGCGAATAATGCAATTAGAAAAATTTGAAGCCATAGCAACATTGGCAGGAGGAATTGCACACGATCTAAATAATATTCTTGTCCCTATTATTGGATACGCAGAGCTCCTCGATATGAGCATAAAGTCAGGTGAAGCTATAGAACCAGATATGATTCAAGAGATCTATCGTGCATCATTAAGAGCAAAAAAAGTTGTTTCAAATATGTTAACAGCCAGTAGACATAAAATTTCTGAAGCCAAACCAGTATCACTAACAGAAATCATTAAAGATGTTATAAGGTTTATCAGAAGCTCTATTCCAGCGACGATAGATATAGAAATGAATCTTCAGCATTGTTGTGATACCATTTTTGCTGATCCCTACGAAATAAAAAGGGCACTCCTTAATATATGCACAAATGCTTATCAGGCTATACAGAATCGTACAGGTTCAATTACCATCTCATTAGAAAACATCAAAAATGTGAAGGAATACACGATAGTAGGTTGGTCTCCAAAAGGTGTAACAACATTAGATGCCAATAAAGAATGGATAGTAGCAAAAATCAGCGATACTGGTTCTGGCATTCCAAAAATGATATTGCCTAAAATTTTTGATCCATTCTTTACCACTAAAGCTCATAAAGAAGGCACAGGATTAGGCTTATCTATAACATTAGGTATATTAGACAAGATAGGAGCTTTCATTTCTGTTGAAAGCATAGAAGGAAAAGGCACCACATTTTATCTGTATTTCCCGATTGCAGATAAAGATGCATGTAAGGGTATAATTAGAGATAATACTATATCGTTAAGTCAAAACCCTCTAGATAATCAAAATGATCATAATACAGAAATTTGCGTGCTGTTTATCGATGATGAATTCTCTATAACAAGGGTTGCTCAACGCATGCTTGCAAAATACAAAATCAAAACAGAATGTATAAATGATCCACTAACAGTATTATCAAGTTTGAAGGATGGAACGCTAAAAGTGGATGCTGTTATTACAGATCAAATGATGCCCGGAATTACAGGTATAGAACTTACAGAACAAATACGAAATCTCAAGTATGATATACCAATTATATTATGCACAGGCTACGCTGAATCAGTTTCATATCAAGAAGCTATTGAAAAAGGAATTGTAGATTACTTTGTAAAACCAATAGACTTTCATCAGCTAGCTAGAGCTATTATTAGGGTGGTTAAAGAAAAAGAAGCTCAAAAGAGAGAAACCATTGCGAATCATATGCCCTAATAGCAAACAAAAATTAAAAGAGAGAGTAGGAGTAATTTCTATCTCAGATTTTGAAAAAAGTGTATTTTTTTGTATAATATTAAATGTCAGCGTGGTGGCGTATGATTTTGCCTTCAACCAGATACATCAAATCTTCGGCGATATTTGTAGCATGATCTGCAATACGCTCAAGGTGTCTGGCTATATGCATTATTTGCAAAAGTGGCTCAAACATATCTGGGTTTTGTCTGATTGCCTGTTTAACATACTTTAAAATTTCTTTATTCATCTTATCTATTTCTTCATCTTCCTGACAAACTCTTAACGCAAGGTGCGTGTCAAGGTTAATAAAAGCATCAAGAATATCCTTTAATAATTTCTGTGTTTTTTCTCCCATCTCTTCCAGTTTAAAAGGGATATTCACATTTGGTTCTTCACTTAATACGATGGCTCTTTCAGCTATGTGAACAGCCAGATCCCCTATTCTTTCAAGATCGTGATTGATTTTTAATACGGCTATGATGTATCGCAAATCACCAGCAACTGGCTGATATAACGCAAGGATTTTAAGACACTCTTCTTCTATTTCCACCTCAAAGTGGTTTGTTTCATTTTCTTGTGCAATAACTTCCTCAGCAAGCTTTGGATCACGCAGATCTGCTGCGCGCACAGCCATCTTAACGGAATTTTCAACTTTGGCGCTTAGAGTTAAAATCTGTTTTTTAAGTTTTTCTATCTCTTTTTGCATATGAATTTGCATAAGCTATCTCCTTTTAGCCGAACCTTCCTGTAATATAATCTTCGGTTTGTTTACATTTTGGTTTTGTAAAGAGTTTTCTTGTTTCATCAAATTCTATCAAACTGCCTTCATACATAAAAGCAGTAAAATCAGAAACTCTTGCTGCCTGCTGCATATTGTGTGTTACAATTATTATTGTGTATTTGCCACGTAGCTCTGCAATTAGATTTTCTATCCTCAATGTAGCCTTTGGATCAAGCGCAGAAGTAGGCTCATCCATAAGCACTATTTCAGGATTTACCGCCAGTACTCTTGCAATGCAAAGTCTTTGTTGCTGACCACCAGATAAAGAGATTGCATTTTCGTTAAGTCTATCTTTAACTTCATCCCACAATCCAGCGCTTACAAGACTTTTTTCAACAATCTCATATAAATCTTTTTTTGAAAGTTTTGAATGAAGACGAGGTCCATAAGCGATATTATCAAAAATGGATTTTGGAAAAGGATTAGGTTTCTGGAAAACCATGCCCACACGTCTACGTAAAGCCACAACATCAATATCTTCATCATAAATATCCTGATAATCAACCATCAGGTGTCCTTGAACACTGCAACCGGGAATAAGGTCGTTCATTCTATTTATGGCTCTCAAAAATGTGCTCTTACCGCAACCACTTGGGCCTATTATTGCGGTAACACAACCTGTCGGAATATCTAAAGAGATCGATTTAACAGCTTCATTCTTATTATAAAAAACAGAAAAGTTCTTTGCCGATACATGCGGTTTATAACCATTCAAGATAGATTTTGGCTCACAAACCGTCTGTATAGCTGGCATTGTTATAGTTGCTTGCATAGGCACCTCATACTTTTAATTTCTTTGAAATACGCGCTCTAATTATTATCGCTGTAAGATTTAACATTAGAACTAAAAGCACAAGCGTCAGAACTATACCATATTGCACATGTCTGATTTCCTCGGCAGCACTATGTTCTGTGGCAAGATTGTATACATTCCATGATAAAGCAGGCGTTGGCTGAGTTAAGGTTTGGAACAAATTAAGTGGTTTACCAACGCTTACTGCTGCCGTAAAAATTATAGGCGCTGTTTCGCCAGCAGCGCGCCCAACGCTTATCACAAACCCAGTTAAAATTCCGGGCAACGCAGCCGGTAATATAACATTCCATATAGTATGCCATTTGCCAGCTCCCAAACTCAAAGAAGCTTCCTTATAAGTTTTTGGCACAGCTTTTATTGCTTCTTCGGAAGCCTTAATTATTGTGGGGAGTATCATTAACGCAAGCGTAAGTGAGCCAGCCAGCACACTTTTTGCCTCAGAAACCTTTAGAGTATTGATGAAGAATGCTAGCCCAAATAGGCCAAAAACAATGCTTGGCACACCAGCAAGCGTGCTTATACAGGCACGTAAAACCGTAACAAATTTTGTTGCCTTTGCATATTCTGTTAGATAAATCGCAGCCACCACACCGAAAGGAAATGCAAAAATAATTGCCCCAACAGCAAGATAAAATGTTCCAAGCATTTCTGCCCATATTCCGCCAAAAAAGTGGGCATCAAAAGAAGGATCAAACCAGAATTGCCAATAAACGGTCTTTTTCGGCAAAAGCATCGCATCTATGTTTTCTTGAATATAGGCAAAAATTTTTTCAAGAGAGGTGCTTTTAAAATCTTCCGCTCTAGGTTTGAATATCTTTCTCCCCATTTTTGACGCATCGCTATAATCCCACTCAACTTTATATAGAATTTTGTTAAGTTTTGTTAGAGCGTTGTCCCAGCGCATCGCTCCAAATTGATCTCTCATTAACATAGGCTTAACTTCTTGTTCTGGATCCGGTCCTAAAAGTTCTTCGATGCTTTCTTTAAGTTCCTGAAATGATTTTTTTTTTTTTTTTCTTTTATCTGATGGCATATTGCGCAACTCATTTTCAAAATTGCGCAATGCATCAAAGACAGGTTTTCTTGCAGAATTGGCGGCAGCAATTTCCTCTAAAATTTTTTGACGATTGCCCCTTTCAAATTTCTCCAACATAAAGCGTCGGTGCTCTATGGTTCCTGTAAAAAATATAGCACCACAGCCTCTAATAATTATTGGAGCAAGCACGATAATAAGAGCCAGTGCCATAAGCAAAATGGAAGTCATTCCAGACAGCGTAAATAATTTATCCGTAATTTTTCTAACGAAACTTATCATATCACTTTTCTTTTCAAAAGCCTTTCACTTACGATATTGCAGATAAATGAAAAGAGAAACAAGCACGCTGCAAGCGCAAACAAAACATGATACCTGGCAGAACCTGTCACGTGATCGGCTTCACCCATATCACCAGCAATGGTTGCCGTTAGTGTGCGCACTGGCTCAAGCAAATTGTACCAGGGCGTTGGAATTTGCGCTGCATTTCCTGAAGCCATCCACACAACCATAGTCTCACCTAAAGCGCGCATTGTTCCTAAAATTATTGCCGCCAGAATTCCACTTGCTGCCGCAGGAATTACAACCCTTGTAATTGTTTCCATTTTGGTTGCGCCCAGCGCATAACTGCCTTCCCGAAGTTCGCGGCCAACTGCTTGCAGAGCATCTTCAGAAACACTTACTATCGTAGGAATAGCCATTATTGCCAAAATTATAGAAACATTTAGAGCATTCGTTCCGCTTGAAATATGAAGCGCAGCAAATTTTTTAGATAAACCTTCACATAAAACAAGCGATGCCAGCAAACAAATTGCAAAAAGCAACCAAAAACAAATACCAGATTTCTTAAGAGATATTTTATTACTTAACATATTGCTTACTGTTAGCGCAAAGGTAAGTCCTAAAGGCACACCTAATATCCATACACCAACAGATAGAATAATGTTGCCTTTTTCCTGCAATAAAGGGGCAAAAACCACCAATGCAAAAAAACCATAAGTAACGGAAGGTATGGCAGCAAGCATTTCTATAATAGGCTTTACCACTTGCCGCAAACTAAATGGTAAAATATCGCTCAAACAAACTGCAGCAAAAATGCCAAACGGCACAGAGATAATCATTGATGTTAAAGTTACAATGAAGCTCCCATAAAACAGTGATAAAGCGCCAAATTCACTTTCTTGCGCAGATGGAAACCAGCGAGTGCTTGTGAAAAATTCCTTCAAATCATTATGAAGAAAGAAAGGAAGAGCATCTTTAAAAACAAAAATAAAAATGAAAATTATGACAATGATTGAAAGTGAGCTTAAAGAAAAAATCAAAAAGTTTCCAAGCAAAGAAATCAAAGTTTCACGCCTTCTCATCCTGGCATTCATTTTTAGAGAAGGCGCACTGGTAGAACTTTGAAGCCCTGCTCCTATTTCATCATAATTTTCATTTTCACTTATAACCATATGGAAAGATATCTTATGCAATTAAAGATATTGGGGGAGTTTGAAACTCCCCCAATAAACGCCTTCACTTAACAGGCACAAAACCTATATCTTCTATAATACGTTTACCTTCTTCTGTCTTATAAAGATTAATGAAATTATATAAATGTGTGCCTTCTTTTGGACGCCCATTCGTATACATATGGAGTGGTCTAGCAATTGGATAAGCTTTTGACTGAACATTTTCATACGTTGGTTCAACACCATTAACTTTCAATGGCTTAACTCCTTCAACGAAAGCAAGTCCCACATAGCCAATAGCGGCAGGTGTGTTTAAAACACGCTGGCGAATGGCACCGTTGCTTCCCATATATTCCGCTTTCTGCGTCATTTTTGCGCCGTGCAATACCAAAGTTTCAAAACTTTCGTAAGTTCCACTGTTTGTGTCACGGCTAATTATAACTATAGGCAGGTCTGGTCCACCAAGTTCCTTCCAATTAGTGATTTTTCCAGTATATATATCACGAATTTGCTCAAGCGTGATATCATTTAGTGGATTACTCTGATGAACTATTATTGAAAGTCCATCTATTGCAACGACATGCTCTATTGGCATAATGCCAGCAGATTTTGCCGCATCCTTTTCTGAACTCTTCATTGGGCGCGACATTGTTGCAACATCGCATGCTCCGTTTATTAAGGACTTTGCTCCATTGCCACTGCCTGATTCGCTAACTGTGATATTCACGTCTTTATGTTTACCCATATAGTATTCTGCAAAAGCTTTAGCGATAGGACCGACCGTAGTTGAGCCATCTATAACTATCTTGGTTTCTTCTGCAGAAACTATGTTTGCTGCAGCAAACAGCACACTTAATAAGATTATTAGAATTTTTTTCATAGTTCATCCTTTCTTTTTGAGATTTAGATACTTTCGCAATGTTAGATTATTGTTAGAGACATATTTGTTATTTATTTTTTAGAAGGAAGCCATCAAATCAATTTGCAATCTCTTATAATCATCTTCCTTATGGGAATCAGAAATGTATTTCTTATCCATCAAGAAAGTTACGCCAAGCTGGATATATTTATTGATCTGATATTTTCCATACATTCTGTGTCCTTTTCCATCTGTGCCGCCACCCCAGCGATCGGAATCAGTCCACATCCCAAGCACAGCATCCTTTTCAAGTTTGGCATAGCTATAACCAATTTCAAATGTCTTTGGATTTTTAGCCTTACCAAGCGAGACGCCGCCCATATAGCCCTGATCATTATCATCGGCTTCTGGATTTTTAAGGATCTGCCCAAATATTGAGACAGGCACTTTGCCAATGAACAAGTCAAGATTACCAAAGCCGATAACAGGAGTAAATTCAGAAGCCCAAGCTTTATTTGTGGTAGATCCGCTTACAGAACCATTTATTGTGCTATTGCCATAGGATGAATTTTTGTTCTGCCAGTCTATGACATCATAGCCTTTAAAGTTCTGGAATGCATAATAAGCGCCGCCAAGTGTCAAGCTTACTTCTGGCACAAAAGTTAGACTAACAGCGCCTTGTCCCAGCCAGGCGGTGGCATTATTCTTATAGTCGCGGTCCTGAATAAAGAGCCACGCGCCATTGGCAATGAACTTAATCCACTCATTGCCTAATTCACCTTTGGCTGCAATGCCTTCTGGAGTAAGATCGCTATCAAACACAAGATCATCTGTGTATGTAATAAAGGGATTATTCATTTTACCGCCTATACCTTTTAACGAATAGCTATCTTCTTTCAGAAAGGCATATTCCAGGTATGCAAGGTCAAGCCTGAAGTCTTTTCTTTGATCGCCATCGCCAAGTGTTACGTTTCCAGAGACAGGATCTGTTCCACCTGTTGATATGCGTATACCACCTTTGAGATCATCCAGTTTACCTTCTGCGGCAAGTCGCGCACGGAGTCTGAGACGGTCTCTGGTGTAGGTATCACCCTGTGGATCTGGCTTGGTGTCATCAGTAATAGTTTCCATTCTTAAGCGGACATCGCCTTTGACGGTAACATAATCACTCCACGACTTTGTTTTTGGTTTTTCCACAACTGCTGTTGCGGAATGTGTTGAAGCAGCACTCTTTGCATCACTAATAGCTGGCGTTTGAGCAAATATTACGCAAGCAAAACCTGTCAGTGCCACAAATGTTATTATCTTTTGCTTTTTTCTCTTCTCCATTTTTTCTTTTCCTTTGTTGATTTACAGTTTAGGCTTTTGTTTTTTGATCAATTTATTTTTTTACTCGGTTTGATTTGTTTATTGATTTGCTTTTTTCTTTATTTATCAACCTCCTTTCAAAATAAAAATTTTTTAGATAACTTAATTAAAGTTGAGCTACAATTAAGTTTTTGCGATTAAAGCATTATAAAGGGATTGTTAGTTGTCTGTTAAAGAGCTATGCTATAAACTATCAAAAAATTGGCAGATGTATTGAAAAGATACTTCCCTTACCAACTTCGCTTTTAACACTTACTCTGCCATTATGAGCTAGTGCAACATTTTTAACTATTGAAAGCCCCAAGCCAGTGCCACCAAGCGCTCTACTTCTTGCTTTATCAATTCTATAAAACCTTTCAAAAATTCTATCCAGATGTTGCGCGGGGATGCCGTGTCCTTCATCAATAACTTTTATTTCTATTTCATAAGGTTTCTTCTCTGCTGCAATTTCCACTTTAGTGTTTTCTGGACTATATTTTATGGCATTATCCAATAAATTTATTACTGCTTGCTGAAGCAGCGATGTGTTAACCATAACAAAAAGATCGTCAGGAACGCTAATTTTTATTTGTATATGTTTCTTGTCTGCCATACCTTTAATGTAATCCACTGCCATTTTAATAACGTTGAAGAGAGGCTCTTTTTTCTTTTCTATTAAAGATCGTTCCATATCAAATTCAAGGCGAGCAAGCGTTAATAAATCATTCACTATTGCTTCCATTCTTAATATATTCCTTCTTAAAATCTCTATGAGGTTTTTCATCATTACGGATTGCTTTTCATCGCCCATAGAAGGTTCAAGAGTTTCTATACACCCTTTGAGAGAGGTTATTGGCGTCTTAAGTTCGTGTGAAACATTTGCAACAAAATCTTTGCGGACATTCTCTAGTTTTTTAATTCTGCTAATATCCATAAAGACTATCAGCGCAGCATTCATTTTACCATTGTTGCCCTTTAAGGGGATGCCATGCAGTTGCAAATGACGGTCAGGTCTGCCATATATGGTAAGCTCTTCTTCCTTTATCTCGTTAGAATTAAGAGTGGCAGAGATAAAGCTCTGAAAATTTGGATTTCTGATCGTTTGCCGGATACTTTTGCCAGCCATTTCTGATGGTTCTAATCCGAATAATGAAGCTGCTGTTGGGTTAATTCTTAAAATTTTTTCTTCTACATCAACCAGGATTATGCCTTCTGTCATCGCAGAAAGCATCACTTCTAGTTCCTCTTTTTGTCGGGTAATGGTGTGGATGCTGCCTTCAAGTTCTGCCGCCATCTTATTCATTGCCAACACAACATCATCAATTTCTTTACAATTAAATGGGAGCAATCTTTCTTTAAACGATCCTTTTGCTAATGCATTCGCATAGCTATCAATTTTACGCAAAGGCAACATTATGTTGCGGATTATTAAAAAAGTTGGAACAAGCAAAATCAGCAATACTATTAGAGCCCCAATAACAATGTGCTGCAAAAAGGAGTGAAAGACTTCTCTTATTGTAGAAAAAGGTTTGGCTATTCTGATGATTAAATCTCCTCCTGCAATGTTACGCACAATCGCAAGGTACATCATCTGACGCTTAACTGTGTCGCTATAGCGTATAGATATGCCCCGCTGTTCTTTTAAGGCCATAATGATTTCAGGGCGTGTGGCATGATTTTCCATTTTATGGGGCGCTTCATCAGAGTCCCCTAAAACTACACCATCCTTTTTAATGATTGTAATTCTGGAAGATATAAGGCTTCCCAATCTTTTGCATAACTCATCTATTGTTTCTTTATTGTCAGGCGGGGTGCTGGCTAATTTTTCTGCCACTAATTCTGCTGAAAAAAACAGTTGTTTTGCTGTTTCGTTCCGATAACTTTCTTTAAATAAATGCAAAGCATACCAGCTTATAAATAATAGCGGCAGAACTAGCGAACTAATGATAATCAGATAAACACGCCAAAACAATGTTTCTGGTAAAAATTTCATTCTTTAAACCTATATCCAACTCCGCGGATAGTTTCTATTAAATCGGCTTTGCTCCCTAGCTTTTTGCGGATGCCCACAATCTGCACATCAACAGCTCTATCTGTTACTGCATAATCTTCTCCTTTTATACTATCTATAATTTGTTCACGAGTGAACACCCAGCCCGGTCTACTGGCAAGAAGATGCAAAATCCTTAATTCAGAAAGCGTCATTTCCACCGGCTTGCCCTTTACCATAACTTCGTGTCTGCCAGGATTGATGCAGATATCATGAATTTTAATGATTGCGTTTTTATCCACCATAGCTCTACTTTTGCGCCGTAAGATGCTTTTTACCCTAGCAATCAGCACCTTTATGCTGAATGGTTTTGTGACATAATCTTCAGCACCAAGCTCAATGCCAGAAACAATATCACTTTCATCATCCTTTGCCGTAAGCATTATAATAGGGATGCCAGCCGTTGCAGGAGAACTCTTTAATGCCCGGCATACTTCAAGCCCATCAATACCGGGCAACATTAAGTCAAGCAGCACCAGATCTGGCACCTGATTGTGTTTGATAAATTTTAGGGCATCTTCTCCATTTTCAGCAGAGCTAACTGCAAAGCCTTCTCTGGTGAGATTAAGTTTTAGTAGCTCTATAATATCTGGCTCATCTTCTACAATAAGAATGTGTTTTTTTAACATATTTTAACCTCGCTTTATTACTTTTATATTAAAAAACTTTTAAAGTAAAGTATTGTACGCTATGTTAGAATAATGTTAGGGGCTTTTGAATAATAGGTTAATTAAAGTTTAAGGAATTTTGGATATTTTAGGAGATATAGCCTATAAAGCTGTAGCTCGTGGATGGGCTTTTTCGTATATTTCCTTCAAACGCTGGCTGGTAATATGTGTGTAGATTTGAGTTGTGGAAAGGCTGGAATGGCCAAGAAGTTCTTGAATACTGCGCAAATCGGCTCCAGCATCTAGCATATGTGTTGCAAAAGAATGCCGCAATGAGTGTGGTGTTATACTTAAAGGCAGCGAGCAAAAAGCAAGATATTTCTTCATTATTCTTTCAATAGAGCGGCTTGTTAAATTCATCCCCTTATTGCTAATGAAGATTGGTGCTTTTCTATCACGCAGTGAGATGTTTTTAAGCACTTGCTCTCGCTTCTCCTCAAGCTTCATAATAGCTTTTACAGCATGAGAACCTATTGGAACTATTCTTTCCTTTTTGCCTTTACCACGTACCCTGATTGTTCCTCCAATTAAATCTATTTGACTGGATTGCATTGTGGTTAACTCACTCACACGCAAACCGCTGCTATATAGTATCTCTAGAATGGCGCTATCGCGTGCTGAAACATACTCAATCCAGTCTCGCTCCTTTTGATCTTTAGCCTCTTTTAACGCTGCTTCAGCATATTTAGCCGGCGCATCCAGCAGTTGAAGCACTTCTTGCACCGAAAGCACTTTTGGCAGCCGTTTTTCACGCTTTGGAGAAACAACGCCAGAAAAGGGATTAATCTTTACAAAATTCTCACGCAACATAAATTTGAAAAAGCTTCTTATACCTGATACTTTTCTATTGATTGTGGATGACTTCCAATTCTCGTCCTGATGTTGCACCACAAATTTACGGGCCATAAACCTATCAACTTCTTCCCATGCAAAAGGCGCTTTTGCATTCTCACCCCAAACCATAAATGCAAATTGAGAAATATCTATCAAATAGGCTTCTATCGTATGCTGCGAAGCATTTTTTTCCACAGCAAGATAATCAACAAATTCTTTTACTGCCTTATCCTGCATTAGAGTTTCGTTTATTAAAGTCTGCATAGCTCAACAATTCTGCCCGGCAACAATTTGAGCTTTTTCTTTATTTCCAGTTCAACCAACAAAGCACTCATCTTCCCAGCATCAATACCAGAAAGGCGTATCAAGCTATCCACATCTTTCTCACCATCTTCCAATAAAGATATTATCTGCTGCGCCTCAGGGGAAAGCGACACAGTATTGGAGACTATAGCTTCTTTTGCGTATTTAAGATGTGAAGCCGGCAACAAAAACTCAAATTCTTCAAGTATATCTTCTGCACTCTCCACAAGTTTAGCGCCCTGCTTAATCAGCTTGTGACAGCCCTTTGATGCAGGAGAATCCACTCTTCCTGGCAAAGCAAAAATGGCTTTGCCCTGCTCTAGCCCGGTGTTTACTGTGATTAGAGCGCCACTAGTTAATCCTGCTTCCACAACAAGCACTCCCATCGAAAGTCCGCTGATTATTCGGTTGCGTATCGGAAAAGTCGTCTTATCAGGAACACGCCCAAACGGAAATTCGGAAATAACAGCACCATTTTCACTAATTTTTTTTGCAAGTTCCTTGTTCTCTGGTGGATAAATATAGTCAAGCCCACCGCCTATCACTGCAATGGTGCGTCCACCGACTCCGACTGCACTCTTATGTGCAATGGTATCTATCCCTCGCGCTAATCCACTTATCACCGTAAAACCACAACGCACCATATCTTTTGAAATACGCTCTGCCATATCCCTGCCATAATGTGTGGGATGTCTTGTACCAACAACGGCAATAGATTTCTTATCCTGCTCTGCAATTTTCCCCATAACATACAAAACTATTGGCGCATCAGGAAAATTTTTTAGCCATTGTGGATAATCATCATCAATTCTTGTTATTATATGAATGCCAGCTTTTGCGGCTTTCTCTTCCTCCTCTGCTGGAAAAATTTTTCCTCTATTTTCCAGAATAGATTGCGTTGCGGTTTTGTTTATGCCTTGCAAGGATAAAAGTTCTTTTTCTGACAGTTCAAAGACCTTTTCAATTTCACCAATAGAAGATTGTAAAGCAGCAAGCGTTGCAGGACCTACTCCCCGCATCATATTAAGAGCAATATAGGCGTATCGTTTATTGAGCCTATATTCCTCTGGCCGGTTCATCGTTAGCTCCTTGGGTTGATTGCTGATCATCCTGATAAGAAGCAGCCCCTTTTTTGATCTTATGCTTGCGACTAAAAAGCTGCATATCAAGCGGTTTAATAAGATCGTAATTTTTTATCAATCTGATTATCTGCAAAACATCGGATTTTTCATAATTCTTGTTTAAATCAATAGCTTGAATCAAAGTAATAAGAATTGTTCTAAAACTTATCACACCATTCACCCCGTTTGCTTTAAGCATATCAAGTGTCTTTTTACGTAAAGAAGGGCTAGCAGGCAATTGAGAAACACACAATACGGTAGCGATCTCTTCAACATTCAAACGACTGGCAGCCCAACGTAAGGTGGAATGTTTTGTAAAACGAGTAAGCTCCTGAATGTGCTCAAGATTTGCAGGATAAAATCTGGTGGTGTGTGTGCCAATAACTTTTACAACAGCTTGCCGCACTGTTTTTAAATCATGCACATCCCAAAATATCTCTGTTGTCAAAATATGATTAGTAATGTGCGGATTATAAACTATAAAATCAATCTCATCTTCTGGAGAAAGCATTTTTCCTATGTGCTTTGCAGGTTGAATAGTAAAATAACCAAGCACTTCAAAAAACTCTTTTACAAGCTGCTCATTTACCGAAGCCATGTGTTAAATCCTTTACAAAAAATATAAGAATACCAGCACTGCAATTTATTTAACACAAAACTTATCTTTATGTCAGTAAAAAAATTTTTTACTGCCAGATCATTTAGCTTATTAAAGACACAAAATAAAACAACAAAAACAGTATCTATTATTAAAATCTGCAGCAAAAACAGGGGAAACTAATAGTATATGTGTCTATCCTGTCCTTCTGTTAAAAAATTTTAAGGAACATACCACGAGATACACAGAAATATGGATAATAACCACAAGAACACTGCCTAAAAAAGAGATTGTTTTCATCCAACCTATTATCATAGATCCACTCCGCCGATATCATTACCAAAAAATAACCTCTAACATTTTATAACAACCTGTACCATCAAGTGCATAAACTTTTCCATTTTTATAAAAAAATTTAATTGACAGTTTACACTAAAAATGTTAGGATTTTTATAAAAAGTAATAGTATGTGGATATTATATTTTGAAAAGTATAATAAATATGTTAAGAGTATATTTAATTAAAGGCGTAATTTGCATAGAAGGGTATTAAAAATGAAATTTGTAGGTGGATATTATTGGTTAGTCAGCGGATTGCTTATGCTTATGATAAGTTATTCAAATGCTCAAACCTCTAATAACATCCCTTATAAAGAGACATTTGAATCTTATGCTGCAGGTACGCCTTTGACTAATGGGATAGGAGGGTGGTATGCATCATCTTCTAATGTTATTGTGCAGACTAATATCGTTTTTGAAGGTTCAAAAGCTGCGGCTATTCCGATAGATTGTTATCTTTCTAATCGTTTTATAAACACTGGTGTGACAAGTATATGGTTAAAGATGCAAGTTCAACCTGTGCTCTATAATGGGACAAATCCCCCAGCCATAGATACCAACGCAACAGCGATGTTTTATATTAGTAGCAATGGCTATTTAGTTGTACCCACAAATAATGGATGGGTTGAACTTACGACTACCTTAACTGGAACTCAAGCACCAAAAATTACTAACGATTGGACAAAGATAGAGATACGGATGAAATACCTTTCTCACACGTGGGATGTTATATGCAACTCAATGCTTATTACCAACAACATCCCATTTGTTACCAATCTTATGACTTTTTCTGGCTTTGATATTTACAACGGTGGTGGCTCAACTAGTTATGTGGATGCTGTGACGGTAAGTCGCTGGCATACCATAAAAATCAATGGAGTTCCATACGAGAAGGTGAAAACTATTCAAGGAGTCGAAAGGGATAACGTTCGTTCTTTACCATAGTCGTTATTCTTTCTTTTGTGACATCACAGATTGGATTACTTCTGCAAGCTGAATGCGCGTATAAGGTTTTGCGAGCACAGCGTTGAATCCATATTTTTTGAAGTGTGCTCTCATAATTGGATCGCTAATATAGCCGCTTGAGAGAATTGCGAGCACATTTTGATCTATCATTTTTAATCGTTGAATGGTTGAAACGCCCCCCATTCCATCCACAACCATAAGATCCAGAATAACTATATCAAAAGGCTTACCACGCTCCTTTGCTTTTTGATAATTATTGATGGCTTCTTCCCCGTTTCTAACTACTTCCACCTGATAACCGAGAGAACTCAACATTTTTGAAAGAATGTTTGCTAATGGAAGTTCATCTTCCATAACTAGAACCCTGCCTTTTGCTACAGGCAATATCTCATTAGGTTCTTCTACAGATTTCTGTTCAATAATACTAATGGCTGGCAGATATATTGTGAATCTTGATGTGCCATCTTTATCAGAGGAGGCAAATAGATAGCCTTTATGTCTTCTTATGATGGAACTGGCAGCTGCCAAATCCAGTCCATTGAGTCCCTTCTCTTCACTAAAGGAAGCATCAAACATTGTGGATAGTTTTTCATCGCTAATGTATTCTCCTGTAAAAAGAATAGTAATTCTAACATATCGACCTGCTGGTATTGAAAGAGCCCCTTCTTCCTGCAACTCAACATTATTAAGCATCATATTCACGAAAGTGTCTTTTTTCTTAAACTTGATGGCGCGCCCTATTAAATGATGAATTGCTTGTTTAAGTTGCCCTATATCAACTGCTACTGCCCATAGGTTATCATCCGAAGAAAATTCCGAAGGCACATCTCTATTGTGCAGAGCATAAACGAGTGTCTTCCTCACAAAATCAGTCAACACCATAGGCTGCAAAATAGGTTCACCACCAGATGAAAAAGTAACAAGCTGGCATATTAACTCTGCCAGCTGATTGGCTGCCTGTTGGGCCTGAACAAGATAACGTTTCAGGTCGGGATCATATTGTGATATATCTTTTGCAAGAATAAGATTGCCAAGTATCACGGCTAATCTGTTGTTGAATTCATGGGCAAGTCCTGCGGTCAAAACATTAAGATATTCGGCTTTTTTTGCCTGAAGTAGCTTCTCTTCTATTCTCCGTTTTGCGGATATATCTCTTATTATCACGGCAACTCCCTCTGCTGTTTCTGTTCCAATAGATTGTATTAAAGAAGCTTCAACGGATATTACTCTTTCTTTTTTATCGCCTCCTTTCCATATATTGTGATTTTCAATACAAGCTACTGCGTGAGTTTTTATAGGAGAAGGTACTTTTAAAATTTCGCTTATTGCCTTGTGTTGTTCAGGAATTGTCCTTATTATTAAAGAAGGAAAGACATCACAAAACGGTTTATTAAGTATATCTGCTACGTTAAAATCTGTGTAGCTTGAAATTTTTTCCGTAGCATAGACAATTTTCCCATTAGAGTCAGTCAATATCACTGCACAATTTAATGACTTAAATGCTAAATCCAAAAAACTGGACTGTATGTCAGCCATAAAAAAGAGTTCTTTCTTCGCAAAAATTACCCTCTTTAATAAAATCTTTATAATTTTACCATATTGCTTTTGAATTGCAAAATTTATTTTGTAATATCCAGCATTTTAGAAAACAGGAGGTTTATGAGATCGCATTTATAAAGTTTTTCATATCGTCGGGCAAGGGGGTCTCATAAGTACAATATGCGTTCGTTCTGGGATGACGTATTTTTAAAAGAGTTGCATGTAATAATTGTCTATGCACCTCAAATGGCAAAATTGTCTTGCTTTTGTGTCCATACTGGGTATCGCCTACTATAGGGTGATGAATATATGCCAGATGCACTCGGATTTGATGTGTTCTGCCTGTATGTGGAATAAGCTTCACAAAAGAAAAGTTTTCAAAATTTTTTATAACCTGATAATCCGTTATGGCCTCTCTGCCTTCTTGTACATAAGCTGTCATACGCTTGCGCTCGGTGGGGTGCCTTCCAATCAAGGTATGGATCCTCCCTTGAGTCGGGATAAGAGCTTTATGAATAATAGCCAGATATTCCTTATACGCAGTTCTTTTTTTAAACTGATTGGCTAGAATTCGCATTGCTCTATCATGTTTTGCTATTACCATTACACCTGAAGTGTCTTTGTCAAGCCTGTGAACTATGCCGGGTCTTATTTCTCCATCAATAGAGAGCGTTGGGCAGTGGTGAATAAGCGCATTAACAAGCGTGCCATCTGGATGTCCGGGGGCAGGATGAACCACAAGTCCAGCTGGTTTATTAATTACAATTATGTCATTATCTTCGTAAATAATGTTTAAAGGAATATCTTGAGGGACAATGTCCGTTGGCTTACTATCAGGAATTGTTATTTGAATTTTTGTTCCAGCTTTTGCGGGCTTGCTGCCCTTGAAGGTTTGTCCATCAATAAGCACCAGTCCATTGTGAATAAGTTTTTTTATTTGGCTACGAGAAAGCTCTTTTATTTGTGTTGCAAGCCACACGTCTATTCTGATATCTTCGGTAAGATGAGGAATTATGAGCTCTATCGTTCTTGGCATATTTTTTATGGAATTTTGATTTGACTATTTTATTTGGCTGGACCTATAAGCTTCCACTTCCCAGTTTTCTATAAACAAACGTTGCTCGTTTGTGAGATATTTTACTCCACCAAAAGCATTGGCTAATTTTTTTATAAGAGCCCCATCAAGCGCCAATTCAAGAGCAAGTTCTGCAGCCTTTTGAGAAGAGCCTATTGCAAAAACGCCAGTCTGTAATGCCATTACTCTAGGGAAATAACCATATTTTTCTTTAAAATTGTTCAGGTTATTTTCATTTAGCTCATCAGTAAATATAAAAGATTTGGCATAGACTATATGGTCTGGCGTAAGAGGCCCTTCAGCCACAGGGCAGGGTGGAGCATGCGCTATATGGGACGCATTTTCTTTAAGAAGATCTCTTATTGTTGAATAAGTTTCTTCCAGAATATTGTTAGATGGCATTTTGCCAAAATCAACATTAATGGAAATATCAGCTTTCTGATATTCTTTTTCAATCGTTCTAATTATATTTTCTGTTATTTTGCTCACTTCTGATGTGGAGTTTTCTGCTATAAAAATGCCATGATTTTCAAGAAACAACACATCAGGCTCTCTTTTTTTAATATTTTTGTACTCATTTATGGCTTCAAAAACTGTTTTACTTAGTGTGTAGCCAGGGTCAACATAAGGTATCCATAATGCATCGGGAAACAATCTGCTGGCTGCTCGTTTGCCTGCTATGGCACATGTCATTCCATTTACTATGGCAGGATGTATATGCAAAACGAAATTTTTATTTAACACATTATGCAGTAAAGCTTCAACGGAAGGTCTGCCAGAAAAACCTTGTTTAACTGCGTTGAGCATAAGTTCTTTCACTGCTGCTTCACGTGCAGTAGGGTCTTGTGGTATCTTTTCATATAAAATTTTTTGTAGGGCATTTCGATCAAGCGGGATGAAATCTTCTGGCTTGATTGTGGCAAGTATTGTACCGGAAGGCTTTATCCACAAAGTTGTTTCATCTTTATATGAGGTATTGCCACCACCGCCTTTTACGTATTCACCTGTGCCATATTTGTTAGATAATTTTGCCAATTCAATTAAAAAATTTTCAATCATAGTAAAAACCTATTTTATATCAAAAACGGAAGCGATTCTTTAAAGAATATATTCTTTAAACAAGTTATCAATAAAAAAAGACGCCCTGTTGTAGAAACAGGGCGCCATTTATTCGGGGGTTTTTTGAGTTGCTGCTTTTAGCCTACGAGTGAAATAACACTATTCGGCAATGCGTTTGCCTGACTTAACATTGCGGTACTGACCTGTGTTAATATCTGATATTTTGTGAATGTTATTGTTTCAGCGGCTATATCTGCATCACGAATACGGCTTTCTGCAGAGCGGATGTTTTCTTCATAGGAACGTAACCCCGAAAGCGTCTGTTCCATACGTTTCATTTCTGCACCAAGAATAGCTCTCTTGGATGAGATGTAGTCAATTGCAAGGTTGATTTTATCAACTGCAGTTTGTGCAATTGATTGCACAGCCACGCTTAAGTGAGCTCCACATATAATGCTTGCCCATGTCACAGTGCGGAGATTAGAGTCAAGCAATGTCATATTAATTGAACCATATCTATAGGTATTGTAAGAACCTATTGCGGAGAAGTTGGTGGCTGTAAGGTTGATTGGATCTTCGTTAAATATCTGGTTGCTATCAGGGCCGATTTGGAGTCTGATATAACCATACCCTTGCGATACGCCATCACCTGTCATTGTGGCAACGCCATCGCCACCTCTAAATAGATATAGACCGTTGAATTTACCTGCTGCAGTGGCACCGCTTGTGATGCGCTGAATTTCCTTCTGCATCTGAGCGAACTCTTTTTGCAGGTTCTGACGGTCAGTATAGGATTTCGTGCCATCATTTGCCATAATGGCAAGTTCAGCCATACGGCCAAGAATGTCGTGAATTTTTTGGAGCCACGCGTCAGCTGTCTGTAGATAATTTATTTTATTTTCAACGTTATTTGCGGCTGCTGATGTGTTTCTATATTGAGCTCTAAGACGCTCACTCATTGCCAATCCTGCAGGATCATCACCTGCATAGTTGATGCGTAAGCCTGAAGACAGGCGGTTCATGGATTGACGTAGGTTGGTGACGTTGAATGCGTAGCTTTTCCATACCGTGAATGCGGGAACGTTGTTATATACTTGCATTTGAATTCCTCCGTGAATTCTTTTTCTGTTCAACGATAGCTTCCGTGCCATCGTAATCGGACTATTTCTATTTCACTGCAACAGCCGATTATCTGTTGCTGTGGCACCCTTTGTGGATGCGGCTCATTTATATGTTTGAACTATCTTACTTTAACGAACTTTTAACTAACTTTACGGTACCAACTTTACTCTTTTCACATCACTCCTTTCCAGTGTGTTTTGTTGTTTCCTTTTCACCAAAAAGCTTGCTTATTTGTTGCAACTTATCAAACTCTGCCTTACCTCTACGAACAGCAGAAAGGTTCTCTTTCTGAATTGCTTCATAAACTTCCTGACGATATATTGAAACGTTGGGAGGTGCAGAAAAGCCAAGACTTACCTGATCGCCACGGACAGCAAGAACTTTTACCTGAATATTATTTCCTATGATTACGCTTTGTTCAGATTTTCTTGTCAGTACCAGCATTGTAAGCCCTCCATGGCTTAATGGTAAAAAGCGATTTTGATGTTATTGATCTATTTTTTGAGCGCTTTCGCTTTTTGCCCGGTTTTGTTCCTTTTCGATTTTATTTAATGCATCCCATATGCGATAACGTACAGGATAATTTTGAGTTTCACAGATAATCTGTTTGCCAATTCCCGCCGATATGTTTATTACAACAGGAGCTTGCAAATTTGCTGTGATATCACGCATATCTTTTGTAACAGTTACTATGCTTATGATTACAGCATCTTCTGGCCTGGTTAAATGCAAAAATTTTACATCAGTATCACTTATAATAGGTTGATATCCCGGACAAATCAAAAATGGGTCTATGCACACAAATGCTAAATCTTTTGGCTCTAATGCCTGCATAAAGAAAAACGGACGAGTTTCTGGTTTGCACAAAAAGACAAATTCTTTAACATCTTCAAAAGCAGGTAATCCTTCAGGAAAATGAAATATGTTTTCTGAATGAACAGGAAGAGCTATAAGCCGATTATAGGGATCAGCTTTCATTTTCCCCTGTTGTTGATGATATTTTCCTGAAAATGAAGGTTTCATAATATTTATTTTTCTCACATACCTTCTTTTGAAGGCTTTTCTCCTTTAGCAATACTTATGCCGTAGCCGATATTAGGATTAAAAGCAAGATTTTTTGAAGAAATTAGCCGAAGTGGGAAATTTTCGCCTATATCAATTGTGCCGCACCCTGCATCTTTTGCCGCAGGTGATAATTTTGAGATAGCAATATCTGCTCCGTTATTTTCTCCACAGAGGACCTTATGCCATATCTTGTTTTCAGGCAAAGATGCTAGCCCCACTAGCCATACTGTATCCTGCGGAATAGGTGGAAGTCTGCTACCATCTGACTTAACCACAATTACTGGCACTCCGCGAATTTTTGAACCTGTCCAACATACATTAAAATCCCAAAATGAGATAGGGCTAATCCCATTTTTTTTCAAAACCTTGAGCCATATTGAAGGAAATTTTCCTGTGCCGCATATAACAAGTGGTGGTTTACCTATTTGCTTTAGAATTGAGACTATATTATTAAGCTGGTCAATCATAAGTATTTTACGGAAAGTATGTTTCTCAATAGGCTTTCTCCCTGCTGTTAGACCCTGCTTAATAATAGCAGGCAGGTTAAGCAATCCTTCTTTAAATCCTTTTTCCGCATTTTCCTTTATTGCAACTTTCTTATATCTATAAAGCACATCAAAAATTGCAGTAGGAACCTGCGTTAGAGGAAAATAAGATAGACATACCTTAACGTTATTCTGCACAAGCATTTTTATGATTCTGTTTTTATCTCTGCCCTGTATGTCGCGAGCATGCCTAACGCTTTCTCGTAAAGGACAAAATGCTATTCTATAACCTTGCCGATAAATACGAAAAGCAAGGTCATATTCTTCACCGTAATATATAAAATCATCTGGATATCCACCTACCTTAATAAGCAAGTCCTTTCTGAAAGCGCAGGCACAACCGTGAAACACTGTCGGTAACAAACAACCTTCTTCCTCTCCAGCATCATTGCATATAGGAAAAGCCACTGCTGCAACAAATGGTTCAGAATTAAATATCTTAATAACTCGTTCTGCAATGCCCGGTGAAATATAAGAATCATCATCAAGAATCAGCAAATACTTACCTGAAGCCACCTCTATGGCGCTGTTTTTCGCAGCAACCCCAATATTTTCAGGTAAATTTAACACTCTGCAGGGTACCCCGGCAATCGTATCAGGTAATAAATTCAAAGCCTCACCACCATTATTAACAACAATAACTTCGCTATTTGTCCCCTGTAAACATAAAGCATTGTGCCAAACGCTATCCATGCAGCGTTCAACGCGATTGCAGGTTAAAACTATTAAGCTTAAATCCATTATTAATAACCTCGTTGCAAGAAATCCCACCTTATCCCAAAATAAATTCCAAAAGCATTCATATCCCCTTTAAAAGAGCCTGTTGCCAAATAGAATGAATATCGCCCTTCAACTGTAAAAGCAAAGGCACTCTCACGCAATGGATAAATATCAAGCCCTCCACCTGCATGCGCCCCTAATATCAGATTTACTTTATCCCTTTCCCCTTTCGAATAAGCAAGCCCATTCAGATCCACAACCTCTGTTTCACCTGTCATAAGATAGCCAACATCAGGTCCTGCGCCGATCCATGGAACAAATAGCCCATCAACAAATGGATATCTGAATTTTGCAGTAACAGCAGCCCTGATTAAATCAATATCAACAGAAATTCTGTTGCCGCTATTTTCGCTGTATTGATCTCCTGCTGACGACATTTTGTGCAACGCAAAATCAAGATCAAAATATCGCCCCATTACCATAGAAAAAGCGCCGCCCCACTCAAGTTCACTCTTCATATCAAGCTCTTTATAACCAGCACGTGCATCAACTCTACCACCGTTATCCACTGTGCCTACAAATCCTCTCAAAGATAATCTGTTCCATCTGTCACTCCACCTATCCTGACACATCGCATCATCAATAAAGCTAAAAAGCCATATCGTTATTGACATATACGTAAAAAATGAAAAACTTTTTTTCATAATTATCCTTTAGTTATTAGTTGAGCTGCCTGAATTGGTCAAAGAAGTCTGAAGTATATATGCTTTTGCCTCCCAATGCTGTTCATCCCTAACATAAATGATATTCACGCCATCCTTCGTAGTACGAGTGTAAGTTATGGCATTAGCATTAACCTTTGGTAAAGAACCAAGGTTCGTATCGCTTAACCACCAATAAAATGGTGGTGTGCCACCATTAGCCACAAAAATGGCATTTGAAGTTGCAGCGTTGAGTGTTACTTCATCTGGAATTATGCTTAAAGGCTGCACTGATGGTTCAGTATTCCAATCGTCATCTTTAGCGTTATCTTCACAACCGGCCCCACAAAACAACAAAAAGCCTGCTATCCCATAGGCAAGCACAATTACTAAAAGTTTAAAAAATGTTGTTTTTTGCAACATAGAGCACCTCTTACATTCAAGCAGTCCTTATGCCATAGCGGCTATTTTTGCCGTCAGGTGCGTTATCATATCTTCATATCCTTACTTTATAAGCACCATGTGCCGATAAGAAATTAATGGGCTATAGCTTTATGAAAGGGACAATAAATGAATCCAATATCTTCCATTTACAATGACGAAGATGAAAGCAAAAACAAACTTCTTGAGCATTATTACCAAATGCTCCAAAAGCAGATCTTTGAAAACAAAAGACTAACCTGCCCTGCTGAAGAAGCGAAGGAGACATACGCCCCTAAAGAAGATGATAAAAAAGATAATCCATACGAAGATCCAGCTGATAAAAATAGAGAAGATAGATGGATTAAAATCCCTAACGATAAAAGCCAACAGGAAGATTCTGGCATATATGGAAGTGAACTGAAATATAAATCTGAACTTAACACAAAAGAAGCTTCTCTTAACAGTCAAAAAGGAGAATTATCTCCCGAAGATGAAGATTTGTTGAGAAGGTTACGGGCTCGTGATCAGGAAGTGCGTACTCATGAAATGGCACATGCTGCAGCGCTTGGCAGATTTTGCGGAGTAATTCGCTATACATATCAATTAGGACCAGATGGAAGATTGTATGCCATTGGTGGCACAACAGAAGTTGCTGCAGGCTCTTTAAATGAAGATGATGCAAAAGCAAGAGCTGAGGCAATTCGTAAGGCTGCAGGCGTGGTAAGTGACCCTTCAAATGCGGATATAGCGGCAGCTCTTGACGCCTCACAGCAAGAAAATAAACTTAAATCAAAGCTTCCTTTTGGATAAAAATTCCTTTGTGGAAAGGAATAATATAAGAATTCTTCAATTTCCCTGTTTATTTATCGCACAAGAAAACTTCTTCGTGTATCTTGTGTGAATGTTTTTTTGCACCAGCTTTTTTAAGCAATCTGGCTGTCGACAAATGCCTGTTATAAAGTGCCCATGAAAGAGGAGTGTCCCCAATATTATCACGAGCATTTATATCCGCACCATACTCGAGAAGAGTTTCAACGCCTTCATTGTGTCCCCATGCAGCAGCCCAGTGCAATGGTGTAAGCCCTCGCAAAGTGGTTTTTGCGTTGATATCAGCGCCGTTAAGGAGGAGTTGTTCAATTACTTTTCGGTGTCCATATTGGGAAGCAAGATGCAGTGCTGTCAATCCTTGTTCATCTTTTAAATTAACATTTGCGCCACTTGCAATAAGTAGCTTGACCATTTCGGTGTGTCCTTGCAAAGCTGCCATAAAAAGTGGGGAAGCCCCATACGAATCGCGCGCATCAATTTCGGCTCCATTTTCAAGCAACCATTTGGCAGCATCAAGTGCGTTAGCTTTTGCTGCTCTGTGCAGAGCGGTAAGGCCATCAAAAGTTCTTACATTAACATTAAAGTTGCTTATTGTAAGGTATTCGTTGAGAGCCTTAACATCATTCATTTGTGCAGCTTCGTGGAACGGCTCTACCGCAAATAGACTTGCTGTAAACAAAAATACAAAACAAATTGTTAA
>CAZBHO010000035.1:0-840 GCA_964491945.1 uncultured Verrucomicrobiota bacterium | reverse complement strand
TCATACTTTATTCCCTTCTTTTATGTGTATAAAATCCCGTTTGATATACTTCTTTTTAACATCCATAAGGAGATAAGGCAACAAGATTTTATCTTTTTCTTGTGAGAGGAAGATAGCTGGTATCTCTTTTGATTCGTTTGAACTAGTTGATTTTCTCTTGTTATGGAGGCTCTACAAGAACTTATATTTTCAATAGAACATTTGATAAAAATAAATCTTCTCTATGTAAAAAAAAAAAAAGACAGGATAATTCTTTAAGAAATTTTTTCTTTCGACTGACTTTGAGAAGCTGCAGCGGCTGCTGCGGCTTCCTCAGCCTTTTTGCGCTGCTGTTCACGCATCTTTTCAAGAATGAAGTTATAGAGCACCTTCACAAAAAAGGATGAAAACAGCGCAAATATGACGCTAGAAATGCACATCACTATAAAGCTACGGCACATTGCCGTAAAAGGCGAAACTCCGCTAAGTAATCCAATAGCTAGCGAGATTATGAACATCAAAGCTCCAAAGGATATAGCCAGTTGTCTTAATACAGAATTCATTTACTTTTCTCCTCGTTGTTAGAAGCAAGCGCCATATCTGCCAGCTTTTCAAACATAGAGATATCCGCCTCTTTTCTGTTATATTTATTAAGGAGATGACTGGCAAGTTCTTCTATACAATGCGCAGGAGCAGATTTATCCGCAAATGAAAAAATCGGCTTCTGCATACGGATAGAATTGCCAACCAGCGGGTCGTAGGTTATTATGCCTGCAAGCGCAAGCTCCACTCTCAAGAATTTTTTTGCAATGGTGGTCAGGCGCTTGGCAAGTTCTTCGCCTTCCGCAAGGTCATGCACCA
>CAZBHO010000034.1:16044-26640 GCA_964491945.1 uncultured Verrucomicrobiota bacterium | reverse complement strand
CGCAATCTTGCAGCCAGAATATCCCACTCAAACTTTGTGGTAGAAAAAATTTCCTTATCAGGCAAAAATGTAACTTTTGTGCCAGTCCCCTTCGTTTTGCCAATTTTCTCCAGCGGTGTTACAGTTTTGCCTCGTTCATACCTCTGGTGATAAACAAAGTTATCTCTCCTGATTTCAACTTCAAGCCATTCACTCAAAGCATTAACGCAGGTTACTCCCACTCCATGTAATCCACCAGAAACTTTGTATGATTTGTGATCAAATTTTCCTCCAGCATGCAGCTTTGTCATTACCACTTCTACCGCAGGTATGCCTTCTGTTGGATGAATATCCACAGGAATGCCACGCCCATTATCTAATACTGTGCATGAACCATCCGCATTAAGTTTTACATGAATAGCAGTGCAATAACCTGCAAGAGCTTCATCTATTGAATTATCAACAACCTCAAAAACGCAATGATGTAAGCCACGCTGCCCGGTATCCCCGATATACATTGCCGGGCGCATTCTAACTGCCTCAAGCCCCTCTTTTACCGTGATGGATGAAGCATTGTAATTCCCATTATCATCTTTTGGTATAGCGTCTTTTTGTTCAATAAGTTCCTCTTTTATGTCTTCTTTATTCATACTAAAATCTATATTTAAACCTCACTTCCTTTTTGCTTGTTAAAATTGATTGACTCACAATCCAGCCAATAAAAGACAGAATCAAAAATTACGTTTAATACTAATATCTTATGCCAAAAAGTCAAACATAGAAACCTCCATATATTTGGTTTTTTCCACCTATCATGCACAATTCCACAACATGGAATATGGTAAAACAAAAAAGATATAAGATGCAAAAAAACAGCAAGAACTAAACATCTAAAAAACTTCTCTTGTTAAAAAGTTCAACAAGCCTTATATTCCACCTGTTTTTATTCAAAGAGAAAAAATTGAGTAAATTAGTAGAAGGCAATGTAATTAAAACTCTTATGCATATGGCGCTCCCAATGCTTGCTGGGACCGTTGCCATCAATAGTTATAATTTTGTGGACACATATTTTGTTTCGCAACTTGGCACTATTCCACTTGCCGCCATGGAAGTTACTCTTCCTGTAGTCACGTTCGTAACTTTTATTTCAAGCGGAATTGGCACTGGTATAACAACGCTAGCATCTCATTCGCTGGGCAAAAAAGAGCATATAAAAGCATCCATTATTATAACGAATGGCCTGCTGCTAATGATTCTATTCTCCTTAATAATCGCTGTGATAGGCACTATTGTTATGGAGCCTTTATTCAGGATCTTAGGGGCTGATGATATTGTATTTCCCCTTATCAAGAGATATATATTTGTATGGTATTTTGGCATACCATTTATTGCTATCCCGATGATGGGAAATGGGATACTTCTGGCGCTTGGCAATTCAAAAATCGCCAGCCTTTTTATGACTTTTGGAGCAGTACTTAATTGTATTCTTGACCCAATATTTATTTTTGGAATAGGCTTTATGCCTGCACTTGGCATTATGGGCGCTGCTTTAGCCACAGTGATATCACAAATAAGTTCTGCCATTTTACTACTCTACCTTCTAATAAAAAAACACAAAATGTTTGTTTCCAAACACATCACCATTAAAATTTTTTTTAAATCTTGCGTTGCAATAATGAAATTTGCAATTCCTTCCAGCATAAGTATGACCCTGACGCCCATTTCAGCTGGAATTATTACCGCAATTGTAAGCAAATATGGCAATGAGGCTGTTGCCGCAACAAGCGCAGCTAGTAGAGTGGAAATGCTTGCGTTCCTTGTCCCGATGTCACTAGGCATATCCCTTACACCATTCATCAGTCAAAATTTTGGTGCACGCCGCTTTGATAGAATAGAAGAGGCAAAACGCTTTTCATCACGCTTTGCAATTTTATATGGTCTTTTCATCGCCATCTGCTTCTTTATACTAGCACCATTTTTTGCGCAATTGTTTACTAAAGATTCTTTGGTGGCTAGCATTTTTATATTATATCTACGAATCATCCCTTTTGGATACGGCTGTATGGAAGTCCATCGTTATTGTGGATTCTTCTTTACAGGATTACATAAGCCCGCTCTTAACACTCTAAATAATTTTATAAGAACAATTTTAGTGCTCATTCCTCTTTCGCTGCTTGGAAGTTATATTGCAGGAATAATAGGCATATTTTTTGCAAGACTTATCATAGATATTACAGCTGGGGTAATCACTTTAAATTGGGTTGAAAGAGTGCTTAAAAAGATAAAGAATGCCACATAGTCCATTACATTTTTTTTAACAGCAAACAAAAAACAAGAAAACAGATAAACATCAAAGAAATGTATTTGAGGAATGATTAAGAGGTTAAGAACAAAATATGTTCTTTTATCTTCTTCCTATCAGGCTCTCTCTTTTGCAGCTTCTGTTATTTCAGATATATCAATTTTATCCTTTTTAGTTAAAGATCCTATTAAAAGAGCCAGATCACACAAAGCATTAATTTCACGCGGATTGCCTTTACTTAAGCGCGCCACTTCAGCAATAGCTGTAGGAGTAAAGACGTCCTCTTTGCCTCCGGCTTTTCTCCATCTATGTTTAATATATGCTGGCACCTCATCAGGTTGGAGATGCGGAATATGAAATTTAAGCCCTATTCTCTGCACCATTTGAGGAAGAGCTCGTAATCTATCGCCAAGCTCAGTTTGACCAACAAGCACAAGAGTCATTAAAAATCTACCATTCATTTGCTTATTAAGTAGCAACCGCAAATCCTCCAAAATCATACTATCAAGCACCACCTGAGCTTCATCAACGATTACAGCACAGTGTTTCCCTGTAGATGCATGGCGCTCCAGGAGATTATTTAGAGCATGCATAATATCATATGTTGAACGTGAAGCAACATCTTCACCCAGCTGATAAGTTATTTCTCTTGTAAGGTCAATTGCATCCATTCGCGGATTGGTTATGAAAGCAACTTTATACTGAGTTGGTGGCAAAAGGCTTATAACAGTTTCACACACAACTGTCTTACCTATCCCGTAATCACCTGTAAGAAGCACTATTGCCTTTCTGGTTTCTATTCCAAAGACGAGACGAGTAATAGCTTCTTGATGGCCTTTTGATTCAAAAAAGAAACGATGATCTGGCGCATTGTCAAAAGGCATCATCTCTAGCTGCCAATACTCAAGATACATATACCCCCTTACTTTATCCAATTAAGTTTTGCGGAGCATTCTACTATAAACAAAAAAAAAGTCTATCCGTTTTTTTATAAAAAACAATTTATTATATTATTTCTGCTATGAACACGAATTTTTAGGGATAAAAATTGAAAGGGAAATAATTTGCTTGAACTAAAATTCTTATCTATTAAATATACACACCCCATGCTTAAAAGGCATTTTTTGTCTTTATATAGGCTTATAAACAAAAATTTTTTAAGAAGGTATGTCTTATGAAAAAGCTGAAACATTACGATATAAATCACGTCGATTTTTCTGTCAGTGCAAAAAACATTCCACCAGATAATTGTTTTATAGGGCCACTCATAGGCAACGATGAATTAAAGTTTTTGCTTGATGCAAGAGGAGTAATGCATGATTACACTCCACCTCCAGCGTGGCCTCCGCCAAGAATAGTCTGGACAGGCAGACGCCATAATCAAAGGATAGATCGTTACAACAGCAATCTATTTGAATATGGTTTCTTCAACATTGAACTCGTTGATGAAAATAAATTGCCGAAAGTTACAAGCTGGCATCAAAAGCTATATCCAGAAGATGGTTATGTTAAGACTATTATAGAGCGTGAAGGTGGTATAAGCGAAACTGCGACCACCTTTTTGTGCCTTGATAAAAATTTAATTGTTTGCAAAAGAAGGTACGAGAATCTTCCTGATGGCATAAATAGGAAGGTAAGGGCATTATATAAGTTTTGTCAGATTGGTGTGGATGAGATACCTTTTAGAACCACATGGCAACCTCTTAAGGCTGATAATAGTGGGATTGCTGCAGATTTCACTGCTGATGGTCATACAATATACTCAGGGCAAATTGCCCTTTTTGCATTAACAAAGGGTGCGTTTGCTTATGCTGAAGGAAATGCGCTAAAATTAGAGGTAGAGCTTGATAAGAATAATGAAGTGACTATCTGCATTGCTATGGCAGATGATCTGGGGGATAATCCCCAATTGGTAGATATATGGGCAGCCGATTGGATGCCTAAAGGTGTGCGTGAAGTATATGAGGAAAACAAGCATAAAGCTGCTAACTACCAAAGAGCTGATTACCGCAAAGTTATTGAAGATATTAGAAAGATAGCTTTTCAACAAGGCTTTGATGGGCTCCTTGCACAACAAAGTGCGGCATGGCATAGGGTTTTTGCTAATTTTAAGTTAAGTCTGCCAGCTAACGAACCATTGCTTAATGCCGCTTTTAAAGGTGCCATTTATCACACAAGATGCGGATACTCGTATTATAATTGGGGAAGCAGTCCATTTAATAATAGCTGGGGCGCTCACTATGCGTGGAATGAGCGTTTTCCGCTCGAAGGATTGCTTGCTTTTGGAGTGGAAGATATGCCCGTTCGTGTTATGGAGTGGCGCAGGCGAATATTGCCATTTCTTGCTGCACGTGCTGGTGGACGTGGTGCATACTATCATCACTCTTCTACCGAGCCAGGCATGACAACTTCTGAACGTAATGCAACAAATTTTTTTGAGCTTTTTCATGGTGGCATTATCGCAAATTATTTATACAACTATTATCGGTATAAAGGAGATATTGAAGTACTTAAGAGATATTATCCTGTCATCAGGGAGATTGCTGAGTTCTACAGGCATTGGTTACTAATTGAGCTACCGGGAAATAACATAATGACAGTTCCAATGATAGATGTGGATGAAGGAATATATCCTGTGCAAGATGGTCCATTTACCATTGCCGCTGCAGCACGTTTATTTGATGTAGTGGTTAAAGTTGCTGATAAATTGAATGAAGATAAAGATATATTGCCAGTTTGGCAACGCTACAGAGATATGCTTGCCCACATGGTAAGACACAGTTTTGGAGAACAATATGAAAAAGTTGGTTTATACCTTGAGATGAATCTGGATGAGATGCCAGAACCTGCGATACAAGTTGATCAAAATATAATGAGATGGCGCGATGAGTATAAAAAGAATAACACGCCAGAAGATCAATTTAAGAAACACAAGCAGAACGTTGGTGGAGATTATAGTAAGCCGAGGAACTGGCCGTGGGGTTCTTTTATAAGGCTTTACTACGATGCCAATCTTGAACAATCGGAAGGAACAAAAAAACATCTGGATAAAGCATTTCAGGTGCTTTTACCTTTCTGCGGACAATGTGAAAGTGCTGAAGAAGACTTTTCACGAATAGACCATCCATGGTTTACTACGGCATCTGGAGCTTTATTAAGGGGCTTATCTAGAGTGTTCTTAAAACCTATTGAAGGTGGTGCAATTCTGTTTGGAGGTGTGCCAGATGACTGGCGTGATTTTTCATTTGAGCTTCCTGCATATCACAAAACGTTTATTGTTGTGGAAGTTGCTGATGGCAAGATAAAAAAACTATTAATACGCAACGAAGGGCAGAGGGTAGAAAAGTTCTGTTTACAGCTTCCAGTAAAATTTATCACTTCACCGGAAGTATTGCAAAAACTTCCTGTTTACATATCAAGTCGCATTGCAGCTTCAAAGCTGTATATTGATTTAAAACTCGAAAAAGGAATAAACACAATTATTTGATTTTCATAAAAAGGATATGTGCAATGAAACAAAATAATTTTCTACTGTATTACAAGAGCCCAGCAAAAAATTATAATAATGGATTACCTATTGGGACAGGACGGCTTGCAGGAATGGTTTGTGGTTCCATTGAAGAAGAGAGACTTGCTTTAAATCACGAATGGTTATGGCGCGGATTAACACGAAATCGTGAACCACAAAAAAGCGCTGATAAACTACAATATGTGCGTCAATTATTATTAGAAGGCAAATATGCGGAAGGCACTATAGAAGGGAATAAAGCTTTTGCTGGAGATGGCGGAATTATTGCTCGTGAAAAGCCATGCCGCACCGATGCATACCAGCCAGCAGGTGATTTTAGATTTGCAATCAAAAGAAATGATAAGATCAGCAATTATTATAGAGAGCTTAATCTCAATAATGGGCTGGTACAAATAAAATACAAGATGGGCAAAAAAGAGATTGTCGTTCAGTATTTTGCTTCGCTTACTCACGACTTGATATTTATGAGAGTATATTGCGAACAGAATTTTTCTGGAGATTTTTATATTACGCGCATTGATGACCCATTATGTTTTACAAATTACCGCATTGATGACAACAGCATAATATTTGAAGGCAATTTTGAAGGTGGCATTGCTTTTTGCATTAAAGCTTTATTATTAAAGAGCGATGGCGAAACTATTAAGAGGGAAAACTGCATACAGATCAATAACGCCAAAGAAGCTATTTTTGCAATTGATGTTGGCACATCAGCAAAATGTGAAGCACCAGAAGCAGAATGTGACCGCCATCTGCAATTTAGACGTGATGTGAGCTGGGAAACGCTTTTTGCTGCTCATAGAGCAAAATACAGTAGATTGTATAAAGGAATATCCCTTACCATAAAAGGCAATGAACCAGAACTAACAACCGATGAAAGAATCAAGCGTTTAAGAGAAGGGGGGGATGATCCTCTCCTGCCTGTTTTATATTTTAATTTTTGCAGATATCTCCTTTTAACATCAACAGCCAGGGCGGAACTGCCACCTAATTTGCAGGGAAAATGGAATGAAGAGCTTAATCCACCATGGGCAAGCGATTATCATCTTGATATAAACCTCCAGATGAACTGCTGGGCTATTGAACATTTTGGAATGCATTGTGCATTTGAATGCCTGATGAGATTTATAGAATGGAACATTCCGCATGCAAAAAAAGCTGCAAGAGATTTGTATGGTTGCAGAGGAGTGTTTTTTCCTCTCACTCTCGATGCATGGGGAAGATCCACACCTGAAAGTTTTGGATGGGCTGTGTGGATAGGAGGTGCCGCATGGCTGGCACAGCACGTTTGGTGGCATTATGAGTTCACCCTTGACAAAGAATTTTTAAGAAAGCGCGCATATCCTTTTTTCAAAGAAGTGGTGGCTTTTTACGAAGATTATTGCATAGAAGGCAAGGATGGCAAACTTATTATCGTGCCATCACAATCACCTGAAAATAAGTTTAATGAAGCAAGCGATATGCCAGTTTCTCTTTGCTTCAATTCTGCTATGGATATTCAACTTGCCAGAAACGCCTTAAAATATGCGTTAAACTCTGCAAAGATACTTGGCGTGGATTCAAACCTGCAACAAAAATGGCAAAACATGCTCAATAAAATGCCACAACTTAAAATCGGTTCAAAAGGACAGCTACTTGAATGGAATGAAGAATTTGAGGAAACAGAACCAGGCCACAGACACCTTTCTCACCTGATTGGTTTATATCCCGATGCAACATTTACAAAAGAAAAAACTCCCAAACTTTTTGAAGCTGCTGCTAAATCCTTTGATATAAGATTAAAAGAAAACCCAGCTAGCAACATTGGCTGGAACACGGTGTGGTCATTATGCATTTTGGCAATCTTACACAGGAACCATCAGATATGGCAATATATTACAAGCTTAATTAAAGATATCTCAACAGATACTTTGCTTGGAGTGTGTCTGGATAAATTTTTCCAAATAGATTCCATGCTTGGCTATCCTGCCGCAGTTGTTGAGATGCTTCTACATAGCTATGAAAACATCCTTGAGTTTTTGCCTGCCTTGCCACCGCAATGGAACAGTGGGAGCATAAAAGGACTGCGTGCTAGGGGCTGCCTGCAAGTCAATATAAGTTGGCATGATTGCAAACTTACTATAGCCACCATCCAAACGCTAAAAGAAACCGAATTCTTTATAAAAGATCACTGCCAATACAAGGTTACTATAAAAAGAGGTTCTGCAAAAATTAGCGAGATGCCTGATGGTTTGTTGAAAATAAACGCGCAAGCTGGTGTAAAACTTGTAATTAGATCAAAAAAATAAATTACAAATGTCATTATCATTGCAAGATTACATTTTTGAACTTCCAGAAGAGCTCATTGCCCAAAAGCCTCTAAAACACAGGGATGCATCACGAATGATGGTGCTGGATAAAAAATCAGGCAAAATTCAACATTCTTACATCAAAAATATCTTTAATTTTATTAATAAGGGAGACGTTTTGGTGCTGAACAACACAAAAGTGATGCAATGCCGTATTATGGCAAAAAGAGAAACTGGTGGAATAGTGGAAATTCTTTTTATAAAGAAATGCAAAAATTCAGACGTTATATGGGAGGCAATGATAAAACCTATGCGACGTTTAAAAGAAAAAGAAAAATTGCTTGTTTTATCAGCTCCCTACACAGCAGAGCTTCTTGAAAAGTTACCTTCAGGGCGCGCTCTGGTGCAATTAAATATAGATATATCTACTGAGCATTTTTTTGAGAAATATGGACTTCCACCTATTCCGCCCTATATTAAAAGAGATTACACTAAATACAACGAAGAAACCTTAAAGGAAGATAAGGTAAGATATCAAACAATTTACGCGCAAAAAAATGGATCAGTTGCTGCACCAACGGCTGGATTACACTTCTCACGGGAACTTTTAAATGCTCTAGAAAAGCAAGGCATAAAGCTAGCTAAAGTGACATTGCATGTTGGTCCTGGAACTTTTGTCCCTATCAGCACAGAAAAAATAAATACTCACAGAATGGAAAGCGAACGATACGAGATAAGTCAAGAGACCTCATCTATAATCAACGAAGCAAAAAAGTCTGGAAGAAAGGTTATTGCTGTAGGAAGCACAGTTGTTCGTACTCTGGAAAGCGTTGCAAAACAATACGGCGCAATAATTCCAACATCAGGCGAAACAGATCTCTTCATCTATCCACCATACGATTTTAAGGTTATTGATGGGATGCTTACGAACTTTCATTTGCCAGGTTCAACATTGATTGTAATGGTTGCTGCTTTCGCTGGATATGATTTTACAATGCAAGCTTACAAAGAAGCAATTCTCAATCGTTACCGTTTTTTTAGTTTTGGCGATTGCATGTTAATTTTATAATGAAGCATTAAGATGCATTAATTTTCAATAGACGCAATGCATTTTCCCTCATAATTTTTCTGAAAACTACTTCTGAAATGCTCCCTTCATCTAAAAACTTTTTAAGTAGTTTTATTTGAGGAATGTCTTTAATTTGTGGCGAACAAATATCAGTGCCAAACATCAATCTATCTTGAAATTCATTCAAAAATGTCACCGCATATTTATGGTCTCTATTCAATGCGTTAAATCCGCTCCTTGCTGAAAGATCTGCCCACAGATTGTCGTATTGCCGCATTAACATAGGGACAACTCCTTCCTCTTCTATTGGATAGGAAGGATAGCCATCTCGATCTGCTGGTTTACGTATTCTGCCTATTTCTGCCCAAAATGGCGGACCATGCCCAATAAAAGTGATTCTACTAAATCGTTTTAGTGTAAGCTCAAGTTGCGGCAATCCCACCTCGTCATACAATCCATATAATTCGCCAAGTGTGATTCTGCTATCAAAACATAGGGGAAGAGCAAAATCATTTACGCTCTTCAAAAAAGCTTGAACTCTTACATCAAGAAAAGGAAGGTTTGGCATAAACTCCCCTACTCCTTTAACTCCTTTTTCAAGGTAATAGCCAAGAATTTTGCTGTAATCTGCAAATACTGGATTTGAGAACAAACGTGGATCAATGTTGCAAAAAGGAACGATTCTTTCAGGATACTTCTCCGCCATATCCAATATGTCTTCATTTGCCTGCGGCATATAGGTTTCAGGACCAATCAAAGGCTGAACAATTCCTTTTTCAATTCCATATTGATCATAAATTGCAAGCAACTCTTCAATTGTTGTAAATCTTACAGGAAAAGGAGAAGGTTTCCTATAAGCATGACCGTGCATATCTATATAGCCAGCACTAATTTTCATCTTACACCTTTATGCTTAAAAACAAAAACGTAAGGCATCTCTGTCCCTTTAGCGTGAGCAGGAAGCTCAACAAAGAATCCATCATCCCCTTTCTTAAAAGAAAGCGGAATATATTCTGGAAAAGCAAGTGGACTTGTGTTTTCTTCCAGCATAAGTCCTTCAACTTTAACAGCGGCAGGCAATTTGCCAGACTTATCTGGGATAACAATACAAAAGATTTTATTTCCTTTTGCTGTAAAGCGTACATTCTCACCTGCAAACGGATAAATAGGTCTTGTGCCATATATGGCTTCGCCGTTCTTTGAAAGCCAGTTGCCTATTTCATAGAGCCGTTTTTCCACTTCCAAAGGAATTTCCCCTTTATCATCAGGACCTATCCCCAGCAAGAGATTGCCACCTTTCGCAACAACTTCCACCAGCATCAGAATTACTTCATTTATGGATTTATAACTATCATTATTCACATATTTCCAGTGTTTACCAAGCGTTATACAGGATTCCCACGGCTGATTGAGCGGTTTATCAGGGATT
>CAZBHO010000034.1:11701-16015 GCA_964491945.1 uncultured Verrucomicrobiota bacterium | reverse complement strand
GTTATAAAATCTTCATGCTCTCCACCAACTGTTCTATCAGCCATAATAAGCCATGGCTGATAGCGCCTTGCCATTTCAGCAAGTTCTTTCATCTTTATATCCTGTTGCGGAGCCCTTACCCAGCCTGCATCAAGCCATAAAATATCAATTTTACCATAATCTCGCATCAACTCTTCTATTTGTTTGTGAGTAAAAGCAACAAATTGTTCCCATAACTCAGGATGAGCAAAAACATCATAATTAACATGCCTATCCTTAACCTTAAATTTCGGCGACCAATAGAATGGTGTATGCCAGTCTGCCTTTGAAAAATAGCAGCTTATATAAAGATTTTTTCTGCGACAAGAATCAAAAAGCTCTTTTAGCACATTCGCTTTTGGATGATTATGAAATGGACAAGCACTACCTGTGATTTTATAGTCTGTGGTTTTTGTCTCAAACATACAGAATCCATCGTGATGTTTTGACGTAAATGCTATGTATTTTGCGCCTCCCTTTAAAAATATATCCGCCCATCTATCTGGATCAAATTTTATCGGATTAAATGTCTCATTCAATTTCCAGTAATCGGCAACAAATCTGGCATAATCTTTGCCACGTGATGTCCAGCAAGTCATAGTGTCAAGCCTCGCCCATTCATCAGCAGGTGAAAGTCCCCACGATTCATAGCAATCCCACTGTGCATAAGGTCCCCAATGGATTATGATTCCAAATTTTAAATCCATAAACCATTCAAGCCTTTGCTTCAGCCATTCTGGTTTGTATGATAATGAAATATCTGTGGAATGTTTTATAATATCTTGACGGGCTTCTGTCATTAATGTTTTCCTATATATTATTATTTTGCCTGCACAGTATTTGTAAGCGAAAGTTGAAGGCTATTGGATTTATCATTTTTTTTTAACAGAGATGTCCGTTGCTTCGCCCTTATATCTTTTTCCATCAATGTTAAAGCAACTTTAGCCTGATCAGCCCACTGCGAATTTGTGTAAGCCACAATGAAATCCTCATAGACTGTTCTCGCTTCATCATAGCGACCAAGCAACTGCAAACAACGCCCCTTCCCAAGCATTGCCTGTGGAGTAAGAAAATGTTTCGGATTCATCATAACGAACGTAGCAAAACCATCAAGGGCTTTGCTAACATCTCCCATCCCTTCGTAGCATAGCACCTTACCAAGCTCTGCTGCTTTCACAAGCGGATGCTCCGCATATCTTGTTAAGAACATCTCATATTGCTGAATAGCCCTGTCATACATTCCCTCATTATAAAAAGCCTGCCCTAAAGCCAGAAGTGCCGCGGCTGCTGCTGGTGTGCCCTCATAACGAGATGCTATATCTTGAAAATCTTGAACATTTTTTGCGCTTTCCAGCAATCTTGCTGCCTGAAAAGCTTTTCTTTGCTTGTTATAACTATATCCACCTATTACTACAATCACAAGAACCACAAGCAAAAGTATCAATGCAAGATTCTTGCCGTGAGCATTCCAAAAATCTGTGATATCTATGCCCATCACTATTGTTTTTTTCTGATTTTCCGCATCACTCATAAAAACTCCTTTTTTAATCGTATTGATTACTGTCCTTTTTCCACACCCACAATGCCTTCAATATCATCTTTTACATAACCTTCATTAATATAATGCGCAATGGCTTCAAGAGCTTCGCGCGCCTGATTGCCAGTGGATATCAATTCAATTTCTTCACCTTCCTCTATCGCTGCCCCAAGCAACCCCATAACAGATTTCACATTCACAAATTTACGCCCTTGCAAAGTAAAACTACCATAATCCATACCAGCTCTATGCAAATAAATTTCCGCATCATATTTTCTCGCAATTTTTGCAAGAGTTGATGATGGACTCATATGCAATCCGCCAGCTCTTTTCATCTTTAAGACCAATCTCAAAAAACCATTCCGCTCCAAAGATTCCCTTTCTGCACGCCAGATAGGAGCATACTTGGTGCACCATTCCATTGCCGCCCTGGCACGCCCTATGTCATACCCTTCCTCCTGAGAGCGAAAATACTTATGCTTTTCTATCTCTTTTATTTGCTCAAAGTTGTCCCTCCTTTGCTTCTCAGCAAGCCATGCTTTTTCACAATTCTTAACGAAATCTTCTATTGCCTCTTCCAGCTCTATCTCTCTGCCAGAAACTTTTTCCATCTCTTTCTTATGGGCAAGAATTGCCTGAAGTTCCGCAGGTGTTATATCAAAATCTTCTATAGTTCTCATAGCTAAAAAGCAAAAAACTAATGAAGCTGTAAAATAAAGAAAAAAGCCATAAAGGCAATAAAAATCTACACTTTTATATCATTTTTTAGCTCTATTCCGCTCCCATTCAGCAACATCTCCTTGCACAACCTTAAAAATCGGATTTGGTATAACTCTCCTTAAATTAGCCAGCCTTTCATAACAACTTACATCGCGGATTTTTAACTTATTGAGTAAGTGGGCAAACTCAAAATGAAGCTGTCCTTTTGTAACAGACATTTTGTTAACCTGAACTTTAATAACTTTGATTTTCCTAGAATCAAAAGCATAACCACGTTTTAATGACTCCTCATAAATAGTCATCAAATACGCATTAATATACAAAATAGGATTTTGCATCTCTTTAAAACGTAAAAGTTGAGGATGAAATTTATATCCTTTTGTTTTATTCTCTAACACTTTACGTGCCAAAAGTGCTTCACGCCATAGTGCAACAAGCCCCTTACTATCCAAATAAGAAGGATGCAAACTCCATAAACGCATAACTTTTTTAACTATCCCTATTTCTTTGCGGACAATGGCACTAACTTTAGAGCATTTTCACTATAAATTTTCCGCAACACATCCACAGGAAGAGAAAGACTTTCAAGAAATTCGCGCAATCTATTATCAAAATAATCTCTTCCAAAAAGAAGTCTATCCTGAAATTCTATGATAAAATCTTTTGCGAAAGCAGGATCCCTACTCAAAGCATTTAGCCCAGAACCAGCAGAAAGATCACAATAAAGCGTCGGATACTGGCGTAACATTTCAGGCACCTTGCCTCCATGCAACACTTTTCCTTTTGGATAACCCACTTTATTATATTGATCATCCCCAGAAATATGTGCCCAGAAGCCTGGTGCGTGCCCCAAAAAAATCGTTTCAGGACAGGCTCTTATCGCACGCTCAAGCGCATCTATCCCACCACCATACCACCAGTTAGGCCTTGGATATGTTAAACCATTTTCAAACTCATAATCTATATGCACAACAACAGGAAGCTTTAATTTTGCACATTCCTTGAACATTCTTATAGCATCAGGATTATCATAGGTCATACGCAATTTTAATTCTCCACAAACTCTTACACCATATATCTCAACAGCAGCATAAAGCTTATCTATGGCTTCAGGTCGGCGCGGATCAGGTGCAAAACCAAGCACAAATTTTTCTGGTGCTCTTTCAGCATAAGAAATACAACGTGAAAATGGGATAGGACCTTCTTCTCCTTCAGCTAAAAAAAACGTGTACCTGCCATGTGCATATTCATCAGAAGGACACTCCCAGCTCAATAGCCATGTTACATCAATGCCATACCGATGCATATTCTCTAAATATTTGTTCAAATTATGACCATGCCAATCAGGATGGTTATGACAATCAATGATCATTGCTCTTACTCCTTTCACCTCCAGATAAGTTATATTCCACTTTTTATATATCAAGTATAATTTGCTATTTTAAACCACTAACTTTACGATCTTACGTCAAAGAATTTTAAAGATATCTTAGAGAAAGTTTATCCATTAGCGATGTTTATAGACCTGACATATTTAAGTATACTACTAAAATTTAGAGCTTACCTTTCTGAACTCTGTGGAGATCTTTTCATCCCCTGACTTTTCAAGTTTTTCCTGATTTAATTTGAGCAACGATTTTTTAACCACAAAGAACTTGAGAGTTCACAGAGAAGAAAGAGATTAGAAAGCTGATTGGTTATCGCAATGCTTTCTGGTTATGCCCTGTCTTAATCCCTCCCTCTGTGATTTTCTCTCAAGCCATCTGTGATGAAGTTTTTTTCTCTGTTTGCTGTAAAAAATCCATCAGTAAAACTGCTTCCCTTTTTTGGGATTTAAATGGCTCATTATGCTTTTGCCAGAACAAGAAGTTGAGGCTTTAGCCTTTCTTGCTTAATGGCTAATTTATATTTCAAGCGTAATAAGCATACATTTTGGAATGATTCTTTATAGGAAATTCTAAAGTAGAACAAAAGAACTTTTTATATTCATCCATGCTATCTACTCTTGCCCAGCACTCATATTCGGCGCTTGCAATCAC
>CAZBHO010000034.1:2372-11681 GCA_964491945.1 uncultured Verrucomicrobiota bacterium | reverse complement strand
CAATCACAGCTTCTGCCAGACAGGCAAACTCAAAAAAATTATGTTCTCTTGCAAGCAAGATTTCAACTAATTCCTGTGTATTAAAGGCTTTTACATGTATTACTATTTCAGAAGATGGCGCAAATCGGAAAACTTTTGTTATATGTGGAAAAGCGGTAATAAAACCAACGCCCTCTAATTTTAATGCTTTAAGTTTTTCCAGCAGAGCCAGATGTTGGTTAAGAGCAGTGTTCCATTCAAATTTTTCTGGATTGTTTCTGCCAACTATGCTCAAGAAGTATATTTTAAAAAAGGATTTGCCGTCAGGCATTTCTATGAGTTCCTTACCAACTAGCTTTGCATAATAAGACTGACATTTCTTTATTTCCATGGTGTGCTAATCTCCTTTTTTGTTTTCCAGCGGCTGTGTGCGCCATCGGCGATGCAACCAGATCCACTGACCCGGCACATACTTTACAAAATCTTCTATCGCCTTTGTATAGAGCTGAGTGGCTTCTCTTATTGCAGATTTTGAAAGCTCCTTTACAGGAGGGATGGGATCTTTTACAAAGACTTTATGTCTATTATCTGGCAGACGGGCTATAAAGATTGGAAGTACGGAACGTTTTGTTTGGGCGCTCATAATTGCAGGTCCTGGCGAAGTGCAGGCAGGCTTACCAAAGAAATCAACGAATATGCCTCTATGTCTACGCATATTTTGATCCAATACGAAGACAACCATTCTTTTTCTTTCAAGTGCATCCATACATAGATGATAAGAATGCTTTGGAGGAACGAACTCAACATCAAATTTTTTTCGACTTTCCACCCACCAATCGTATAAAAATCGTGGTTTGATATATTTTACTATTACCGTTAAAGGCACGCCGTAGATACCAGCAATAGGGGCAAGCATGTCAAAATTTCCGATATGCGCTGTTACTGCTATTGCTCCACTTTCTTTTTCCATAAGTTCCCTTGCTTTTTCCACTCCATCAAATTCCACATAATTCCTCACAAATTGCTCATTGATCCGATATAGAGCCGCAGATTCAAAGACTATTTTGCCAAGATTATCATACATCTCATCTGCAACTTTTTTAACTTCATCTTTTGTGAGTTGCGGCAAACACAGGCTGATTGTTTCTTCAACTTCATTACGTCTATATCTAATAATTTTCCCCAGAAATCGTCCCAGTAAGCCACCAAGCAATGCGGTTTGCCTTACAGAGAGTTTTGAAATGCTTTTTGCTAACGCGTCGATAACTTTTTTCACGATTAACCCACAAATTAATTAAAAAGGTGGATTACGCTTAACCCCCCTATTCTTATGGCAATACACCTTCCATATCTTCTATAGTAAGCCCCGATATGGCTTTTGCTATTTTACTTAGGGCCTCTTTTTGACCATAATAGTGCACCGTAATCTGGGTATGCTCAAGGCTTTGTTGTGTTCCTAGTTCGGCAGCAGGTGAAGAACTTTCAAGTTCATAGAAAGGGCCAAGCTGAGAACCATCAGCCAGAGGGCCATCGTTGTAGCTGTTTATGGCATCACCCTCATAAGGATTTTCTTGTTTTTTCCATTCTGAGTTCACATATCCAAGGTAATTATCTGGCTGATTAAATTTAATGACTGTTATTTTGCCTGCATCTGGATCGTAACTTCCAGCCACACCAAGAGAGCGCTTCGGATTTATTCCCAGTTTGCCCCGTGCTTTGCCATCTGCCCTAAAAATTACCACGTTTCTTTTTACTTGCAGTCTATTGGATGAGATGGGGCCAAAGTAATCAGGATTTACTATTCTACCCAGCTCACTTTCTAGTCCAGATTTTACAGGAATAAAGACAAATGCTTTGTCGGCAGGCTTAAGCATTCCCAGCAACCAGATAGAAAGTAGTCCTGTTTCTTTTTTCCATTGCTTATTACCTATATTTATTATCTTATTGGCTGTCCTATAAGCTACAGCCTTTACTCCTTTTGGGATAGTGAGAGCAAGCTCTTTTGAAGCAACGGCAGGTTCAACTAATGATATTTCTCTTTCAATTTTAACATCAAAAGTGAACCCACTCCAATTGGTAAGTTTGGTTTCGTAAATAAATAATGCCCTGTCATCCGAACGTTCTTTTATTGTATATGTGGCAGTATCTATGGCAGATGGTGTTTGCCAGTTATCGAAAATAAATTCCGAGCCAGGCTTAAAGAATATGGCATATTGCCCCCCTTCTGGTCCAAGCCAGAAACGTTCCTCTCCGCCAAAAGCATTGATGTGCGGATTAAGCTTTTTTGATGCAATAAGCTTATAGTTTATCCATCCGCTACTTTTCCCTTGCATTCCATCAGCGGAAGCTGTCATCACTCTTGCCTGGAATGATGGCACCACGAATATGGCTGCTTTTCCTTTTTGCAATAGGAAGCCATCTGTATATTTTTCTAGAAAAGCAACATCCTCTCCGAAATTTTCAGGTGTTTTGTATTGTATATCAGAAGCTGTAGCGCTGCCGGAAAGAGCCGAATAGCAAATCGTTAATCCACAGCAACAGAGCCGATAAGGTATGTTAAACATTCTGACCTCCTTAATAATATTTTTTTGTTAAAATTAGAAGAAAGCGCCCTTTTTGCAAGAAAAAAGTTAGATTAAGCCGGTCTAATTTGAAGCTGTATAATTTTTGAAATAAAAAACAAAATGGCATATATTACAAAATGGTTCTATGTTGTCTAACAAACTCGCCAGCTGTAAAACCTGAAACTTTTTTAAATAAACGCATAAAATAGAAAATATCATTAAAGCCTATCTCTTCAGCACACTGTTTGATAGTCATTCCTTTAAGTAGCAATTCTTTCGCTTTTAGAATTTTTTCTGCATTAATAAATTCTATAGGACTTTTACCGGTTTCCTTTATAAATAATCTGCGGAAGTGTGAAACACTCACATTACTTCTTTTTGCTAATTCTGGAATAGAATGTTGGAGTGCAATGTTATCTCGTATAAATTCTATTGTATCAATGATTCTTCTATGAATAGAGTTCTTATTAAACCTGTCATACTCATTCATAGTATCCAGAAAATCGTAGAATAGATTCAAAATAATAGCTTTACGTTTTAATGCACCTGCCAATGTTTCCAAAGAGATAATATTATTTAAAAGTGTAAATGCTTTGATTACGGCAGGAGCCGTGTTTTTTAGAACTTGCGTGTTAGATTCGCCAAAAATTTTTTTAAATATCATCTCAGCTTCTTTCCCATTCCAAACAATCCATCTGCTTAACCATGATTTTTTAGGAGTATACGCGCAAGGATCATCAGGTGCAATCAGTATAACATCATTGGAATGTACGGGGGTTTTCCCTTTGCTTTTTGTTATCAGCCATCCTTCTCCATCTTCTATAGCAACGGCTGCGAATTGTCCAAGTATTCTCAGCCTGTCAATTTGTGCTTTTTGTTGTCTGCCTGTCCCGATTCTATCTACCCAGAGATTGCATTGTTTTTCATAGGCATTTATGGCTCTAAATTTTGTTTCTTTAAATATCTGCAATTTTATGAACGATTTATCCATATTAAAGACTTTTCAATCCATTGTTATAAATTTAATGATACGATAGACTATATTCATATTGTTTAAAAGACAATATTTTTTTTAGAAAGCTTTATTATCCATAATAAAACAAAAAAAAAGGAGATAAAAAATGACATCAAGAGAAAGATACATCAAAACACTATTGTTTGAAAAAGTTGATCGCATCCCCTTAATTCCGGGCTATGGGAGAAAATCTACAAGAGAAGTCTGGCATAAAGGTGGATTGCCAGAAAATATAGATAGTCCCATTGATTACATTGAATATGCGTATAAGCTAGCTGGTGGAAAGCTTTCTTTATATTCTAATTCAGAACGAAACGCCATTAGTTTTCCTATAAATGAGCGAATGATTCCACAATTTGAAGAAAAAGTTATAGAAGAAAAAGAAAATTCAAGAATAGTGCAGGATTGGAAAGGCAACATCTGCGAAATAGGCAAGGAATTTACAGTTGAGTATTTAAGAAATGCTATTGATTTTGTCACCAGACGCTGGATAAAGTGTCCGGTGGAAAATCGCAAAGATTGGGAAGATATGAAGCGCAGATATGACCCAAGCACTCCTGAAAGGCTTGCTGATGATGCTGAAAAGAGAGCAACTCTTCTTAAAGAGAGGGACTATGTTGTGACTTTTGCTTTTTCAGGACCATTCTGGCAGTTGAGAGAATGGCTTGGTTTTGAAAGGCTTTGTGAGCTTTTCTATGATGACCCAAATTGGACGGCGGAAATGATAGAGTTCTGGAGTGATTATATTGCTAATCTTCTCAAACGAGCTCTGGCAATTTGTGTGCCTGATGTTGTGTTGATATCAGAAGATATGGCTTATAAGAATTTTTCAATGATCTCACCTGCGATGACAAAGCAATATCTATTGCCCGTTTGGAAGAAATGGGGAGAGATAATTAGAGGAGCTGGTGTGCCGATATATATGATTGATTCTGATGGCTACATTGGGGAGCTTATTCCGATATGGATAGAGGCAGGCATAAATGTATGCACGCCGATAGAAGTGGCTGCTGGCAACGATATTGTGCTTTTTAGAAAACAGTTCGGAAAAAATATGGCATATACAAGTGGTGTTGATAAGCGCGCCATAGCAAAGGGTGGCAAGATAATAGAAACAGAGATAGAACGTTTAATGCCTGTTATTAAGGAAGGTGGTTTTATTCCTTCCTGCGATCATGGTGTGCCACCCGATATTTCGTGGGATAACTATGTGTATTACACAAAACTCCTTGCTCAGGCCACAGGCTGGTTATAATTTCTTCTTTTCCAGTTTTCATATGATTGCAAGCTTTTTGCCTATTCTGGCAAAGGCAGAAAGAGCCTTATCAAGATGCTCTTTAGAATGCACGGCGCTTATCATAATGCGTATTCTGGCTTTGCCTTTAGGGACCGTTGGGTAGCCTATTGGGATTGCAAAAATGCCTTCTCCAAAAAGCTCACGGCCAAATTGTTGTGCCAGCGTGGCTTCTCCAAGCATTACAGGAGTTATTGGAGTTAGGCTATTACCAATATCAAAGCCGAGCCTCTTTATTTCCGACTTAAAGTAGTTTGTGTTTTCCCACAATCTATTCACAAGTTCTCCAGATTTTTCAAGAATTTCCACTGCAGCAAGGCAGGCGGCAGTATCTGCAGCAGTCACGGCGCTTGAAAAAAGAAATGGACGTGCTTTTTGTCTTATCCAATCAACTATTTTTCTTGAGCCTGCTATTATCCCGCCCACCACTCCGAATGCTTTTGAAAACGTTCCTATTTCAATATCAAATTTATTATGGAGATTGAAATGATCAACAATGCCTCTTCCGTTCTTACCAAGCACACCTTCGCCGTGGGCATCATCCACCATAGTGATCACATTGTGTTGTTCACAAAGCTGGTAGAGCTTATCCAAAGGAGCTATATCGCCATCCATAGAAAAAACACCATCCGTCACAAGAAGGGCGCGTCTAAAACTATTTCTTGTCTCCTTGATTAACCGCTCTGCATCTGGAACATTGCAATGCTCATAAATAATGATTTTTGCACCAGAAAGTCTGCAGCCATCTATAATGCTGGCATGATTAAGGCGATCTGTATAAATGACATCATCTTTACCAACCATTGAAGGAATAACTGCCTGATTGGCGCAGAAACCAGATTGCACATACAATGAATCTTCCACATTCTTAAAGTTAGCCACTTTCTTTTCAAGTTCTCTATGAAGTTCAAGCGTGCCTGCAATTGAGCGCACTGCGGCAGGACCAACCCCCCACTTATCAATAGCATTTTTTGCTGCAGTTTTTAATCGCGGATCATTGGCGAAGCCAAGATAATTGTTTGTACAAAAGTTTAGCACCTCTTTGCCATCAACTTTCATAACCGCCCCACAAGGTGAATTGATGACCCGTATATTGAGTTTCAGCCCTTGCTCATCAAGAGCATTCATTTCGTAATCTATCCAATTTAGCTTATTCATAATGGATGCTCCCCTCTATTCCACCCAATTCAATATTACCTTGCCTGATTGTCCAGAACGCATTACTTCAAAAGCTTTCTCAAATTCTGTGTAATGGAAACGATGTGTTATAACAGGTGTAATATCCAAGCCAGTCTGAAGCATTGATTGCATAAGATACCATGTTTCATACATTTCTCTGCCATAAATTCCCTTTATAGTTATCATATTAAAAATAACAGTATTCCAATCAATTGACATTTCTTTAGGTGGAATACCAAGAAGAGCTATTTTCCCACCATGGCACATATTTGCAAGCATTTCACGAAACGCACTGGCATTGCCTGACATTTCAAGCCCAACATCAAAACCTTCCTTCATACCAAGCTCTTTTTGAATTTCTTTAACGCTTTTTTCTTTAACATTCAGAGCAACTGTTGCTCCCATTTTTTTTGCAAGCTCAAGCCTATAAGGATTGACATCAGTTGTTACAACAAAGCGAGCGCCAGCGTGTTTAACAATTGCGGTAGCCATCAGTCCTATAGGACCTGCCCCCGTTATCAACACATCTTCACCAAGCACCTTGAAAGCAAGGGCAGTATGTGTTGCATTTCCAAACGGATCAAATATGCAAAGGACATCCATTGGTATCTTTGGATCGGCATGCCAAACATTTGTTACTGGAATGCTTATATATTCTGCAAAAGCTCCTGTTCTATTCACTCCTATACCTTTTGTGTCTTTGCAAAGATGCCTTCTGCCAGCCAGGCAGTTTCGGCATCTACCGCAAACAAGATGCCCCTCACCTGATACAATATCGCCAACCTGAAAATCATGCACATTTGAGCCAATCGCTGCAATTTTCCCTACAAATTCATGTCCTATCACCATAGGCACCGGTATTGTTTTTTGAGCCCACTCATCCCAGTTCCATATATGCACATCAGTGCCGCATATAGCGGTTTTATGAATTTTTATTAAGACATCATTTATTCCTATTTCCGGTTCATGAACATCTTCCAACCATAGTCCTTCTTTAGCATATTTCTTAACAAGTGCTTTCACTTTGATTCTTCTATTTATGTTTTTTTAATATAGCCCCATTCAACGAGTCGGCGATATGCATATTGCGCATGCTCTGTATTCTGTTCAACTTGCAAATAAGCCATATAGCGTTCGGCTGCTAGCTGTCTTCTGCCAGCGCCTTCCATAGAAAAACCTTGATAGAAGATTATCTCGTTATTTCCGGGCAAAATCCGCTCGTATTGAACAAACGATTGATAAGCTTCATCATATTTCTTAAGATGAATCTTTGATATGCCAGCTAAATACAATGCATATGGCTCGCCCGGATAAACTCTTTTTGCTTCTTCTGCCATCCTCTCTGCCATCTCAGCTTGCTTTATGGCAAGATGAAATTGTGAGTAAGTAAGCAGCGTTCCATAATCATCAGGAGCTTTTTGCAGAGCATCCTTTAAGAAAGATTCGGCATCATTAAATTTATTTTTGATAATCGCCATCTCGGCTTTCTGTAGGTTCCGTATCACATCCGCCTTTTTTCGCAAATTAGCAGTTTCATCCATAAAGCGCTCCTTGTTCGTGGGCAAATGCTTAAAGGATGAGTATTTTGAATTCATCAAAGATATTGCATTGTTATATCGCTCTTCACTCATAGGGTGTGTTGCAAAAATCATTTCAATGGCGTTTGGTTGTTCTTTTTGTAGCTTCTTAAGAATTTGCATCACCCCAACAGCCCCTTGCGGATTATAGCCGCACCTTGTCATATATTCCATTGCAAGAGCATCTGCTTCTCGTTCGTTATCACGACTGTAATGTGCAAGAAATCCACCAGCAGCAACCGCACCCAGCCCCGATGTGATTGTGGCATAGGTGTCGTTTTCCGTTAAAAGCCCTACGGTTAAAGCGCCCGCGCTAACAATTGTTGAAGCAATTATCCCTTTTGTGTAGCTTGATGCAGCGTGCCTGGCGCAGACATGCCCAATTTCATGCCCCATCACAGCTGCCAGCTCACTTTCATCATTGAGCTCAATTAGCATCCCTCTTGTTATGGCTATTGTGCCACCCGGAAACGCATAAGCATTCACATAAGAAGCATTCACTGCCCGAAAAGAATATGGAACATTTGGACGATGCGATTTTGCCGCAAGCTCACCGCCAACTTTTGCTATATACTTATTCAACGAGCTATCCTGAACTGCGCCATAATCCGCAGAGATTTGATGCGGCGAGTATTGCCTATCAATTTGAGTTTCGCCACTTTCCGAAAGTAGTGTGAACATTTTTTTGCCTGAAACAGGATTTGTTGCACAACCTCCTAAAGAGAGCGCAGCAGCGCTGCCAGCAGAAAGCAAAATAAAATCACGGCGAGTAATCAATGGGTAGTGTTTTAGGAAGCTAGTCATCTTCTTCTTTTCAAAACATATTTGATTGCTATGTAATAAAGCATTTTAGAGTTTTTTATCAAGCTTTTATTATAAAAGAAGAAACTGGCTTTTTCTTTTACTCTCCTAATTATGTTTGCCGTAACGACTTTCCAGAAAACAAATACTGATTGAACCAAAGAATCCAAGAAAACAATAAAAAAACATCTTTTTTCTCTACATTATTCTTTTGTTATGGATTTTAAGAAAAGTGGTAGTATATAGTTCTCTTATATAAGGACCATGAAATAAGCTTGCATACTTGCTACAATATCATATATTTGCTTGTGTATGTGGATTGTTTCCTTTTAGTTTTTTTCCTACCATATAATTATGATAGGGTTAATCGCAATCCACTTTTATCTCAATTATCTATATGGCAGGACTTTACTTACTAAAAAAGACCGTGTAATCTCATAACGTATTTTTCACCAGCAAAATAGATTGGAAAATATGGGCAGTATAAGCAGACGTGAAAAATTAGAACGATATTTTTTATCGGTAATACTTAACGATAGAAAAGGACGCTTCCCTTCTTTTTTAAGAGTTATTTTAAAGGCTCTCTCAAAAGTATACGGATTTGCCGTCAACATCAGGCACTTCCTTTATAATCATGGCATTTTTAGATATCACACACTTGGCTGTCAGGTGATAAGCATTGGGAATTTAACAGTTGGTGGAACAGGCAAAACTCCGATAGTGGAAATTTTTGCAAGAGCCTTATCAAAAGAAGGCCGTGTTGTTGCCATTTTAAGCAGAGGCTATAAGAAAAAAGAAGATAGCTTGCTTGAAAGAACGCTAAATTTTCTTACAGGTAGAGATAAGAAAAAGCCTCCACGTGTGGTATCAGATGGCAAAGAACTCTTGCTAAATGAAGAA
>CAZBHO010000034.1:614-2347 GCA_964491945.1 uncultured Verrucomicrobiota bacterium | reverse complement strand
TGAGCCTTTTATGCTGGCTTCCAATCTTCCAAACGTCTGTGTGCTAGTGGATAAGGACAGGGTAAAAAGCGGCAGATATGCCATTGATAAATTTGGCTGCGATACTCTTATTCTTGATGATGGCTTTCAGTACCGCAGGCTGAAGCATAGAGTTGAAATTGTGCTCGTTGATTGCACCAATCCTTTTAGCAACGGCTATCTATTGCCAAGAGGACTTTTGCGCGAAGATATCTCGCAATTGCGGCGCGCCGATTTTATCTTCATCACAAAGGCTTCTTCTCTGGCTCACGCAGAACCATTGAAACAAAAAATCAGAGAAATCAATCCTCGCGCTGAAATTTCCATTTGCACTCACTCATCTAAATATCTGCAAAACGTTTATACCTCTCAAAAATTTGAGCTGGCTTATCTTGCCACCAAAAAGGTAGGAACCGTTTCAGGAATAGCAAATCCTTCAGGCTTTGAAGCAGAAGTGCGGAGGCTTGGAGCAACAATAGTGTATAATAAACGATTTGCCGATCACCACCGCTATACGCAACAGGAAATTATTGAGATCATCAACAAATCTCGCCATAACGGTGCCTCAATGATTATAACCACAGAAAAAGATGCCGTGCGCTTTCCAAAGCTGGATAGATGCGATATTCCTGTGCTCTACTTGCGCGTTGAAATAGAACTATTAGGTGGAGAAGAAGACTTCAATGCCTGCATATCAAGAATCTGCTTCAAATAAAAAGCAAACTCTCTTTGTTACTCCAAACTGGCTGGGCGATTGCATTATGGCTATGCCAGCAATTGAGCTCTGGCAAAAAAACAATCCTGAAAAGGAGATAATAATCGCCACAAGAAAAAATCTTGCAGCACTATGGCAGATGCATGCAATTAAAAAGCAAATAGTAATATGCAACAAATCACTCTATGAAATCATCAAGCTGGCTAAAAAACTAAAACAACAAAAAATAGATGAGGCATTTATTTTGCCTAATTCTCCAAGATCAGCGCTCCTGCCGCTTTTTGCCAAAATTCCTAAAAGATGCGGTTTCGCTGGTAACTACCGCAAACTTATGCTGACAGATGTTGTTAAAAAACCATCTGAACAAAAATTACATCAGACATTAGAATATCTTGCTCTGCTTGGCTACACCACAAATAAGATCAGCCCACCAACTTTAATAATTCCAGAAGAAGCAAAAAAAAAGCTAATCAGTTTGCTACCTTCATCATCTCAAAATCAAAACATCATCACCATTATGCCCGGCGCTGCAAGGGGCAAATCCAAACAGTGGCAAATAGAAAACTTTATCGAGCTTGGCAAAAAACTTCTGGAACACTTCAACCACAATTGCCTTATAGTGGCTGCAGGAGTATTGAAAGAATTTGAGCTTTGTGAAAGCTTAAAGGCTGCTCTTGGCAATCATTCCATCAATCTGGCAGGCAAAACATCATTATCAGAACTTGCAGCGCTATTATCAAAATCAAAGCTCACTGTGGCTAATGATAGCGGCGGAACGCATCTTTCGGCGGCACTTGGCACCCCAACTTTAGCGATTTTTGGCATAACAGATCCTGAACTCACAGGTCCTATCGGGAAAAAAGTTATGGTTCTTAAGGCATCAAACATCGCAACTCGCGATGTAGCAAGAACTTCAAAAAAAGCAGAAGATGCCCTAAATAAAATCACTTCAGAAATGGCATTCGCAGCCGCAAAAAAAATTATCTAATTTGCATAGTGA
>CAZBHO010000034.1:0-591 GCA_964491945.1 uncultured Verrucomicrobiota bacterium | reverse complement strand
ATTACACTGATATTAATACCAAGATAAAATTTTATCCCATAGAACTTAAGAACTGCACGGAGAAAACAAAGAAAAAAATCTGATGGGCAATAGTGATTTTTTTATCCTCCTAACGTTCCCCAAAACACTCTGTTATAGAGAAAAAATCATCCATTCAATTTGAGCGAAAAAAGATTTTGGCTAAATTCAATAAGCAATAACTATGGTACCTTTGGGGATAATGGAATACTCGTAAGGACCTAAATCCACTCTTCCTTTCATAATTCGGCGGTTCCCATCAAGATCGGTCTCATTCTGCATCCAATCCATATTAAATCCAGCGTTAATACAAGGTGAACCTTCTGACAATCGATAACCAGATGTAAACTTTGGATCATTTGTTATACACTCTAACCCTACCGCAGGAATGGTACAATTATAAGCAATGGTATCTGTGGTTAAGTTGGTAGGAATATTGTGATTTATTGTGTTAGTTGAATAAACGTTGTTGTATATTATGTTGTTTGTCAAATAATACCTATTAATATTAGTTGTTGCCAAATAAACTCCCGGCCATGAAGTGCTTGAGCTAGCATTGATATTATTAGCCAC
>CAZBHO010000033.1:0-28666 GCA_964491945.1 uncultured Verrucomicrobiota bacterium | reverse complement strand
ACAGAGGAAGGGATTAAGACAGGGCATAACCAAAAAGCGTTGTGATAGCCAATTAGCTTTCTAATTTTTTTTCTTCTCTGTGATCTCCCAAGGTCTCTGTGGTTAAAAAGCGCTTCAAAATTTGTCAGAAATTATAAAGGGTAAGAAATACATTTTTGCTCTAAAAAAATAGTTACTATAAATTTTTCTTAAAGTTTTTTACTACATTACGGGTAAAAGATCTTGTGTACTGCAAAATCCAATCGAATGCTATAAATCTTCTCTCTACAATGCAACATGCTTTTTTTATGAAAAAGAGTTGACGTATCTTGTTGTTGCTTTTTATATTAACTGTCAGTATTTTATAAAATTACAAAAACAAAGAAGGAAGGATACACAAAGTGTCAGAAAAGGCTAATATAGTTTTAATTGGATTAAGTGCTTATGGCTCTCTATATGCTAAAGCTCTTATTGAACAAGAAAATGAAAAGATAGCAACATTGTGTGCTGTTATAGATCCTTATGCTGAAAAAAATCCATATTTTGCAACAATTAAGGCGTTAAATATTCCATGCTATGATTCCATCAGAGAATATCTTAATGCTGCACGGAAGGATGTTGCGGATCTTGCCATTATAGCTTCGCCAATTCATTTACACGTACCTCAAACCTGTGAGGCTCTCAAGGCAGGGATGAATGTGCTTTGCGAAAAACCTATAAGTGGGACAGTGCAGGATGCGCTTAAAATTATCGAAGTTCGTAAAAAAGCAAAAAAATTCGTGGTTATTGGTTATAACTGGAGCTTTTTTAGTGAAATTCTAAAAATCAAGCAGGATTTTCTTGGAGGTAAATTTGGGAAACCTCTCAGGATGAAGAGTTTTGTGCTTGGTCCAAGAAGTCTACTTTATTATAGCCGTAACAACTGGGCTGGAAAGATAAGATCAGATAAGGGTGAATTTATTTTAGATAGTCCTGTAAATAATGCCCATTCTCACTACTTGCACAATATGCTATTTATTACAGGAGATAAGTGGAGCTCATCTGCTAAACCAGAAGCTATAAGAGCTGAACTTTATCGTGCGAACGAAATTGAAAATTATGATACGGCAGTTATTGAAGGAATACTGACTAATGGAGCTAGATTGCTTTTTGTTACATCTCACGCTGTGCAAGATTGGCATAAAATCAGAATAGAATTTGAATTCGAAAAAGGAAAATTGATTGGTGATGGTACGGATTTTAAAATGTATTGGAATGATGGTAGCGTTTACTCTTATGGAACAATGAGTGATGCACAACAGCTAAATAAACTCTGGCAGTGCATTGATGCAGTACAAGGGAATGTGCCTGTACCACACTGTGGAGTGGAAGCTGCACTTTCGCAGACCATTTGTATGAATGCTGCGCAGGAATCCCCTGCAAAGATAATCAATTTTCCAAAACCTTATGTAAAAGTTAACGAAGTAGTTTCACAAAATAAGCCACCAGAGAAATTTGTTTATGTGGAAGGCTTATCTGATGTATTGGTGAAATGCTATGAACAGTGGAAAATGCCATCTGATCTAGGTTGCGAATGGGCTATTCCATCAAAATGGATCAGATGCGTCAATTACAAGAAATTTCCTATTACAGGACATTTTGCAAAATAGGAAGACTTGTTTATAAGGATGGTTTGATGGGGGGATCTGCGTGTGTTTGTGGGGCTCTCTCATATTAGGTTAATTTTAAAAAATGTTGCCGTTTTTGCTTGTTACGAATGTTTTTTCACGGACCGGCAGTATTGCCTCAACAAGATTGGCAAAAGATTCAAAGATTTTTACAAACAAAGTAGTTTTTTGTTTTAAATCATCATCGGGACATTCCGTTTTATCTGGTAAGTATCTTTGAAGTTGTATCACTCAAAGCCTATGAGATTATTCGTGTTGAAATTCAAAACGTTAAATGAATTAAATGCTGCTTTTTTGTCGTTACCTCTTTTTTAGAACACTACCATTTTATACAATCCCATTTTTATTGTTTTATAACTTCTTCAATTCTATAGATCTCCATCTGGCCGGGGGCAAGGTCAAACCATAAAGATATAAAATCTTCACCTTTATTGCCTTTAACTTCGTTCTCTTTGTAGAGCCAGTCTTGCCGCCAGATGATGGGGGAGTTGCCTTTTATCTTTGTTGTTACTCTCGTGTTCTTGAATGGACTATTATTAACAAAGCTAATATATGGACGTTTTAGTTCATCTTCCCATTCAGTAATAACCAGTGGTTGCTTTGAGGTAATTGAGTGAATCCTATTGCAATTATTGTTAAGAAGAATGTGTCCACCGTATGCTTTGCCAAAGTGATATACATTTTTCAGTTTTAATTTTAGAAATACATTTGCATGCATCTTTAAGAAGGTGCGTTGCACTCGTGAAAGTCTTTCAAAAGTTTCACTGCGTTCGCCGTGCTCATCAATCGGAGAAACTCTATAGTTTGAATGTGGATATCGCATATACAAAAAGAACCATAAAATCCCTTTTGCGCCGTGAGCCACTGCTGTATTAAGCTGCCATCTGAAATCATCTTCCGTAGGGCACCTAAAGGCAAAATGTCCAACAGAAAGAAGCGTTGTCCAAAAAGGTACGTTATTGCGTTCAGATGCTTCACGGAATTCTCGCAAATTATCAAAGTATTGTTCCAGCCCTTTTTCAGGTTCATCTTCATCAAGTTGGGAATAGCAATCATAGCAGAGAAGGGGGCTATTGGATTCTTTTAGGTATTTATCAAGATAACGGGCCCACGATGCAAAACCGACTTTATGTTCGAATCCGGGATGTTTTGGCAAAAGATTTAAGAAAGGCAAAAAATCGGAATTTATTTCTCTGGCAAGTCTTATTTTTTTACAGATGTCATCAAACATTGTCCTATCTGGCTCATCACCAACAAAAAATCCGTAGGTGGCTGGATGGCTACCAAAATTTTTAATAAAAGCGTCATAATTTTCTGTAAAGTCCCCATTATTTCTTAGTAAGCGTTCATCCCAGATAATGGCTTTCATATTTTGCGCTGCAATGGTATCTAATACTTTTATAAATCTTTCTTTACTGTGTTTTTCTGGATCATATACCTGCGTCATAGGGAGCGTAATGCCGCAATCTTTCCAATCTTTTACCGCTTCCTCTCCATTCATATCTAAATCGCAATAGTTCCAGAAACTTATTGGAAAGAAATCGAGTTGTCTCATCGCTTTAATCTCCTTTTCTGATTGTTGAGTATTGAAACAGATGCCTGCAAGTTATATTTATTTAAAAGCAAAAAGGCAAATCCTTTTTATGTAGAATGTATGTAGGAGGAGCGTGAACTTAAAGATAAAAAATAATTGTGTTTTTGGAAGAAAGATACTAGCCTGTAGGGACTTGTATTTTACAATCTTGCTTCTTTTAAAAAAAGGAGGCTTACTAGCGCTATGAATGAATCTTTTTTATACATTAAAATGATGGGAATAGAGGTATGGCGAATACTTTTCTTCTTTTCTGCCATTCTTGTTTCGCTGGTTATTGGGAAAATGGCCCGTTTCTTTATGCAAAAATTTTCTGATTATTCAAAAGAAAGAGGGAAAGAGTTTACGGGGCTCTTATTAAAGGCGCTAATGCGTCCTGTGGTTCTGGCAGGGTTTACTCTTGGCTGGTATGTAGGGATAAACGCTTTTTTAGAAGTTAGCCATACCTTGACAAACATATTAACCATCATAGGGCGCATTCTCAATGCTGTAACCATTGGCTATGCCCTCTATTCGCTTGTGGATATAATTGATTTTTATTTAATTCGGATGGCAGCTAAGACGCATAGTCGGATTGATGACGTATTAGCGCCGCTATTAGGGAAAAGCATCAGGATAACAGTGGCAGTTCTGGTGTTGGTGAATATCATTCAGCAGATAAGTGGAAAAAGCATAAGCACCATCCTTGCCGGGCTTGGGATAGGCAGCCTTGCTGTGGCACTTGCAGCGCAGGATAGCATAAAAAATTTTTTTGGATCTATTGTTGTCTTGCTGGATAAGCCTTTTGAGATTGGTGATAGGATAGTTGTGGATGGTTATGATGGTCCTGTGGAGAGTATAGGATTCCGCTCAACAAGGATACGGACGCTTGATGGGCATCTAGTCATTGTGCCAAATTCAGAGCTTGTGAATAAAACTGTGCTTAATATCGGGAAAAGACCGTATATAAGGAATGTGTCAAATATAACGATTACTTATGATACTCCTCCAGAGAAAGTAGAAAGAGCGATTTCAATAATAAAACAACTTTTGGAAAACCACGAAGGAATGCATTCTGATTTTCCGCCACGTGTCTATTTTGATAAGTTTAATGACGCATCCTTAAACATTATTATGATTTATTGGTATCATCCACCAGATTATTGGAAATATATGGCATTTACAGAGAAACTGAATTTTGAAATATTGAAGCGATTTAACGATGAAGGCATTGATTTTGCCTTCCCTACGCAAACACTTTATCTTGCAAATGATGATAAGCGCCAATTGGCTGTTAAACTCATAGAGAACAAAAATTAAAATCTGCAAAAAAAAAAAAGACTTGCAATTCTGTTTAAAGCTAAATAGATTATGGGTTCTTTTAAACGAAATAAGAACATTAAAAAAACACTAAAAAGGAGGTATAAAATGAACGTTGGTTTCTATGGACATGTGAGGCAATATCACAATCTCAAGAAAGAAATTGATGCAAATATCGCAAAGGTTCTAGAAAGTGGTGAGTACGTAATGGGACCAATGCTTAAGCAGTTTGAAAAGGAACTGGCTGAATATTCAAAGACTAAATATGCCATCGGAGTGGGCAACGGCACAGATGCTATATGGCTTGCGCTTATGGCGCTTGGGGTAGGGCCGGGCGATGAGTGCATAACAATTCCAAACACATTTTTTGCTACTGCTGAAGCAATATGGATAGCTGGTGCAACGGCTGTTTTTGTGGATTGCGATCCTCTTACGAAATGTATTGATCCTGCAAAGATAGAAGCAGCCATAACTCCTAAAACAAAAGCCATCATACCTGTTCATCTTTATGGGCAATGCGCAGATATGAAGGCAATTCGTAAGATAGCAGATAAACACAACTTGTTTGTTATAGAAGATAATGCTCAAGCAATAGGGGCGCATGGCGATGGCTTTCGTATCGCTGAATTAAGCGATGCCGCAACAACAAGCTTCATTATACAAAAGAACCTAGGAACTTTTGGCGATGGTGGCGCAGTTGTTACAAATAACGAAAAAATTGACAAGATAGTGCGCAAACTCCGTAATCATGGCTCTGAAAAACGCTCACATCATAGCTTTGGGTTTAATAGCCGTCTTGACGATATTCACGCAGGGATTTTAAGTGCAAAGCTTAAAAAAATTGATGAATGGAACGATTTAAGACGTAAATGGGCGGCAAGATATACGGCAGGACTTAAGAATGCCAAACACATAACCTTACCTTATGAGAAACCCGGCTACCGTCATGTGTATCATCTTTATGTTATTGAAACCAAAGAGCCGGCAAAGAGAGATGCGTTTTTGAAATATCTTAATGATAATGGTATTGATGCAAAGTGCCATTATCCTATTGCTATTCACCAGCAGGAAGGTTATCCGTGGGGCAAGAGGGCAAGGATAGTGGGCTCAATTGAAAATGCAGAAAAGAATGCTGCAAGCTGCATATCTTTGCCAATGTTCCCAGAATTAACGGTGCAAGAAGTTGATTATGTTATTGAAAAAGTTTTAGAATGGGATGCTAAACAATAAAAACAAACGGAGTGGAAAAAACCGATATGTCTGGGAATAAATATAAAGTTGTGGTTGTTGGAATGGGCAAACGTGGGATGCACCATGCTTCCACGTTTAAAGCCAATCCAAAATTTGAGCTGGTGGGAATTTGCGATATTGACAGCAAGAAACTTGATGCTGCTAAAGAAAAACTTGGCAACGTTCAGTGCTTTACTGACGCCAGCCAGATGAATAAGAGCATCAAGCCTGATGTGTTTTGCTTTTGCACTCTTCCAAAATTGCGCTTGCCTCTAATAGAGCTTGGCATTCAGAGCGGAGCAAAGCTCATCGCTTTTGAAAAGCCAGTTGCCTTGACCAGCAAAGAAGGCAAAGCTATAAAACAGGCTCTAGATAGGGCAAAAGTTAAAGCTGTTATTAGTCATCAGCATAGATATGGAGTGCACTATCAGGCAGTCAAACAGGTTATAGATTCTGGCGCTCTCGGAAGAATCAATACTGTTTATGGCACTGCTACGGGCTGGATGATGCATATGATGAGTCACCTCATAGATTATACTCGCTGGTATAATAACAATGAAGAAGCAGAATGGGTTATTGCTTCTGCTTTTGGGAAAGTTAAGTTTTCTGATTTGCATCCTTCACCAGATTATATAGCTGGAATAGTGCATTACAAAAATGGCGTGCACGGCATTCTTGAGTGTGGCGCTGGCGCTCCTGATGTGCCGGAGGTGGACTATTGGTGGAGGAAATGTCGCATAGGCGCTCAAGGCACAGAAGGTTTTGCTGAAGTGCTTACTGGCAATGGGTGGCGCGCTGTGACTGCTAAAAATGGGGTTCAATCAGGACCAGGTTGTATGAATTACGAGCTTGATATGCCCCCTTACATCCAGGATATAGCAAACTGGCTGGATGATGAAAGCAAAGTCCATCCCTGTAATTTTGAAAGCGCATATAAGGGCTTTGAAATAATGATGGCTCTATGCAGGTCAGTTATTGAACGTAAACAAATTAAACTTCCTCTGGAAGGCGAGATGGATGAAGTTGCTGAACTTGCAAAGATAATTCCAGAAGTTAAAGTGCTGCTTTCCACTCCAGCCAATGCAAAAGAATATGGGCAAAGTTAATGCTTAATTTTTGCATTAACGCATAGAAAGCCTTTTGAAGAATTGCGGAATAGCAAAAATAGCCAAAGACAAGAATACGCAGCAAGGCCTTTTTGCATCATTAAATTTTCAGTGAAAAGAGGCAACTGGTGTAGTTCTTCTCCCATCTATAAATTTGGATAGAACCTTCAAATTGCTGGTTCTGGCGCCGCACTCTGATGATTTTGATGCAATAGGATGTACTATTTTTTACTGAACACGGCTGCGCACTTGATATCGGCATTATGATGACTGGTATGGACATAAAAGATTCTTTCCAACCCGCAGTGACCTTACAGGAAAATGCAAAAATAAGAGAGTTTTACCAAAGGGAAAGCCTTAAGTTTTTTGATCTAAAGGAAGAGTGCGTAACTTTTTTTTCTCGTTGGGAAACGATGATGAGGATCAAATAAAAGATACGGAAAATAACTGCAAAGTCCTTAAATCTTTTTTATGAGTAAAATGCCAGATATGGTGTTTATGCCTTATTATAACGATACCAATCCAGATCATAAAGCAATGTATGAAATTTTTTGAAATATAGTTTTAGAATATAATAAACCTGTTTGTGCAATACTCAATAAGGATCCAAAAACAGTAGCAATCAAAATAAATTTATATATGCCTTTTGGAGAAGACGAGGCTATATGGAAGTCAAAATTGTTGCTCCACCATAAATCTCAACAGTACAGGAATATCACTACCAGAGGCAAAGGCTTTGATGAAAGAATCCTGAATATAAATCAATCTATTGGAAAAAAAGTGCATATCAAGGCAAAGTATTACGAAGCATTTGAGTCGATTTTTTTTAATAACATAAAAGCTTTTCTATGAAGATCTCAAGTCCTTTTGTGGTACATTTTTTACCTCTTTCCTTGTTCTCATAAAATCTATAATGTAGCTCTCTCTTCTTGTTTCTCAAGGAGAGAATTTATTTTCCCATTATTACCTGAAATTGTAGATTTTCCAGTGCGCTTTTTAATGCTGGTGTTCCGTTTTTTATGTGAATTTTTGTGAACCTAAATTCGCGGCGAATGGGATAATTTTGCCTCATCTTTTCAAAGGCGCTAGCTCTTTTCTGTGGATCAGGCTCCTTTGCAATCTCTCGCATTTTTGCATCGTCAGCTTCAATATCGTATATTGCTTTTACAGCTTCCCATAAGGTTTGTTCAAAAGTTTTATTTGTGGCAACAATGTGAAGTTCTGGGCAGAGTGGAACTGGCAGATATGGCTCATAACGCCATCTGGCTTCTTGTCCTAAAAAACTGCATAGCTCTTTGTATATGATATAGGTGCCAAGCACTTTTCCTTCATAGGAGTGTCCTGCGATATGTGGGGTGGCAATATCGGATCTCTCTAAGACATCCAACCTAAAATTTGGTTCGCCTTCCCATGTATCAGTGATGGTGTGTTTAATCAAATTATTATCCCGTGCTTTTATAAAGAGGTCTGAAATCATTATACCGCCACGTGCCGCATTGATAAATATGCAGCCTTTTTTAAGCAGATCATAAAAACTCTGATTAACCATTTTAAAGGTGGGATATTTCCCTGTTTTCGTAAGAGGCACGTGCAATGTAACTATATCAGCATGTGGCAAAATTTCATCAAGCCTTTTGTATGAGGTGTCCTGAGTTAATTCAAAAAGAGGAGGATCATTTTTCAAGCAAGTTAATCCTAAAGCGTTTGCTTTTTCTACAACTTTTTTCCCAACGTTGCCAACGCCTATTATGGCTATTGTTTTGTTTTTAAGAGTAAAATGATGCTTGTTTGCCAGATAGAGCAAGCCAGCAACTATGTATTCAGCCACGCTATTTGCGTTGCATCCTGCCGCATTCTTCCACTTTATGCCATTTTGCTCTAGATAGGCTGTATCTATGTGGTCAAAGCCTATAGTGCAAGTTCCGATAAATTTCACATTTGTTCCTGAGATCAATTCTGGAGTTACTTTTAATGTTGAGCGAATAATAAGCGCATCCACATTCTTTAATGTGGCATTGGAGATTTTTGATACAGGCATAATCTCAACACTGCCAAGTGTTGAAAACGCCTCTTCTGCAAAAGGTATGTTTGTTGTGCAAAGTATTTTCATAAAGATCTTATAATTTTAAAAAATGACATTGTAGATAGTGCAAAAAATTATTTAAATATCAACTGTTTATTTTATGTATGAGATTCATTGATATTGGAGTTTATAAATGGCGGCTATAATGTTAATTTCTTTTGAAGTTACATATTACTAATAGCTCTTGCCTTTTCAGGATGAGGCATAAAGGTGAGAATAAATCTTTTATGCCCATCTATAAAATGTGTGCTGCTTAATACTGAAAAAGCATGACATTCTATGTTTTTGCCTTTACTGGTTTTTAATGCAGCTATCCCGCTCCATCTTATTTCTGCGGTTGGTATTTTCAACATTAGGTCAACCATCTTTTGTGAATCGCAAAATTCTTTTAAGTGGCGTCCTTGTATTTCGTCGTTGCGGTTTAATAAAAGCATACGTAGCATAGCAGTATTTGCATATTCTATCACACCATTATCTCTGCATACCAACAGACCTGCAATGGTGTTAGATAGCGCCTCGAGCTCCCATTCTCTGTTATCAATTCTACGAATGGAAAGTAATAAATCAAATTCATTGAGAAAGCTAATTTTACCTATTGTAACCTCCGCTTTAAAGAGCGAGCCGGTTTGTCTTACACATTGTGCAGTTAAAACAAAAAAGCGATTGTTATTTAGTTCGGTTTTAATTTTGTTCAAAGCTATGGGAGTTAGCCCCTGTATTAGTTTATGACATTCAATATTCCATAAATCTTTCTCCTGATAGCCAAATATTGTTTCTGTGCGTCTGTTTGATGCTATGACATAGCCTTTAGGATCCACAATTAATACGGCATCATATAGTGCAGATAAAATTGTTTTAAAAAGAGAGCGATCTGTGGCTAATATCATAGTTTTATCAGAGATGATCTGATCAGAAAGCGTAGCTTTGCTCTCTTCGTTATCGGAAGAGGAAGGGGCTACACCTATATTCGCTTTGCATGGCGCTTGCTCAGCATCACTATCAGCATCATCTATAGCTAATACATTAGTAAAGGCATTTCGTTTTATGTTTGAATTATTTGCATTGCCATATACATGCATTGACACTTTACTGTTCTTTCGAGTATCACCCTCTTTTTTAGGATGGTCCTTACTGAAAATCTTTTTGAACAATTCGATCATTATGAATTTGAATTGAAAAATAAGGTATTAAAACTTTAGGTCGTTGATGTTCATCCTGATTGTCATTGAGCTGCGGTCTATATCAGGTGCTGGCTGTTTAATATCAGATTGTTCACTTTGTTCGCTAGAAGGTTCTTCTGCCTCTTTTACGCTACTTGCAGTTGGGACATTAATGTTCGCTGAACAATATGGGCACTCTCCAACCATACCTGCATTCTGGACATCCGCAATAACCGTGTTTTTACAGTTTGGACATGCAAAGACTATATGCCTGGTGTCTTCTGCATTTTTAGAATGAACATCATCATGTTCTACTTCTAGCGGTTCCGTTCTGATATTGAGTGTGTGATCCAAAGTGTTATCCTTTTGCTTTTTATTTTCAAAATTACGTTTTATTTTTTCCGCAAGCTCACTAAGTTCGGGTTTTTTATGAACTTCCTTTTCAGTATACACGGTGCTCTCAAGATTTTTAGTTTCGTGTGAAGCTTCTTCAACTTCCTGTTGCGATATAATCTCAAAAGCTTCTGCAGGTTTAGGAACAATATGCTCTTTTGCCTTCTTAACAGGTGTTATTTTTAACGTCTTGTGTTCTTTGAAAAGTACATATTTTTGTAGAACGGGGTGCCACCTCTTTGTGGCTTTTCTGGTAACTACACTAAATTTGCATATGTCTGGAAGAGTAAATCCTCCATTCGATGCTTCTCTATAAACGATTGCAGTTAATGCCTGAATAACTTCACTAATTTTACTTTCAGGCAGGTTTGTTTTCAGGGAGAGTTCTTTTAGTAGTTCTTTCTTCCGCATGTTGCTTTTCATAATCCTCCTTTCGCTCTGTTTTTGTTCTTCGCTCGTTATGAGCACTCCTCAAAAGTAGCCTAACATTTCGTTAGTTCTTTTAACTCTATAGCACTTTTAAGTTTTATGCAAGCTTTTTTGCGATTTTTTTTGTATCTATATGCGCTTATTTACTCATTTATTCTGAAACTTGCGCTGTCAACAAGTAGATACATTGGTTCTGGCTTGCCATCCATAGGGTAATCTACGGCAAACCAAACGTAGTAGATATCAGCAGGCAAAATCATATTCGAAAGTATAGCAAATGGTGATGATATATCAAAGAGTTCTCCCATATATGCAGGTTGGATATTTTGCAAATTGCCATCAAAAGATATCCACTGCAATGAACTATTGAGATAATACCATCGGTTGGCATAAGCGGCAAAGGCAACAGCCCACCAGTCAACAGGCACGCCTTTATATGATGGCTCTGTGAGCATTTGGATGCTAACATTTATTGGGGTGCTTTTGCTGAAAGACAGGAAATACCCAACCATATTGTTTATTATTAGCATTGGACCGTGCACAGCAGGGAAGCCTATTTCTGCCGTGGTGAGCAAGCTGGTGTAAGTTGCTGTAATGGCTTGCAGCCAGTAATAATAATTTGTGTGAGCGCCTACGTTATAATCATAATAGTTTGTAGCACTGGTGGTCGCCAGCAGAATGGCCGAGCTAATGTTTGAACTATTTGCAGCCCTAAAAATGCGATATGCCATAGCAAGCGGAGAAGGAGCCCAACTAAGTTGCACAGCCTGAATAATGGAACCATCAGTTGCTCTTAACCCCGTTGGCTTCCTGATGGAGAAAAAGGCGGAAACATTTATGTCGTTACTGGTGTGACAATCTCTTCGCGGATTATTTGTTTTGCCATCGCTCCACAGGGCAAATTCAAAACCGTAATTGCCCTGTGCTGTTATGGAACTGCCGCACCAGCCATGATAAACAATTTGTGTGAGTGTGCCGCTAACGGTGCCATTTTCTCCTGCAGAATACTTCAAAGTATATTTTGGAGAAAAGATAGAAAAGCCGTGTTTTATTTCGTTGGATAAGCAAATATAATCGCAGCCGATGTATAGAACTCCGCCGTCATCGGAAGTAGTCATATCATTTATAGCGCTTTCAGAAGGGTTCGGCATCCAATTTGAAATAACATTCCCTGAAATAACATCAAGAGCCAATAAATTGGTATAAGGAGATAAAACAAAAGCACCTGCCAGAACAACGCAAGGCTGCCTGTTATTGGTGATGGGAAGGATGTTTTCAATTTTATCTGAAGAGGTAAACGTAGGTCCCCATGATTGAAAGTTGCCAGCATTATCAAAAAAAGCCAGCGCAGAGTGGCTATTTCCTGCAATGTTTGAAAATCTTCCAGCAGCAAGCAAGCCGTTTGTTAATAATGCTATGTCATTTACTATATCGTTTGGCTGTGGCGCCCAGTTTAAAAGAGCTCCAGTATCGGCATTGATAGCAGCAAGATATTTGCGGCTTTGCCCTGCCACAGTAGTAAATTCTCCGCAGAGATATAGAATTGTTCCAGCCTGATTGAGCATTAGTTTATATGGGATGCCGTTTAAAGGGACGTTGAATGTGGAGATCACCTCTGATGATGTTGTTTTTATTTTTGCAAGGCGCATTCTTGAAACACCATTTACACTAGAAAAGTCCCCACCGATAAAGATATTTGAACCATCAGAAGAAAGGCAAATGCTTGTTATTCTGCCAGATACCGCAGGAGAAAAAGGTGCAATTGACACATCACTTAACTTTAGCGCACATATATTTGTAATGGCATTTCCATTAGCGTTGGTGAAGCTGCCAGCTATATAAAGAGTGGATTTATCAGGAGCAAGAGCCATACATTCAATTGTGCCATTTGTGAGATCAAAGGTTTGTGACAATAATTCACCTGTGAATGGCGAAAGCAACGCAAGTGCTCTGCGTGGTTCACCGCCAATTAAAGAAAAGGCTCCTCCTAAATATATTTTTTTGCCATCAGCTGAGACAGCAATTTTATTAACCACATCATTAGGTGTGTGTTGCCATTCCAACAAATCGCCAGTAACGCGCTCTATTCCAACAGCATAGCCATTAAATATGCCACCAGCAAAAATATTGCTGCCATCAGGAGAAATAGCCAGCGTAAGAATGATTGGAGATATCAATGGTGGACTGGTTGGAATATCAGGTTGCCATGTTGTTATCGCAGCTGTCATCGGTAAAATCTCTGCAATGCCAGCTCGTGCCTTGCCACCTATTTGCGTAAAATCACCTCCAACGTAGAGGCGATTTTCATCCATTTGATTTTGAATGATTGCATATACATTGCTATTGGGAGCGACGTCCCAATCCTGCAATGAGTTAGTTTCAAGCAATGGGATAAATGCCGCAAGATGCGCACGCTCTGTTCCAAGTATATGCGTAAATGCGCCACCTGCCACAATCCAGTTGGTGTGTGTCATCTTATGTAGAGCATATACAGGAGAATCAATCTCAGCGTTCCAGGGAATAACTGTGCCATTAGCTGCGCTTATCACGGCAAAATTGCTTATTGCATAACCATTTACCGATGTGAATGCTCCACCAATGATTATATTGGTCTGATATGGCAGGATGCTATAGACGCATCCTCCTATTGAAGCTGTAAAGTTAGTAATTATTTCACCTGAACTTGCGGAAACTGCTAATAGCGATGTGCAACTAGTTGATCCTATCTTAGAAAAATTGCCACCAATATAAATTATGTTGCTATCCAATGAATAAGCGAGGGCATATACAGTTCCTGAGATATCGCCCGGATACCATGATGAAACAAGCCCATTACTATCAATATGAGCAATCCCACTTCTATCAAAATCTCCTGCTTCATAAAAGCTTCCTCCAATGTACCAGCCTCCATTATGATCGGGCAGCACGCTGTATATCTTGCCAGATATGGAAGGGTAACTGCCAGTAGGAGCGCCAGTAAAGGGATTGATAGGCGCACCGCTTCCAATCGGCTTGCCCACTCTTGTAAAATTCCCGCCCAAAAAGAGAGCATTTTCAGTAAAAACAATGCTTTTAACCTCACCACAGCTAACTATGGTGCCAGTTAAGGAAACGCTATTGCTCAAAAAAACACCTGCCCCTGCCTCCAGAGTAGCAAAGAGAACCAACGCTACTGTAAAATATAAAAACATATTTGTTTGTTCTAAAGACACATTATATACCTATTCTGTTAAACTTAAAGAAAAAAATGTGTTTTTTATAAGGAGTGGTATTTGCAATTTTGTGTTTTTTAATAAAAAACAATGAGCCTTGTGCTTAATGCATATTGTATTAATGCGGAAGTCTTTTTAGATTTTTTTCTTTGCAAACTTTACAGGTTTTTGATAAAAAAGGAAAAAATTTTTATTCAATAGAAAGAAGTAAAGGAGAAAAAGATATGGCTAAAAACAAAGTTGTTGGGAATATGGTGATCGCTCAGAGCGGTGGTCCTTCTATGGTTATAAATCAGAGCCTTGTAGGCGCAATTATTGAAGCTAAAAAACATTCCTGCATAAAAAACATATATGGCTCTCTGCACGGCATCAAGGGGATCCTTGAAGAAAAATTCATTGATCTAAAAAAGGAATCTGCCTCAACACTGGAACTTGTGGCTAACACGCCATCAAGCGCTCTGGGCAGTGTTCGCAAAAAACCGACAGAAGAAGATTGCGCAAAAATTTTTGCTGTGCTGCAGAAGTATGATGTTCGCTACTTTTTCTATATTGGTGGCAACGATTCTGCAGAAACAACGCACATAATCCATGAAAATGCTCGCAAAGTTAATTATGATTTCCACTGCTTCCATATTCCAAAAACTATAGATAACGATTTGCAAGAAAACGATCATACACCTGGCTATGGCAGTGCAGCAAAGTTTGTTGCCTGCGCGGTTATGGGTGATAATCTTGATAACAGGGCGCTGCCCGGTGTTAAAATTGATGTAATTATGGGGAGGCATGCAGGGTATCTTACTGCGGCTTCTGCTCTTGCGCGAGTTTTCCCTGATGATGGACCTCATCTAATATATCTTCCAGAACGTCCTTTCTCTATGGAGAAATTCGTAGAGGATGTACAAAAAGTTTATGAAAAAATTGGCAGATGCGTTGTGGCTGTTTCTGAAGGCATATCAGATGCGGATGGCACACCTATTGCCACAAAATTTATTAAAGAAAAAGATTCTCACGGAAACGTTCAGTTAAGTGGCACAGGCGCTCTTGGAGATTTGCTTGCTGCCGAGATCAAGGCAAAGACAAAAATAACAAGAATACGCGCCGACACTTTTGGCTATCTGCAACGCTCATTCCCAAATTGCATTTCAGAAGTTGATGCAAAAGAAGCGCGAGAAGTAGGCATACGAGCCGTTAAAGCTGCAACTTCTGGCATTGCTTCTGGCTCAATAGCAATTAAGAGAAAGGCCGGTAAGAAATACCAGGTTTGTTATGAAGTGGTTCCATTGCAAAACGTGGCAAAGGTCACTCGCCATATGCCAGATAATTTTATAGCTCCATCTAATAACGATATCACGCCAGCTTTCATAGAATATGTTAAACCGCTTGTAGGTTCTATGCCAAAAATAGGGCGCTTCAAAGCTGTGCCTGTTTCTAAAAAAGCTTGATAGGATTATAGATGCGCAAATTAAAAGATGAATTAGCTTCTGGTGCCCTGCTTGTATCAGATGGCGCGTGGGGCACTTTCTTGCAACAAAAGGGCTTAGAGCCCGGAGAATGCCCTGAACTTTGGTGTGTTGAGCGCAGAGCTGATGTGCTTGATATTCCAAAAAGCTATATTGCAGCAGGTGCGCAAATGGTTAAAACAAATAGCTTTGGCGCATCAAAAATTAAACTTGCTAACTTCGGATTAGAGGCACGCGTTAAAGAAATAAACCGTGCTGCAGCAGCCATCTCACGCGAAGCAGCCGGGAATAATCGCCATGTGCTTGCTTCAATTGGACCTACCGGCAAACTATTGCTTATGGGGGAAGTCACAGAAGAAGAACTTTTTGATGTGTTTGCCGAGCAGGCAGTTGCTCTTGAAGAAGGTGGGGCTGATATCGCTTTGATAGAAACGATGTCCGCAATTGACGAAGCTTTAATTGCAATCAAAGCGGTTAAGCAAAATACGAAACTTGAGGTTGCATGCACCTTCACTTTTGAGAAGACTGTCCAGGGCGATTATAGAACCATGATGGGCGTTTCTCCTGAGGAGATGGCAAAGGAATGCCTGGCAGCAGGGGCTGATTTCATAGGTGCTAACTGTGGAAACGGCTTTGAACGAATGGTGGAAGTTATTCATTTATTGCGCAAGGCTGCGCCTGATGCTTTTTTGATTGTTCATGCAAATGCTGGGATGCCATACAACAGGGATGGCAAAACTATTTTTCCTGAAACTCCTGAAGATGCGGCACGCTTTACACCAGCTCTTATCAGGGCTGGAGCAAACGTGATTGGCGGCTGTTGCGGCACAACTCCGCAACACATATTCGCCATTGCCGATGCTCTAAAAAAAATAAATAAGTGATTGATGAAAAAACGTTTTATACTTTGCTCTAACATAATAGTTTTAGTCATAATAATTTCCTTAATGCTCTCGCCTTATACCGCTTTTGCATGGTGGAGCAAAACTTCTAACTTAAAAAAAAGTATTGTTAAAATCTATGGCACATATCAAAGAGATAATTTTCTTTATCCGTGGCAGGCAGGCCGTCCATCGCAAGGCAGCGGTTCCGGCTTCATCATCAAAGGTCGCAAAATTTTGACCAATGCGCATGTCGTTTCAAATGCCCGCTTTCTTGAAGTCCAAAGGGAAGGCAATGCCAAACGCTATCCTGCGGAGATCCTATTTGTTGCTCATGATTGCGATCTTGCTTTAATTACAGTTAGGGATGATGAGTTTTTTAAAGGCTTAGGTGATGCTGATCTCTTGCAAATAGCCGATGTCCTGCCAGATTTAAACGAGGAGGTTATTGCTATGGGCTATCCGATGGGTGGCGATAGAATTTCTATCACAAAAGGAGTTGTATCCAGAATAGATTATGGCATCTATTCTCATAGTGGACTTGACTCGCATTTAATACTTCAAATTGATGCGGCGATAAATCCGGGCAATAGTGGCGGACCTGTGTTGTATAAAAATAAGGTAATTGGCGTGGCTTTTCAAGGAATACCCGGCTCACAAAATATAGGCTATGCCATTCCCATACAGGTAATAAAACATTTCCTGGCTGATATTGCAGATGGCAGCTACGATGGCTATCCCGAGCTTGGCATAGAATTCAGGCAACTTGTTAATCCCGCTTTGCAGAAACAACTTGGTCTTCCCGATCCTCAATATGGGATAGCTGTTTCTTATGTTGATCCTTTTGGCTGCGCTGCTGGTTATATGTTGCCTGGCGATATCCTTTTAAACATTGATGACTCTCCCATTTATAACGATGGCACTATTGAAATAGATGGGCAACAATTACTGTTCTTTGAGATTTTTGAACGCAAACTTTATGGCGAGACTGTGAAATTTAAGCTCATCAGAAATGGCAGTGTTCAAGAAGTAAAAATTGTGCTGCAAAACAAAAACGATCCTTTTACATTTCGCTACATTTATGATAAAAAGCCAGATTATTACACAATAGGGGGACTGGTCTTTTCACCTCTATCACGAGAGCTAATTGCAGCACTTGGATACTCAGCTGGAGCGCAGCTCTATTATCTTATGAATTATGTAAAGGTGGATGATTTATATAAAGATAGGCAGGAGTTTGTTGTGCTTATTGCGCGCCTTCCGCATCCAATAAATACGTATTGCGATCCATTTATGCTGCACGTGCTTGATAGCATCAATGGTGTTAAAATAGCTTCTTTAGCTGATATAAAAGAAGCCCTCCAGCGATCTAATGGCAAATTTCATATCTTTAAGTTTCTTAATAAGGATGATGAACTTGTTATGGATGCTTCAGAGCTGGATTCAGCTAATAGCGCCATACAGACGACCTATGGATTGCCATCTCTTTATAGACTATCAAATGAAAATGAATAACAATATCTTACTGTTAAAGAAGAAGTTCTTCTTACTGTTCTTATGGCTCTTCTTGCAAAGCACATACTTTGCAAATAATTTAGATTATGATAACTCCATTTTTGAAGTCATTGCAACATATCAGGAATATCAGCCTCTCATCCCATGGCAAATGGGCGCACCTAAAGTTAGAACAGGCTTCGCTATAGCTCTGACCAATGGCTTGCTGCTGACACCTGAAGAAGTCATTAGAAATGCAACCTTGATTGAAATAAGGCATACTTCTGGCGGGAAAAAATATGAAGCAAAACTACTAGGACTGGATCCATTGCTAAATGCAGCCCTGCTTACCGTTAAGGATGACTCCTTAAATAATTCACTAAAAGGAATGGTTATAGAAAGTTCGCTAAAAGAAGGAGAAACTGTTGCTCTATTAAAGCCAGATATAACAACAGGCAAAATTATATCAGATACAGGACGAGTAGTTGAATTTCTTGGCGATGGCGGTGGCGCATCAAAAGCTATGGTTTATAAAATAAAAACAGAAATGAGTTTTGAAGGAACAGGCTTGCCTGTCATCAAAAATAGCAAACTCTCCGGCATAAGCTTGCGATACGATTCGGCAACTCGCTCTGCCCTCGTGTTAAATGGAAGCTCACTAATTAGATTTGTGGATGAAACAAGTTCTTCCAACTACTCTGGCCTGGCATGGGCTGGATTTTATTGGACGCAGCTACTAGATCCTGTGAAAAGGAGATATCTAAAGGCGCCAGATCAAGAAGGCATCCTTGTTCTACGCACTATCCCGGGAAGCGGCGCCTATGAAGTGCTGATGCCGCAAGATGTTATTCTAAAATGGAATGAAAACGTTCTTGATCAACGTGGCTATTATCAGGATAAGAATTATGGGAAAATGGCTCTGCAATACTTGATCTGTGGCTATGCCAGACCGGATGATATTGCAAACCTTGAAATCATTAGAAATGGTGAACGCAAAAAAGTTCAACTAAAGCTTTCTGCTTTTCAGGAAAACAAAATGCTTATCCCTGAAAATTACCTCTTAAAGCCAGTTTCTTATATCGTTGAAGGTGGACTCATCTTGCGTGAATTAACCGGCGATTACCTTAAAGCGTTTGGAGCAAATTGGATTCAGCAGAGCAATCCACGTCTTGCTTATTACTACCTTAATGGCGATGATGGCTTGCCTTATGAAGAAGGGCGGCGCATTGTAATCCTTTCTGCCGTGCTTCCAGATGCAATAAATATAGGTTATCAGGAGCTTGCCAACGAGATCGTGGTTGAAGTAAACGGTAAGTCAATAAGAAATATTGACGATGTTTTCAAAATTTTAGAGAGTGATAAATACATTAAATCCATCAAATTATATAAAGATGCTGTAGAAGTTGTGTTGGATGAAACCATGCTTGAAGCAGCCAATCAACGCATACGCTTCAACTATAGAATCAACGAACTTCGTAAAAAAATAGAAAATTAAATAGCGTGAAGTTAGCTTTTTTCCCTGTGCGTTGTAGCATTTTTATGAGTTTTTTAGATAAGCATCGATTTGATTGCAATGCGCTTATTTTTTCCATTGCATTATTCTGCAAGATATGTAAATTTGTAAATTTTCCTTATTCATATTAAAACATAAATGGTATTTTTTAGCTATGAGAAAACCTATTACAGCAGAAGAGCTGCGTTCAATGTATCTTGATTTTTTTAGAAGCAAGGGACATTCTGTGATAAGCGGAGCCTCGCTAATTCCGCAAAATGATCCTACAGTGCTATTTACAACAGCCGGGATGCACCCGCTTGTGCCTTATTTGTTAGGTGAGCCACATCCTGCAGGAAAAAGGCTATGCAACTATCAAAAATGCATTAGAACAGGCGATATTGATTCCGTCGGTGATGCTAATCATCTAACGTTTTTTGAAATGCTGGGGAATTGGTCGCTTGGCGATTATTTTAAAGAGGAAGCAATAAACTGGTCTTATGAGTTTTTGACAGGCAAGGATTATCTCGGTTTTTCATCAGATGATTTATATATTACCGTCTTTGCCGGAAATGAAAGCGTGCCAGCTGATAATGAGGCAAAAGCGATATGGCTTAAGCTTGGCATTCCAGAAAAGCATATTTTCTTTTTGCCAATGGAAGATAACTGGTGGGGACCAGCAGGCAAAACAGGACCTTGCGGACCTGATACTGAAATGTTTATTGATACTGGCAAGCCTTCCTGCAGTGAAAGATGCCGACCTGGCTGCAACTGTGGCAAGTATTTTGAAATATGGAACGATGTCTTTATGCAATACAATAAGGAAGCCGATGGCTCTTACACGCCACTTAAGCAGCACAATGTTGATACAGGAATGGGCGTTGAGCGCACTGTTGCTATGTTGCAGGGGAAAGCTTCCGTTTATGAAACGGAGCTTTTTGCTCCGATAATTTTAGAAATTGCCAGAGCTTCTGGCAAAAAATTTGATGAAAATGCCGAAGTCACGCGTTCATTTCGTGTTATTGCAGATCATATGAGAAGCGCTGTCTTTATTCTTGGCGATGAACAGGGGATAACACCAAGCAATCTAGGGCAAGGCTACGTTTTGCGGCGCTTGATCCGAAGAGCTGTGCGCCATGCTAAAAAACTGGAACTTGCTATAGGCTTTACTCGTAAAATAGCGGAAGTTATTGTGGATTTTTATGGAAAAATATATCCTGAACTCACTGCCAATCGTGAAAGAATAATCCGTGAATTGGAAGCGGAAGAAGAAAAATTTGAAAAAACCATATCCGATGGTCTGCGTGAATTTAACAAAGTTCTGCAACAAATGAAAGCTCATAACCAGAATGTGCTTGCAGGTAGAATTGCCTTCCGCCTTTATGACACATTTGGGTTCCCTCTGGAATTTACTGAAGAGCTTTGCACAGAAAATGGCATTACTGTTGATAAGGATGGCTTCAATAAGGCCTTTGAAAAACATCAGGAAGTTTCAAAACAAGGTTCAGAACGTGTGTTCAAAGGTGGACTTGCCGATAATTCAGAAGCCACAACCCGGCTACATACCGCAACGCACCTGCTTCATAAGGCACTCCAAATCGTGCTCGGAGAGCACGTTAAACAAAAAGGCAGCAATATCACAGCCGATAGACTACGATTCGATTTCTCGCACCATTCAAAAATGACAGAAGAAGAGTTGCGTAAAGTGGAAGAAATTGTCAATGATGCAATCAAAAAAGCTTTGCCTGTTGCTTGTGAAACAATGTCGCTAGAAGAAGCAAAAGCAAAAGGTGCAACGGCTCTCTTTTCCGCAAAATACGGTGAGCAGGTGAAAGTTTATTCTATAGGTGATTTTTCAAAAGAAGTATGTGGCGGACCGCACGTAAAAAATACGTCGGAGCTTGGAACTTTTAAGATAGTAAAGGAAGAAGCTTCAAGCGCCGGTGTGCGCCGTATTCGTGCAGTTCTAACTTGAAAAAGGACAATGAAGATTAGGTTTCCATAATAAAGGATTTGCTATGAGCATTAAACCGCATAATTTCTGGTACGCTGTTAATAACACTGAAATCATAGTTATGCCGCGCCAGCATCTAGAAACTTTTGGCACAACCAATCTTAAATATCGCCTCATCACAGAACTTATGGATACGGTTGATCGCATAAGAATACGCGAAGGAACCATACAATCACATAGACCCCAAATAATCACTCCATCTTATTACGAAAATGAAATTCTTGAAGGCGGCTTCGGTGAAGAAGCAAAAGCTTATATTGAATGGCTTAAACTCCACGCAAAAGACCTGCGCATACTGCAATATGGTTTTAAAATTCAAAAACAAGATATAAATGAACACATCATTACCGGCAATGTCCAGGAGATAACAGCAAGAGTTAAAGAAGAAGTGGAAAAATCCAAAGATCCGTTGATCGGCGTAATCTGTGGTGTTGATGACCTCTGGGATGTGTGTCTGCTAAAGTTTATGGTGGATGTAATTAGATTTTCTGTGCCTACCAATTTGAATGAGCTAGGTAAACATAACCTTCTTGATGATAGTGGTGGCGTGCCAAAAGCTGTGCGTAAACAAATAGAAGAGGAATTTGTTAGGGCAAATAAAGATCCTTCCCGTATTCAAACGCTCGGCATACTCCTAAAAAAATATGGGCTCTTTGAAGAATACGAAGATAGATTCTTTGAGCTGCTCAAACGTTAATTTTTGGACACCATCTTTCTATCGGGCACTCATCGCAGCGCGGAGAAATAGGCTTGCATATCCTCTGTCCGAATGAAACAAAAATATGGTTCAACTTGCTCCAGTAAGCCTTTGGAAGAATCCGCATTAGTTCTGCTTCGGTCTCTTCTGGCTTGCTCGAGGAAACAAGCCCAAGCCTGTTGCTTATCCTATGCACATGCACATCAACACAAATAGCAGGCTTGCCAAATGCCGATGATAATACCAAATTTGCAACTTTTCTGCCTATTCCCGGCAACGTCATAAGTTTCTCAAACTCATCAGGAATTTTTCCAGCAAACTCCTTGTTAATTATTTTAGCCAGCTTCTTCAAGTTCCGTGCCTTAACCCTGTAAAACCCTACAGGATAAACAAGCCGCTCAAGCTCTTTTAGAGATATTGCTTCTATATCTTTAAAACTCTTTAATCGCCTGAAAAGCTTCTTGCAAACAAGCATTGTCGTTTTATCCTGCGTCCGAGTGCTAATTAAAGCAGCAAGAAGAATATGGAATGGCTTATCGCCACGCGTCGCATCCAGCTTATCAACGGGAGCTAAATGTAACTTAGAGTTTTTTATAAGCACCTTAAAGATCTTTTTAAAAGTTACTAAATCCATTTTTTTGCTTTCAACAAATTTTTTTGTTGTTTTTTTTTTTTTTTTTACAACTATAGTTGTATCCATTTATTAGCTACTAGCTCAAAAAAAGTCCGTATTTTCAAGCAAAAATGCAGAAAATCAAACTTGGCACGAAAATTGATTATGCATATTTTGCGTGCACGTAAAGTTATAACCATTAAACAAAATTAAGAAAGGAGAAATAAAAAAATGAAAAAGCAAATAACGCTCGGGAAACAACTGGCAATCGGATTCAGCTCTGTGATCTTTCTGGCATTCCTTGTAGGGCTCCTCTCTTTCATAGGAGATCTAAAAATTAAAGCCACCAACCAACTTGTGGCTTATGGGAACGATATAAACCAAGCGATTAATCAGTGCGCTATAGAGCGAAGAAATTTTATGGCAAAAGGCTTCGCTGAAGATAGCAATAAGAAAACGGCTGTGGATAGACTTAACATCGCTTTTAATAGTATGCTGGAAACATTAGCACAGCTTGAAAACTCAGGTTCTTTAAAAGAAGCTTATAGAAAATCTGTTATATCTACTAAGGATTATGCTTCACAATATAAAACAGCATTTGATGAGCTGGTTGCTTCAAAGAAGATCAAAGATGATGCATTCAGTATTTGGCGTGATGTCGGCTGGAGCATCACAAAAGATATTAAAGAAGCTCAGGATACCACAATCACACCAGCCTATGAAAATGCTATCAAACAGAATGAAGTTACAACTATTGCAAAGTGGGCAAGAATAAACAAAAAATTAAATGAAGCTGTGATACAGAATTTCTTATTAACTCGTATTCAGGTAATTTATCTTGTCCATACCTGCACCGATGAGCAATATGGCAAATATAAAGATCAAATTACAAAAACCATAGAAGCTTTAGGTAAGTGGCAAAAAGAAGAAGCTGCAGGGAATAAGGAACTTGAAGCCCTTGCTGGAAAGCTGGCAGGCTATTTTTCCGAATATCAAAAGGCTGGCGAGCAGTTTTATCAGGGAATTTTGAAGGAACGCGCTTCTGATGAAAAACTTGCAAGTTCGGCAGCAAGTCTTGTAAAAACTATTGATGATCTTCATGAAAACCTCAACAACGATCTACACAACTTTGTAAATCTAAAGAATATGTTTACTTTTATACTGGTACTGGCTGCTCTAATTATAGGCACGATACTTGCCATTATCATTACAAAAGTAATCACAAGGAGCATTAATAGAGTTATAGAAGGATTAAAACAAGGTTCTGATCAGGTTGCTGCGGCTTCATCTGAAGTTGCTTCTGCAAGCCAGAGTCTTGCGCAAGGCGCAGGTGAACAGGCTTCCAGCCTTGAAGAAACATCGTCAGCTCTTGAAGAGATGGCTTCTATGACGAGGCAAAATGCTGATAATGCACAGCAAGCCAATTCTGCTATGAAGCAGACAGATGATTTTATTGCAGCAGGCGTTGCTGCTATGAGCAAAATGAACGAAGCAATAGAGAAAATCAAATCTTCATCGGTGGCAACTGCAAAAATTATCAAGACAATAGATGAGATTGCATTTCAAACTAACCTTCTTGCACTAAATGCGGCAGTGGAGGCTGCAAGAGCCGGAGAAGCTGGCAAGGGCTTTGCCGTTGTGGCAGAAGAAGTGCGCAATCTTGCCAGACGTAGCGCCGAAGCTGCCAGGAACACAGCCGAGCTCATAGCTACTTCTCAAAAAAGCGCTGATGAAGGCGTTAGCGTTGCGCAAGAGCTTTCAAATAACCTCCTGCAAGTTCAGGAAAATGCAAAGAAGGTCTCCACGCTTGTTTCTGAAATTGCCACTGCTTCCAAAGAACAGGCGCAGGGCATAGAGCAAATTAACACTGCCGTTGCAGAGATGGATAAGGTTGTGCAGCAAAATGCTGCATCAGCAGAAGAATCCGCAAGCGCAGCAGAAGAGCTTTCTTCTCAAGCTCAGGAGCTGGATGCGATGGTGGCTGAGCTGGTGAAGATAGTTGGCGGAAAAGCTGCCGCTTTTGCCGAAGCCGAAAGGCCTTTAGAGCCAGCAAAGAAACAACAAAAAGCTATTGCCTCAACAGGAAACGTTGGTGCTCAGAAAGATGCCACATCAACAATCCAGAAGAAGCATCCCAGTGGCACTCCAAAAGCTCAACACAAGCAAGTTGCTAAGCCAGAAGAAGTTATCCCATTGGATGAAAGTGAGCTTTCAAAGTTCTGATTAATTTGCTTTCTCCTTTCTCTAGAGAGGCTCTGCGCTTGTTTAAGCAAGGCAGAGCCTCGTTGTTTTGCTGATGGTGTTTTATGGCTACTATTAAGTTCTAACTTTTCGTAGTGTGCATAGTAGGCAACTTAAGTTTCTTCATATCAAAAGATGGCAAAAATCATCATAAGTGGGTTGAGATCTTTACATAGAAGAACACAGAGGAAGGATTTAAAAATTTATGTTAGAAATTTTAATATAGAGTTTTTTCTTTCTTCTTTGTGTTCTCTCAAGTTCTCTGTGGTTAAAAAATCGTACTCAAACTAAATTGGAAAAGACTTAAAAAGCCAGAGGACTAAAAAATTCACCACAGCGGGCGGGGGGTGAGGGAGTCAAAAGGGGATTAGAAGCGGAAAATGTGTTAGAAATGTTTTTTGGAAAAACGTATCATAAACGCCTCATAAACGCCTCAAAACGCCTCATAAACGTCTCATGTTAAAATTTTTTAAAAAAAAAGTAGTTGCATTTTTTTTTTTTTGATTAGGCTTACAAAGTTGAAGTAAGGAGAAAAAAAGAATTTAGCGAAAGGAGCCGGGAGGGAGGATTCCTGTGAGAGGGGAATTTTCCTGATTAAGACATAAGAGGTGGCAGGTGAAGAATATCTTGTTCATAGAAGAGCGTTTTTTGTTTGGAGTATTGTGTATATATATTGTTTTGAGTTAAGAGGGGAGGAAGGGACATTTGATGAGAAGCTATATATAAGTATCAAGCGTGATATAGTGGAGAAGAGGTACGGGGTTGCCTACAATAAGATCAAGGAGTTTGAGGTTAAGTGTGGAGGTAGCAGATACATTATGCAGGTTTTATTGGATAAGGGTTTATGCGAGGAGAAGGGGGGTAAGAAGCAGCAGGCGTTGAATACGTATAAGGATTTGGTGAAGAGGGCAGATGTTGGTAGTGAGGTATGGTATCGTGGTATGGAGCGTGTGGTGATATTGAGTAAGGAGCTTGGTCAGCGGGAAGAGTTTGAGAGGGGGTTACTTAAGCTGAGGCAGGCGGGTGTGAGCAATGATGTGGTTGTGCGGGTGTATAGTTTATTGGGTAGAGAGCGGATGGGTTATGGGGATTACAAGGGTGCGAGTGAGTATTATGGGGTGGTGAGCAATTATTTGTGTGGAGAGGCGTTAGAGGAGTATGAGGTTGCGAAGGTGTTTGCTGGTGTTGGTGGTGTGAACAAGAAGGCGCTATTGAGTTATGGGGAGAAGTTATACAGTAAGGACAGGGTTGATCAGGCGCGTAAGGTGTATGAGCATTTATTGAGGCAGCGTTTGAGTGAAGAGGAGTGGGCGGAGGCTAGTGTTAAGCTGGGTTGGTGTAAATATGTAGAGATGGATTATGATGGTGCGAGTAAGTTATGGGAGGGAGTGATAAGCAGGATGAGGTATAGGGAGAAGTGGCGTGGTGAGGCACGCTGGCATATGATACAGTTGAATGCAGGTCCATTGGGGAAGTGGGGTGAGGCGATAAAGTTATGTGAGGAGCAGGGTAAGGAGTTTAAGGGTGATGGATTGGGTATGAGGGGGTTATTTTCTAGGGCGTGGTTGTATATGGTGCATAAGGAGTATGAGAAGGGGCTAAAGGCATTTGAGGAATTTTTGAAGGAATATCCTGAGTATGAGGATGATCCGCCGATAAAGAGATATATAGAGGAGTGCAAGGAAGGGATAATGAGGGGGGAGCGGGAGTTGAGGGGTAAGGGAGGAGGTGAGAGATGAGGGAGTTATATTTTAGTTGCATATATTGTGGTAAGAGTTTGGCGGTTGATGAGGGAGGAGAGGGGCGGGTGATTAGGTGTGTTGATTGTGGGTATGAGCAGGTGGTGCCTGAAGGTGAGAAGAGATTTGAGTGTGGTGGTTGTGGTGTTGAGCACATAGCGGCGGCTAGTGCGAGTGGTAGTCGGGTTAGATGTGTTAGGTGTGGGAGAGAGATTATTGTGCCAGAATTTGTTGGTGGGGGTGAGTGTGGTGGAGGAGGCATTGGTTTAAGGAGGATTTTACGTGGAGTGGTTGGAGTGGTGTATTATTGTGTATTGATTGGAATAGTAGCATTTTTGGTTTGGGTTATGATTAAGGAAGAGGGTGATGGGACGAGAGATGTGCTGGTTGAGGGAGGTTTTGTGGATGAAGGAGTGAGTAATAGAGTGGTTGAGATTAGTGTGGCAAAGGAGGAGGTGTATGTGGTTAAGCCGCATACAGGGATTATGTATGATGTTAAGACAGTGGGTGTTGGAGTGGTTAGTGGTGGGAGTGGGATTGTTGTATCAGCGAGCAACGTGGTGATTGAGATAAGTGAAGAGCAGTTAAGGAGGGAGGAGCGGAAGATGGCGGAGGAGTTATTTAAGGTTTTGCGGGTGGGAGTGAGCAATGTGGTGAAGATGAGCTATGATTATGGATATAATCAGGAAGAGTCTTGTAGGATTAGGCGTTTACGGGAGATGTTTTATTTATATTTGGCGGCGTTTAATGAGAATGGTTTTAGCAAGGAGTTTAGTCGTCAGTTGGGTCGTGTGATGAGGTATTCTTTTGCTGTTGAGTTTGTAGATGGGGAGAGTTCATTAAGAGCGATGGAGGCTTTGATAGTGTTGTTGGAGAGTATTGATAGTGATGTAGAGAGGTTTGTGTATTTGATGAAGACGGATTTTGTTAGGAGTTGGGCGCGGAGGGATTATTTAGTGGCGTATAAGGTATTGGAGGGAATTAGAGTTGGGGGTGTAGATATCAAAAAAGAGGCGAGGCGTATAAGGCACCTATGGGATCAGGTTGTGCATGGTATATTTGATAATGAGGTAGATAGTGGTAGGAGGGAGAAGTATTTGAGGGGTGCTTCTGGTAGATTTTTTGAGTATTTAGTTATGGATGATGTGGAGGATATAAATGATAAGGTTAGGGATTTGATATTTTTGATGATGAAGTATAAGACATATGGTGAGGTGGAGGGGTTGTGTGGGATATTGGATAAGATATTGAAGAGGTATGGAGATAGGATAGTTAGTAGCGAATTTTATCATATGAGGATGATGTTGGCGTTGGATGGTGAAGGGGATTGGGAGAGGGCGGAGGATAGTTTGATGCGTATGAGGCGACTTGTAAGGGGAGGGTTGATAAGTACGAACGATTGGGGGTATCAAGCTGCGATGAGGGTGTATTATAAGGATTTTTGGTGGCCTGGGTATGAGATAGCCCGGCGATATAGTATAAGGATGAAGAGCAAAGAAGAGGAAAGGAGAAGTAAGAAGCTATGAAAAGAGTATTATTGAAGAAAACGTTTGAAATGTTGTTGGTGATGATTATATTTGTAGTGGATATGGGAGGGTTTCAGGACTATAGAGGAAGTGTTAATATAAGTCCGAGCAATCCGGAAGGTAGTTGGAGTTGTGAGTTGCAGGCAATGGATAGTGCAAGATTTAATGTTATAATAAGTAGTGAGGGTGGTTGGTGTTTGATTCAGGGGCCTAATAGTATGATATGGGGTTTGCATAGGTATGTGTTATGGAGTGAGGATGGACCGTTAAGTTTCAGAGTAGTGAATGAGGCACCGTATGCAGATTTAACAGTGGCATATGTGTATTGTGTTTGGGAGGAGTGTGGTGGTGGTAGTGGTG
>CAZBHO010000032.1:0-30235 GCA_964491945.1 uncultured Verrucomicrobiota bacterium | reverse complement strand
CAGCAAAGATTCTTTTAGCTTTTTTTTTTTTTTTTTTTTGTGGTAGTTTAATGCAAAGCGATGCGCTTCGTCACGTATACGTTGTAGGATGTGAAGGGCTGGACTATTTTCTTGTAACTTTAGTATTTGGATGTTATCACCAGTTTCAAAGTAATATATTTCTTCAAATTTTTTGGCTAACCCTGCTATTGGCAATGTGTTAAGATTTAATTTTTCAAGAGCTGTTTTTGCAGCATTAAGCTGAGTGGTGCCGCCATCAACAAGCACCAGCTGTGGCAATTTTTTGTTTTCTTCCAGAATGCGTTTATATCTTCTGAAAACGGCTTCTGCGATCATTGCCGGATCGTTGGCTTCAGGCACTGTTTTAATTTTGAACATACGATAATCTTGTGGGGATGGCTTGCCACTTATGGCTACGACCATACTGGCTGTTGCATAGCTGCCCGCAATGTTAGAAACATCAAAAGCTTCTATCCTGTGTGGCAGTTCTGGCAAGTTAAGCACATTTTTTAATTCCGCAATTCCCATTTCGGGGGCTGAGAGTTTGAATGGGCGAGGTAAAGATTTTTTGGCTTCGGCAATAGCCTTTTTAAGGAAGAGAAAAACATCTCTTAAAACGGCGGCTCTTTCAAAGTTTTTAGCATCGGCTGCTTTGCGCATTTCCTGCTCAATTTCTTTGAGAGCTTCTTGTCTTTCACCTTTAAGGAAAGCACATGCTTCTTTAACATTTGCAAGATATGCTTCTTTACTGATTTTTCCTATACATGGCGCAGAGCAGAATCTTATAATATCATTGATGCAGTGTTTGTAATGGAATTGGGTTGGAATTAATGGTTTACACTTTCTTAACCCATACTTTTTCTCAACAAAATCCAGAGCGGTTCTGGCCACGGCGCTTGATGTGTATGGTCCAAAATAGTCTGCGAAATCACTCTTTTTTATTCTGCATAGAGTGAGACGTGGAAATGGATCGGAAAGATTTATTCTTATTAACAAGAATCTTTTATCATCGGTAAATGCTGTATTATATTTTGGTTTATAATCTTTGATTAACTTGCCTTCCAGCAGTGTGGCTTCCTCCTGGCTTTTTACAACTATATGTTCAATTGAGGCAACGCTGTTTACAAGGCTTTGAATTTTCGGTGAGTTTCTGGTTAAAGAACTTTTCCTGAAATAGGACCGCACTCTTTGCCTTAATTTTGATGCTTTGCCAACGTATATGATCTTGCCAAATCTATCACGCATTATGTAGCAACCCGGCTTATTTGGCAAGTTACGTAAGATTTTTTGAATATCTTGCAAGATCATAGCGTTTTATGCAACAAAGTATAGTTTGTTTAAAAAATTCTTAGCCCAAACGTTTTAAGGAAATCTTTCATTTCTTCAATTTTTATTAAAAAGCTTATTAAAACAAAAACCATTGCACCGAGTAAGCTGCCACATGCTATAGCAACAATGCGTTTTATTAGAAGCATCAGCCCATCAGGCAGGATGATGATCAGGATTTTATAAGCAACCAGAGCAACACCTGCCATAGCTATTGATGCAACTAACGCTTTCAAAAATGAGACGCCTATGCTTTTCCAATCAGGATTGCCAAATCGTTTTGTTATTATGAATGAAAGAGCCATACAATTAACGAAAGAAAAAATTATTGTTGAGAGCGCTATACCGATATGTTTTAGATGCCACATCAATATGAGTTTTAGCGCTATATTGCACAACGTGCATATCACACTGACCTTAACAGGCGTGATCATATCCTGATGTGCATAAAAAACGGGCACAAGCACCTTTTGTAGACTGAAGGCAATTAAGCCGGGTGCATAAACTGCTAGAGCAAGCGCCGTAAGCTGGCTGGCAGCAGCAGCAAATTCTTTGCGTTCATAAATGCACCGTACGATTGGTTCAGCCATAGCAAGCATGGTTAAAGCAATAGGTGTCATTAAAAAAACAATATGCCTTATTGAGTGATTAAGAGTTTTTAGTAATTCGGTTTTGTTATTAGCAACAATTTGTTCGGAAAAAGTAGGCAGAAGCACCGTGCTTAAAGAAACAGCAAAGATGCCAAGCGGCAGATATAGAATGCGCTCGGCATAGTAAAGATAGGAGGCATATCCAGCGCCAAGCGCCAGCGCCATAATGCTATCCAAAACCACACTAATCTGGCTTATGCCAACTCCAAAGGATGAAAAACTCATTAGCTTAATCACTTTTTTTATTCGTTGATCTTTAAAAGAAAATTTTGGCATAACGGGAAAGCCAGCTCTTCTTACACCAAAGCCAATAACAAGCAATGCAATAATCCCCGCAAACGGGATAGTGAAAGCCGCAAGCCTTATTCTGCTGTGTCCTTCCTCAGGCAAGAGAGGAACAAAAATTAGAAGAGATGTAATAAGCATTATATTGATAATCACCTGTGAACAAGCAGGAAGATAAAATTTTTTTAACGTATTCAGTACCGCAGAGAAAAAAGCAATCAAGCATATAAACAATGCAAAGGGAAGCATTATTGCAAATAGCTCCAATGTTAAAGCCAATCTGCCTTGAAATAATGGCAGCACTACAAGAGAAATGATTATACCAAATATTACAGCTACCATAAGAACTGCAAGCAAATCTCCCATCATCTTTCTGGAAAAATTTTTTGCATCAGATATGGAGTTGCTGCTCATTTCCTCTGTAAGAACAGGCACAAATGCAGAAGAGAGCGCGCCTTCACCAAGCAGGCTTCTAAACATATTTGGAAATCTAAATGCCGTAACAAAGGCATCCATTGCAATGGAGGTGCCAAAAAACGCCGCCATAGTTATATCTCGCAGCAAGCCGAAGATCCTGCTTAAAAAAACTATTCCTCCTATCCCTAAGGCAGAGCGGATTATTTTCTTGCCATCCATATAGCTTTTCTAGTTTTTCTCGTGATTTGTGGATTCATTTGCTTTCAATTCCCACAACTTAGCATATTTTAAAAACACTCCAAATGCGCTAACAACAGCTATAATGAAACCTCTTATCCCATCCAAAAAACCCCGTTTTAAAATGTATCCTTTAAAAAATCTAAAGATTGGACGGAACAAAATATCTGTTAAGAAAAACGAGCGCCCATCCTTTTGCATTCCTAATGCGGCTATAGAAGAAAATCTATTAAGAGTCATAATCTGGTCGGTAATGTCATCGTATGTATAGTGATAGAGACATCCTTTTAGCCTTTTTACAGGACCATCAACTATAACGTGATCGTGTGGCTCTTTCCCTGTGCATATTCCCTTATCCTTCAGATAAAGCCGTAATTTAATATCTGGCCACCATTCACCGTGATGAATCCAGCGTCCCAGAAAAAAAACTTTTCGTGGGAATTCATATCCTGCATATTTCCTGTTTTCACCTGTCTCAAACTCTCGGAGAATTTCTTCACGTAACTGTGGCGAAATTTCTTCATCTGCGTCAATAAAGAGTATCCATGGATGTGTTGCCATTTTTTTTATCAGATCTTTTTGCCCAACATAGCCAAGCCACTCGTGTTGATAAACTTTATCTGTATATTCTTTGCATATTTCAACAGTTCGGTCCCGGCTAAAGCTATCTACTACCACAATTTCATCAACCCAAAATAGGCTTTCAAGGCAGCGTCTTATTGTGTGCTCCTCGTTAGCCACAGTTAAGCAAGCACTTATTTTATCGCGTTCCATATAGAGAAGGCTCCTTAAAAATCCTCATCAAAATACTATCCTTATGTTTAATTTAAAAGTATAAAATTGCATCTTCATCAAATTGTATTATAGCGTCGGCTATATGCTGCCACACCATTATCGTAAAAAAAAATTATAAAAACGCTTGACTATTCATTTTTTTTCAGGAAAAGAAAAAAAAAAAAAAAAAAACCAGTAGACATATTGAAGCCCTTTTGTTATAAGGCAGGGCTCAATTTTTTAGAGAAATTTTTATGAAGAAATTACAAGATAAAGTTGCGCTTATCACAGGAGCATCAAGAGGAATAGGCAGAGCCATAGCTGAAAAGCTGGCTTCTGAAGGTGCTGATTTAGTTTTATGCGATCTGCAAAAGGAATGGCTTGCTGAAGTTGAGCAGGCAATAGCAGCTATGGGCAGGAAATCCATTTCTATAGCCGTTGATGTAAAGGATTCGCAAGCCGTCCAGATGGCGGTTGAAGCCGCTATGAATGCTTTTGGCAAAATAGATGTGCTGGTTAATAATGCTGGAATCACTAAAGACACTCTGCTTGTAAGAATGTCTGATGCAGATTGGGATGAGGTTATAGCGGTGAATTTGCGTGGCACTTTTCTTTTTACTAGAGCTGTTGGCAAAATAATGATGAAACAACGTTCAGGCGCAATAGTTAATATAGCCTCAATAATTGGACTTATAGGCAATGCAGGGCAGTGCAACTACGCAGCATCCAAAGCAGGCGTTATTGCACTTACAAAATCTGCTGCTAAGGAGCTTGCTTCAAGAAATGTGCGCGTAAATGCTGTGGCGCCCGGTTTTATTCAAACGAAAATGACCGATGCGCTCCCAGAACAGGTGCGCCAAAAAATGTTAGAAGCCATTCCAATGGCAAGATTCGGTCTGCCAGAGGATGTGGCGAATGCGGTGCTGTTTTTGTCAGAACCAGCTTCTTCTTATATAACAGGGCAGGTTCTGAACATTAGCGGCGGAATGGTAATGTAAAAAGAAAACAAACAAATAAGGAGGTACGCATATGTCGTTAGAGGATAAAGTGCGAGACATCATCGTGGAACAACTCGGAGTCAATCCTGAACAGGTAACACCAGAAGCTTCTTTTATAGAGGATCTTGGTGCTGATTCACTTGATACGGTTGAGCTGGTTATGGCTTTTGAAGAGGAGTTCGGCGCTGAGATTCCTGATGAGGAAGCAGAAAAACTTACGACAGTTGGTGCCGTGATTAACTACCTTAAAGAAAAAGGATTAGGCGGCGAATAATTATTTTTGATAAAGAAAGAGTTACCGAGCTATTTTGAAATAAAAATATAAATAGCTCGGTTTTACCTTATTGTTTTATTAAACTATTTTTAAAAGCTGGTGTCTTCTACTATTATGCGCAAAGTTGTAATTACAGGGATGGGCGTAGTAAGTTCGCTTGGGAGCGACCTTCAAACTTTTTGGAAAAATAATATTAACGGCGTTTCCGGAATAAGGAAAGTTACGAAATTTGACGTTAGTCGGTACCCCTGCCAGATAGGTGGAGAAGTGCAGGGACTTGATATGGATAAGTTCATGAGCAAGAAAGACCAGCGCCGCAACGATCTTTACTGCCATTATGCCATAGCTGCCGCTAAAATGGCTATTATGGATAGCGGTATTGATTTTAGCAAAGAAGACCCAACAATGTGCGGCTCAATCATCGGCTCAGGAATTGGTGGATTGCGCTCTCTTGAAATTCAGCACGATATATTGCGTGAAAAAGGACCTGATAAGTGCAGTCCCTTCATGATACCGCAGATGATTGTCAATATGGCTTCTGGTATAATCGCTATTGAATATGGACTTAAAGGACCAAATTACTCGGCTGTTTCGGCCTGCGCTTCAGCAGGGCACGCCATAGGTGCTGCTTTGCGGACAATCCAGCACGGTGAAGCAGATATAATGATTACAGGCGGCGCTGATGCCGCAATATGCGAACTGGGCTATGCAGGCTTTTGCGCTTTAAGAGCATTAACCACAACTCATAATCATGAACCAGAGAAAGGAAGCAGACCTTTTGATAAGGATAGAAACGGCTTCGTTATGGGAGAAGGCGCAGGCTGTATGGTTATTGAAGAATATGAACATGCCAAAAAGCGTGGCGCAAAAATATATTGCGAGCTTTCAGGGTTTGGTGCCACCTGCGATGCCTATCACGAAACAGCGCCATCCCCAGATGGTGAAGGCGCAGCAAGAGCAATGCTAGCTGCAATCAAAGATTCTGGTGAAACTCCTGAAGCTGTTGATTACATCAATGCTCACGGAACAAGCACCGAGTTAAACGATAAATGCGAAACATTAGCCGTCAAAAGAGCGTTAGGTGAACAGCACGCAAAAAAAGTTATGATTAGTTCCACAAAATCTATGGTTGGACACACCCTGGGCGCCGCTGGCGGAATAGAAGGTATAGCCTGTGCACTAGCAATACACTACGGCATCATACCGCCAACCATAAACTACACAACACCAGATCCTGAATGTGACCTTGATTACGTGCCGAACGCCGCAAGAGAGAAAAAGATAAGATTTGCTTTAAGTAACTCACTCGGATTTGGTGGACACAACGCCACGCTTGCTTTCCGTGCCATATAATTGTATGGTGGCATTTCTTTAGAACACCTATTGAAATGCTAAAGGTTTTTTTGTATTATGATGGATGGCTTATATCAAAAACCATATCGTAGTGCTTATGTGTTTTGCTTAAGTTTGCTTGCTTTACTCCTGATTGTGGCGTTGGGCTCTGCCACAACGGCAATTATCATAAATACGCTACAAAGTTGCACGCCTGCACTATATGAAAAAGCTCAAAATATAGGACTTGATAGAATCGCGCGCCGTTCATATCTGCTCTGGGCAGTACTCTTTTTATTGCTGTTTTTAAAACAAGCTGGCTGGAAAGGACTAAAGGACATCGGTTGGAATCGGCAAAAAAAATTTACTGAAGAATACATAACTCCCCGATACACTCTCCTACTAACAGGCATTGCCATTGGGCTTATTGCAATGTGCGCTCTGCTTTCCATATCCATAATAACAAGAACTTTTGTGTTTGATGATGATTGGTCTGAAAGAATCGTTTCAGTACGCGTAATGAAAATTCTGATAAATGGCATATTTATCGGAATTTTTGAAGAAACATTATGTAGAGGCATATTTTTTAAGGTGCTTGCAAGAAGATGGCGCTTTTTTGGAGCTGCCGTTTTAACCAGTTTGATTTTTGCGCTGGCGCATTTTGCTAGTCCTCATCTCTCTTCTTTTGATGCAATAGGAATTTTACAAAAGGCGAAAAGTATTTTTGTAAGCACAATACTAGCTTTCCAGCCAGAGCCACGTCTGATAATTCATATTTGCAATCTTACGTTGCTTGGCGTTTTACTCTGTTTTCTGGTGGAATTAAGTGGCACAATCTGGCTGGCAGCTGGAATACATCTTTCTGCTGTATGGGCAATAAAAAGCTTTTCGTTCTTTACAACCTACGATCCGGCTGGATTGAAAAGTTTATTTCAAAGTTCCAGAACCGATATGATGGATTCTTTATCTGCAACTATATTGTTTATAGTATTTATTCTCTTGTTGCTACATTTACTCAATAAAAATAAAAAGAAAGAAATCGTTAAAGCTCTCGTGTGTTCAAGAGTGTGGCGCATAAATAAAAGTTATCTTAACGAAACATTGGAGTGGCTCAAAAATCATCCAGATATTGAACATATTGTCGAAAAAACAACTATTGGCGTATTAAAAAAATATCAAGGCTGCAGTGTTATCTTAAAGGATGGAGTGTTGCTAAAAGAATATCATCCTGTATCGCTTTTTAATGCAATAAGGCTTTCCTTGAAAAAGCCCCGTGTGCAAAAAGCTTTTGAGGCTGCAATGCTGTTAAATAAAAAAGCAATTCCAGCTGCACAATCCCTGGCATATTGCGTGATCCATTCTATGTGCCTTATCAAGAAGCAATATCTATTGGTAAAAGAAATAACTTCTGCGTCACGATTGGAAGATGTTTTAAAACAATACTCCAACGATAGCGCAAAGCGAACTTTTCTTTTAAAACAATATGGAATGCTTGCAGCGGCTTTTCATAAAAATAAAATCTCAAATAGAGATATGAAATATGAAAACATCGTTTGTACAATAGATAACACGGCAGGAATAAAACTGTTTACAGTTGATCTTGATGGAGTAAGCAAAAAATTTTATTTGAGCCGATATAGAGTAGGTCGTGACTTGCGAAGAATTGGATTATCGCTTGCCTCAATTGGCTTTAGCAACCAAAACGATATATCCTCATTTTTTGAAGGATATAACGCAATTGTTCCAACAAGACTTAAGCGCAATTCGTTCCCAGAATGAAGGCACATAAACAAAAAAAACATATATTGCCCTCCCATAAAATCCTGGCAAAAAAGAGCAGGTTGCGTTGTTAAGGGAGGGTTCATAATATTGGACTGGATGGTGTAGTAAAAAAAACGTTTTACCCCTGAAGTAATAAAAAACTCCAGAAAAAAATACGGTAGATATTTTTTTGCCCTCAATAATTTCTGATAAATCTTGAAGTGGTTTCTTAACCATATATGGCACTAAAGAGAACGCAGAGATAAGAAAAAAAATTAGAAAGCTAATGTGTTATCACAATGCTTTTTGGTTATGCCTTATGTTAATTCCTTCCTCTGTGGTGATCTTTTTTTCTGCTGTTCCATAAATCCAGCAGCGCAACTGCCTTGATTTTTTGAAAATGGTATTGCAAAAATTGAACACATAGGCTATTCATAATGTTAAATACACACATAAGAAAGAGGTGATTTATGAGGAACAGGAACAATAACGTGATAGATGTTGAGGGGGAAGAGGTGCCAATTAAAGAGAAGATGCCACAAGTTAGCCCAATAAATAAACTATCTTTAATAATAATCATAGTCATTGTTTTGTTTGGCGGATGGGTATGGTTCTTTTGCAGAATAGAGCCCGGTCCGGATCAACTTGCGGTTTTGATAAAGAAGACAGGTAAAGATCTGCCATCAGGCGAAATTATTGCGCCGGGAGCAGAATATAAAGGCATACAACTTACAATTCTTCCGCCGGGCAGATATTTTAGGAATCCCTACTTCTGGGGCTGGGAGATAGTGCCTATAACCGATATTCCTGCAGGACAGGTTGGTGTGCAAACAAGATTATATGGCAAGGACCTTGAGAATGGGAAAATAATTGCTGATACTCCTGAAACAAAAGGCATTTTAGCGGAGGTATTGACTCCGGGCAAATACCAAATTAATCCTTATGCAATAATGGTGAAAAAAGTTCCGGCAACTACAATTAAGGCAGGATGTGTTGGTGTAATAACATGGCTTGAAGGGCTTGATCCACTAAAAGATCAGATACCACCAGAAAAACGAAATACATTTCTTGTGGAAAAAGGGATGAAAGGTGTTATGGCTGAGGTGCTTGAGCCAGGGACTTATTATCTAAATCCTTATATTTGCAGTGTTGTTGAAGTTAACTTGCAAAGCCAGCGATTTGAGATGAACGGCGAAGATGCCATCTCTTTTCTTACACTGGATGGCTTCACTGTGACTGTAGAAGGCACCATAGAATTTGCAATCAAGCGTGAATACGCTGCTTTGCTAACTCATCGTGTTGGCGATATGGAGGATATTTTAAAGAAGGTAATTCTTCCCAGAGCAAGGGGATTCAGTCGTCTTGAAGGTAGCAAGAGTCCAGCAATAAACTATATTGTTGGCGAAACCCGTCAGCGTTTTCAAAACAATCTTGAACAACACTTAAAAGAACAATGCGAGGAATGGGGCGTTTCTATTAGATCTATTTTGATTAGGAACATCATTGCACCAGAAGAGATAGCCAGCATAATAAGGGATCGCGAAGTTGCCGTGCAAAATGCCATAAAGCTTGAGCAGCAAATTGAGCAGGCGCGCTCTAAAGCTGAGCTTACAAGGCAGGAAACTCTAGCCATACAAAATAAAGAGAAAGTTGCAGCTGAGACTGAACGCATTCGTGCTGTTATTGCAGCCGAGCAGGATATGGAAGTTCGGCTCCTTGCTGCAAATAAGGATCTGGAAGTTGCAAAGCTGGAAAACGATGCTGCCACTTTTCAGGTTCAGGCAATCCTTGCAAAAGCTGAAGCTGACCGTGATGTGATAAGGCTAAATAATAAAGCTCAAGCGGAAGTTTTTGCTGAATTGATTAAAGCTTTTGGTAGCGGAATGACTTATGCGCGTTATACTTTTAATTCAAAAGTAGGTCCGCGCATTCAATCAATACTGACAACCGATGACACACAAGGCTTTGGTGCGTTGTTTGCTCCGCTTATGCCACCTGCTTCTTCAAAGTAAAAATTTTTAATAAGGAGAAATCGCTATGAAAATTATATCAACAATAATTATAACCATAATAATCATCGCAGGATTATGGCTTATATGGCTATGGGGGTTCTGCCGCTTTTATGTGCCTACAGACCATATGGCAATTATTATTTCAAAGACTGGCAAGGAGATTCCATCTGGACAAATCCTTGCAAAACCGGGTGAGAAGGGCGTTCAAGAAAACGTGCTTGGTGAAGGCAGGCATTTCAGAAATCCTATATTTTACGAGTGGGAGATTAGGCCACTTGTGTATATTCCGCCGGGCAAAGTTGGCATTGTGACAGCAAAAGTGGGTAAAGAACTTAAGCAAGGTGAATTTATTGCAAACAAGGGCGAGAAAGGTATATGGCGCGGCGTGCTTGGACCCGGCAAATACCGTCTTAATCCATATGGCTATGTGATTGACATAGTTGATGCTTTGAGCATTCCAATTGGCTATGTTGGAGTGATAACTTCCCTATCTGGTGAGCAGGTAGAAGCAGGCAAGTTTGCCTCCAAAAATGAAAAGGGTGTAATGGCTGATATATTGCAGCCAGGTCTCTATTATATCAACAATAAAGAGTTCAATGTTGACGTACTGGAAGTTGGAGTAAATCAGGTTTCTTTACTTGGGCGTGGTGGTGGCGAAGTTATCACAAAGCGTCAACTTGCCACGCAGAATCAGGCAACAGATGAATTGCAAAGAAATGTACTTATGGAACAGCGGCATAAGCGGGCAGATTATCTTGCGCAAAGCGCCAATATAGCAGCAGCACCAGCCGCAATGCTTAAAGAAGAAAAAGCTATGGATGCTGCTGGGAAAGCAAAAGGCAAATTGCCATCTAAACCGATTACGCCAGCGGGAAAACCAGATGATACAATCTCCACTTTTGTTTTGCCACAATTTGTGGAATTTCCTTCAAGAGATGGCTTTAATATCAGCCTTGATATGACAGTTGAGTTCGAATTGGAACCATCTTCTATAGCATGGATATTCCGTTCCTATGGCGATTTGCCAGCCGTGGTTGATAAAATAATACTTCCGCAGATACTTTCAGCTTCTCGTTTAAAAGGCTCTGCTTATAAAGCAAAAGATTTCATCGTTGGTGAGGCTCGTGAAAAATTTCAGCATGATCTAACGGAAGCACTTTCTACAACTCTAAAGGAAAGAAAGATCATAGTGCACAACGCACTCATTCGCCATGTGGAAGTTCCCATGCAAATACTTGAGCCAATCCAGCAGGCGAGCATAGCAATAGAGCAAGATCTGACGAACAAAGAAATGCAAAATACTGCCAAGAAGCAAGCTGCTTTAAATACAGAGCTCGGGCTAATAGAGCAGCGTCGTCAGCAGGTTGTGCAGGAAACTGAAAAACTTAAAGCTACCATAAGAGCTGATCAGGAAAAGCAGGTGGCTTCTATAAAAGCAACAACGACCAAGAAAGTTGCCGAAATAGAAAAACAAATTGCCGATATACGTGCAGAAATAACAAGGAAAAAAGGTGAAGCCGAAGCCAAAGTTATAGAAATGGTTGAAGGCGAAAAGGCAAATGGTCAACTCTTAAAAGTTAAAGCGTTTGGCGATTCTAATGCGTATGCATTATGGGAATTGGCAAGAGCCCTCCCAGAAGATATCAATATCACTATATTGCATTCAGGCGAGGGTACGCTATGGACCGATATTGAAAAGGCAAAATTTGGTGAGCTTGGAGGAGCTCTTTTATTGCATAAGCAGGGTAAAACCGCTGAAGAGCCCGGAATAAAGAAGTCAGATAAATCTTCAAAATAGTTGCTTGTTTTAAAAATGAAATACTCAAAAAGGTTGTTGGATGAAATTAAGTGGCAAGTGCAACGTGAGCGATTTCAACTTGATGAAACCTATGAGCCTCCACCAAAAGAGGCCAACTTGACCATTACCGAAACAATAAATAAAATTCTTAAACGCCTTGAGGACACGCAATCTTCTTTATGGATAAGGCTAAACAACGAATGGGAGATATTGGTTGGGAAAATAGTTGCCTCTCACGCAAGACCGGGAAAATTGAAAGATGGCGTTTTGTTCGTGTATGTTGATTCTTCTGTGTGGCTAAACGAACTTCTGCGTACCGAACAAAAGCGCATATTGAGCATTTTACAAAAGCATTTTGGCGCAGATAATATCAAAGCAATCAAACTATTGGCCGAACCCGATAAGTAGAAAAAGCGCTGTCTAGTAATAATCCCTGCTCAAATTCTGGCGCAAATTTAACAGTTTGCCTTACAATGTGAAGATGGTTTTATAAACTGCGTAAAAACTTTATGGCTTCCGATATGTCTTTTACAGGATCTTCTCCAACTTCACGCTCAATCGTAAGATAGCCTTTGTATCCTATATCATCAAGCGCCTTAAGATAATAAGGAAACACCACGCCGCCTTTGCCTAGTGGCAGTTCAAGCCACGATTGTTTGCCACCACTGCGCACTCCGTGTAGGCATATCCCATCTTTTGCATGAGTATGGATGATGTGCTTTTTCAAAATATGCACGCCACCAATATGATCAAAAGGACCGCACATAACCAAATTGGCAGGATCGTAATTGACGCCAATTCCATCTGATCCTATCTTGTCAAGAAAACGCTTCAGCACAATAGGCTCTTCTGGACCAGTTTCCATCCCTATTGTAACCCCACGTTCTTCAGCATATTTGCCTAATTCTGCAAGAGCTTCTATTCCTATTACCCACGAAGGATGATTTTCATCATCAACCAGCGTGCCTATATGTGAAGTAACCACTTTAACCTCAAGATCAACCGCCAGATCAATAAATTCTTTCATTCGTTTTATAACTTCAGGATTAGTTTGTTTGTTTAAAAATCCTTTTCCAAGGTCGCCACACAATGCGCTTATTTCCAGGCTAAGAGATGACACAAATTTTTTAAAGGCCAGTCGTTCTTCTTTAGTCAAAGCTTCAGGCGCCATATCGCCTCCAGTGCAATAAATCTGAAAACCATCTGCGCCAAGTTCTTTTGCTTTCTTGATGCCCTCCTTTGTTCCAAGCCGCAGGGAGTCAATAATTACTCCTATTTTTCTTTTATTAGCCATAGAACATTACCTCCTATAAAAAATTTTCATTTACCATGGATAAGCCAAATTTACTCTTTATTATGAGGCGAGTCAACAAAGAAGCACTTTCACACAACTTATACAATTTAAGATTGCTTTTTATAGAAATTGCTTTTATTCCTTAACTCGCTTTTGTTATGGAAGGAGAAAGATATGGAAATAAAACTAATCACAAGAGAACTGATTGCCCAACTTATTAAACAGGCCAGCACTGTGCCACGAATGCGGACTAATCACAACTTTCATCCTGAAAGCTCAGATCCAATTCAAAGAATGATCGTTGCTTTGAAAAAAGGCACATATATTAGACCTCACCGTCATCTCATTGAAAAAAAATGGGAGTTCGCTATTCCTTTAACAGGCAGAATGCATGTGCTCATTTTTGATGACAAAGCTTGCCTTATGGAAAAATATGAGCTTGCACCGGAAGATGATCTTATGGGCATAGAAATTCCTTGCGAATGCTTCCACACATGGCTACCTATAACAGAAGAGGCTTCTTTCTTTGAATTTAAAGCAGGACCTTATTCTCCACAGTTTACTAATCAGTTTCCTGACTGGGCACCGCAGGAAAACTCCAGCGAGGCGCCTGCTTTTCTTAAAAAGCTTGCCTTTTTAAAAGTAGGTGAAAGCTGTATTTAGCGCTTTATGGAACAACAAAAAAAATCTATATACGAAATCTCTTTTGATGAGCTTAAAGCCAATCTTGCTGCTATAAACGAGCCAGCTTATCGTGCTAAACAAATTTGGGGGTGGCTATATAAAAAAAATGCAATAAGCTGGGATGAAATGACTAATCTCTCAAAAAAATTGAGAGCGAAATTGAGTGAAATATTCGGCATTCTGGCAGTAAAGTTTGTAGAAAAAAACTCCGAAGATGAAAGAGAGTTTTCCACGACAAAGCTACTATTTAGTCTGGAAGATGGCGATTACATTGAATGCGTAATGATCCCTTCTGCAAGTAGAATAACATTATGCCTTTCAACTCAGGTGGGATGCAAGTTCCGTTGCGCTTTTTGCGCAAGTGGCATAAGTGGCTTCAAACGCAACCTATCAGCAACTGAAATTATAAGTCAACTTTCAGCCACAGCAAAAATACTAGGTGCTAAGCCAACTCATATTGTCGTAATGGGGATGGGCGAGCCTCTTGATAATTATGAGGCAACCTTACAAGCTGTAAGGGCATTTAATGCTCCTGAAAAATTTGCCATAGGAGCAAGGCGAATAACAATTAGCACTTGTGGCATTGTTCATGGCATAGAACGTCTTGCATCAGAAGATATTCAAGTGGAACTTTCTGTTTCTTTGCATGCACCTACCAACGAATTAAGAAATAAGTTGATGCCTGTAAATAAAATTTATCCTCTTGAAAAACTCATACCAGCCTGCCGCACCTTTTTTGAAAAAACAGGCAGGCTAATTACTTTTGAATATGTGTTAATAAAAGGAGTTAATGATTCGCCAGATATGGCAAAAAAGCTGATTAAACTGGTCAAAGGGTTTCAGTGCCGTTTCAACTTAATTCCCTTAAGCAAAGTGGATGAAATTGACTATATTGCTCCTTCTAGAAACCAATGTGAAGCATTTAGCGCTTTGCTTGAACAGGCTGGCTTTAATACTACAATAAGATTTTCCAAAGGCTCCAAAATAAATGCCGCTTGCGGTCAGTTACGGGCAAAAAGAAAGCAGTAATATTAAGCAATGTTGCTTATTGGTAGTTGTTTTTGTTCCTGCGGCTCCCATCGTCAAAGATAGTTGCGAAGTTCCCATAAAGCAATTGAAACAGAAACTGCCGCATTAAGAGATTCCACTTTGCCCTTCATTGGTATTTTGATAACCTTGCTTCTGGCTAATAGATGTGATGGCACTCCCTGTCCTTCCATTCCACACAACAATCCAAAAGGCTTATTTGCAATTGGCTTTACATTGGTAATAGATTCTCCTGACATATCAAGCACGTAAAAATCCATATCTCCTAATGGCAAAAAAGTTTTTATCGAGCCTGCCCTAAAAATATGGATTTGCCAAAGAGCTCCAGCAGATGAACGCACTGCTTTTGGCAAGAAAGGCGAAGCTGCCTCTTTAAATAATGTAACTGCAGCTGCCCCTAATGCTGCGGCACTTCTTATTACTGCGCCGACATTTTCTGGATCTGCCAGCGGCACAAAAAGTATGCATCCTTTTGATATCTTCTGATAGGCTGATGAAAAATCTTCCAGCTCCCAGGTTTTAAGTAGCGCCAGCGGTGAATTTACGCCAAACACGTTTATCTCGTTAAACAAAGGCTGGCTTAATATAAGCTCTTCTATTTTGTAAGAGCTGTTAAACGCCTGTTGCGGCAAAGATATCTTTGGTGTTCTAATGAGAGCCATAATCCTTTTGGTATTATCAGCAAGTAGCTCCGATAATATCTTTTCGCCAGCCACAATAAATTCGCTGTGTTTTTCTATTCCTCTGGATGTTCTTAAGGCGAGCAATTTTTTAAAGGAAGGATTGGCTCTACTTGTAATAATCATCGGGTTATGTGTTAAGTCTAATCCACTCTGCTTCTGCATTGATTATGCAATTCCGGAATTCATCGTTTGTGGGGGCAGCTCGCATTGCATTCAGCAAATTGCGATCGTGGCACAATAAACACAATCGGGCAAGAACATGCAGATGGATCCTATCATCCTGACAGCATATTAAGAAAAAAATATCTGTCTTGCTACCATCTAATGCGCCAAACGGCAAGCCACAGGAAACTCGTCCAAGAACAATAAAGGAATCTTCAAACATATAGGGGATATGGTTGCGTGGATGCAGCAGAGCTATGCCGTTGGGCAGTGCTGTTGAACATAGGGCTTCTCGTTCTTCAAGGCTTGTTATAAGCTCATCTTTCATCAGCACTAGTCCTGTTTTATCTGCCAGGTTTACCATTTCTCTAATTAAGGAAGGTTTGGTTCGTGCCTGAATATTTATAGAAACGGAATCTGGAGATAGTAGCTCCTTAATGATGGAATGCGATTTTGCAAGATTATGCACTTTTGCGGAGCTATTTCTATGATATTCTTCTAGATGGTTGTTTGCAAAGCTCATTATTCTGCGCGAAGCCCACTCATCTAGCTCTTGCTTCCTGAACACGATATTTTCACCCTTTTTATAAAAAGGAATCTCGTTCCTTTTTACGAGGGATAGAAGAAAATTTTCTTTAAGATGCAAATAGTTAGCAGCTTCTCCTATTGTTAAAAATCTGTGCGGCATTATTTAGTTACGAATAAGAAGCAGAAATGTGTCAAAATTTATAACTATTTTACTTCAAAGTATTGATTAAGCAAGTTATCATACTCGCTTTGAAGCTTGCTTCGTTCCTCATCGCTTAGATCTTCTGTGGCAAGCTTCTTTTTTAACTCTGTAAGACTCTTGAAATCTTTCAATAAAGACTTTGCCTGTTCTTCGCTAAAATTATCACTGTTCAGTTGAGATGTTAAACTATCTTTAGCAAAAACATTTTTGCCAAGACGGTAAACTGGCATCTGATTGCCTTCGCTATCGTGTTTTTCTGCCCAGATGCATCTGCTGGCTTCTTGAATAGCATTTTTGATTTCTTTAGCCTCATCTTTTGTCAGCTTGCCATCAGCAAACGATGTTTTTTCAAGCTCCGTTATAGCAGATTGCTGTTGCTTAAGCTTATTTACTTCTTCTTCCGTTAAATAACCTTTATTGATGCCCTGTTGTATTCTCTTTTGTTGATTTGCCTCTCTTCTATCAATTCTATTTTGCACTTTTTCTTGAATGGATTGCTGTTGCGTCTGCCTATCTTCTTTTTTGGCTTTAAAATGCTTGCCCTGCTGTGTATTTCTTTCCGATGCAGCTGGATCATCCTTGCTGATTTTTTTGTGATGCAATTGCCTTCTATCCTTTGTGCCGATCGGGCGGTATTGCCCTGCAGTCTCTTCAGCATAAAATGCGGAAGATAAAACAAAAGCTGCAAAAAGCAGAACCACCAGAATGTTAAAGCGTTTCATAAAAACTCCTTTCATATAGAATATGACATACCTTCCATTTCTATGGCACTCTACTCCTTATCTTACGTATATCAAGCAGAAAATTAATATAGAATAGAAAAAAATTTGATGAACTAAAAGATTGCTTTCATAAAAAAGTTCTGTATAAAAGAGAAATCCCTTAAAACAATTTTTGCTTAAGAAAGGATTGTTGTTATATGTCTACTATGGATATACAAGAGATACTTTCCATCCTGCCGCATCGTTTCCCGTTTCTATTAGTTGATAGGATTGTGGAGTGTGATAATGAAAAACGCATAGTAGGCATAAAGAACGTAACCATAAATGAACCATTCTTTGTTGGGCACTTTCCTAATAAGCCCATCATGCCGGGGGTCTTACAAATTGAAGCTATGGCGCAGGTTGGTGGGCTACTTTTAAGCAGATTAACAGGACATAAAGGAAACATCCCTTTGTTTATGGCGATAGATAAAGCTCGTTTTCGTAGGATGGTGGTGCCCGGTGATCAATTGCGTATAACTGCTGAAATAACTAATCGGCGTTCAAACGTGATCAGGTTTCAATGTTCTGCTTCGGTTGATGGGCAACTTGCATCAGAAGCAGAACTGATGTGTATGTTTACGGAAGAGAAGGTATCACAGCAATGATACATCCCACCGCTATCGTAGCTCCACAAGCAGAACTAGAAGAAGATGTGGAAATTGGTCCATATTGTGTTATAGGTCCGCACGTTAAAATTAAAAAAGGCACAAAACTTATGGCGCATGTATTTGTTGATGGACACACCACAATAAACGAAAAATGTACAATTTTTCCATTTGCTTCCATTGGCACACAAACTCAAGATTTAAAGTATAAAGGTGGAATAACATTTGTTGAAATTGGCGCTGGCACCACTTTGCGTGAATATGTTACAGTAAACTCAGGAACAAATGAAGGCGATATCACAAAAGTTGGCGAAAATTGCCACATTATGGCTTGCTGCCATATTGCGCATCAGTGCCAGCTGGGCAATCGTGTGATAATGTCAAATGCAGCTTTGCTTGCCGGTCATGTTATTATAGAAGATTATGCTGTTATTGGTGGAATGGCTGGAGTGCATCAGTTTGTTAGAATAGGCAAAATGGCAATGCTTGGTGCCTGCTCAAAGGCAACGCAGGATATAGCACCATTTATGCTCGCTGATGGCAATCCTGCTTCAACCTATGGGATTAATTCTGTGGCTCTTGAGCGGCACAATGTTCCAGAAGAGACTCACAAAGCATTGAAAGAGGCTTTCAAAATAGTTTTTAAGCGCAATCTAACAATAAAAGAGGCAATAGAAACAATAAAAAACACTCTACCACCTTTGCCTGAACTTGAACATCTTTGTAACTTCATCTCCTCATCAGAGCGAGGATTAGCAAGATAATTCGAAGAAATCCTTATCTAGCACCTACAACCAGTAAAACTCTCCAGCTATCAGGCAGCTTGCTTTGTTAAGGAAGGATTGAAATGCTAATTTTTTGTCATAATAGTTATTGATTGCGCTTTAGCCTTAATTCTTCATTCTTCATCTGTGTCCTCTATGATAAAGCTTTTTTCTGCCGTTTCATAAATCATCCAACAGCGCCACCACCTCATAAGCTAATCCAAATAACCATTATTCAACAACAATCACAGCATGATTATAAAGAATTGGTCCACTTACAGTAAGCACGCCATCCATCGGATAATCCACTCCAAACCAAACCTATAACTAATGCCTATCAATGATGTTTTAAAAAGCTTGACTTGTATTTTTATGTAGTTTATAGAAGTAAGCAATAGAACAAAAAAACGAAAGCAGGAGAGAGAAAAGATGTCTCAACATCCAAGCTTAAAATCAGTATCAAAAATAAAGACAAAGCGGAACGTATTAAAGCGGTTTGAAAGAATAGAAATTTTGAAAGCTAAAGGCAAATGGAAAGAAGGCGACAGGGGGCTTGGCTTGCCTAAAACGAAACCAGTATAATGTGAATGAACGCTGGAGATTGAATAGATATATTGCTGGCTGTGGTATAGCTTCTAGACGCCATTCTGAAAAATTAATAGAAGAAGGCAAGGTTTCTGTTAATGGAAAAATTGTTGTAAATTTAGCCACTTATATTGACCCCAAAAAAGATATTGTTTGCGTAGATGGAAAAAGGATAAAGCTACCAGAGCATAAGACATTAATTCTCAACAAACCACGTGATTACCTTTGCACAGCTAACGATCCAAGGGGGCGTAGAACTATATATTCTTTACTGCCAGAGTCGGGTGTAAGATTATTTTCCATTGGGCGTCTTGATCGCTATTCTGAAGGTCTCATAATTCTTACAAACGATGGCGATCTAGCCAATGCTATTAGCCACCCACGTAATAGAATAATCAAGCAATATCTAGTTTGGTTGAATAACCCTCTTAAAGAGCAAGAATTAAAACTTATTGAGCATGGGATCACAAGTGAGGGCGAATTTTTGAAAGTTATATCAATTGAAAACATAGCTAATGAACCTTTATGTTATAAAATTAAAATTACAGAAGGCAAGAATCGCCACATTCGCAGAATTTTTGAAGCTTTAAACTACGAAATAAGAAAGTTAAAAAGGATTGCTATAGGGCCACTTAAATTAAAAAACCTAAAAGTTGGGCAATGGCGATGGTTGACTAATAACGAAATTTATGCTTTATATAAAGCAGCTGGGGTGGAAATGAGCAAGGAGAAAGGTATAAGATGAAAAAATCGCTGTTGCTGCTAATTATAATGCTTGTTTTATGTGTGTGTGCTAAATCTGCAGAGAAGCTGATGGTTATCAAACCAAATGCTAATCTGCGAGCTAAACCGACACTAAATTCCGAAGTTGTTTCTCAAGTTCAGCAGAATGAAACGCTTGACATAAAGAGTGTTCAGGAAGAGTGGATTGAGGTTGTTCCTCCGACCAATGTTGATTTCTATATTTTTAGTGATTATGTAAAAGATGGTGTGGTAGAATGTGGACAAAAACTAAATATTCGTGCAGGACCGGGCATAAATTTTAGCATAGTTGGGCAACTTGAGAATGGTGATAAGGTGACTGTTAGAGGAACCATCTCTGAATGGTGCAGAATAGCTCCACCAAAGAATTCTTCGTTATGGATACATCGTTCACTGGTAGAGCTGATTGAGCCCATGCCCCAAACAAAAGATAACGCTAAAGTGGCAAGTGAGGAACCTTTATTTTCAACCAATGTTGCCTCAAAGATAAACCTCTCAAATAAACCTCAAGAAAAAGAAGGCGTCATTGCAAAAACTACGCCATATAAAGAAGTATCAAAAGAAGATAAAAAGACTTCCTCTTCTGAAAATATGATGGCAAAAGCCAAAGAAACAAAGTCAGCCTCACCTATTTCTGAACAGAACACTAATACAAACATTGTTTCAGAAAAAGTGGAGGGAAAAACTCAAGAACAGGTAAAAGAAGATAATCAGAAAGTAAAAGAAAAAGTGGAGATGCCACAATCATTTCAAAAGGATATTATAGCTGTTGCGCCACAAAAAAGCGTTATGCCACCAGAGATTATACAACGCGATATCAGCACAGCGGGACTTGATCTTGTTCCAACGACTCGGCAAGGTGAATCCGTTGAAGTTGAAGGTGTTTTGCGAAGAAAACAATATCTGTTTCGTTCACCAACAGGCTTTAGATTGATTACCTACGACAAGGAAGGCAATCCACAGACTATCTGTTATTTAAAAGGAAATTCTGTTCAGCTAGAGGCTTTATTGAACCGCGAGATGAAAATTTATGGCAAGCAATTTTGGATCAAAAAGCAAAAATATCCTGTAGTTATTCCCGAGCGCATTATTTTAAAATAAGGCTTGTTATTTTCTGAGAAAAATACTAAGTCTATAGCATATAAAGGATTGATATCTTATGGAAGCAAACGAGCAGACTAACGTAGATAATGCGGATAATACAGCAAGTCCCGCCACGTCAGGGGAAGAAGTAATTAAAAAGACTGATGAGATAAAACCAACAGCAGCTTCTATAAAAAGTTCAAAGGTATGGCTGGTGCTACTTTTAATTATGATTGTTATCTCGCTTGGTTGTGCTTCGGCTCTACTTTATTTACAGATTACTGAATACAATTTTTATCTGGCAGAACCTTGTGTATGGGCAGGTAAAGGTAGTGCTGGTGCTTCATTTACTCCGCAGCCACTACCAAGTACAATCACACCACTTGCTTCAACAGGAGCCATCTCCACCGCTGCACCCATTACAACAACACCTCCAGAACAAAGCGCTGTGAAAGCTGAAACTTCTACTCCCATCCCAGGCGTATCTGCTCCAACTCCGGCTACTTCAGCAGCATCGCAGCCTCCTGTAGAAAGCACAGCTTCAGCATCAGCTCCAATTACATCAACTTCAGCGCCACAATCCACCACTATTCCTCCCTCTGCGGCACAACCTTCAAGCTCAACGAGCGCACCAGCAAACGTATCAGATTTGCTTTCTATCCTTGGTAATGTGAGTGGTGGAAAATAAAAAAGCTTGCAACAATTTAGGTTGATACTATAATATTGAAGTGTTATTAAAATTACAACTTTTTAACTTTTTACAGAGAAAGGGGTTATTATGAAAAAAGCAATAAAGGCGTCCAAAAGTAGCAGCCAGTCAAAACGAGTGACTTTTCAAATAACAACCACACCAAATAGTGAGGTATATGTTGCAGGAACATTCAACAATTGGGATCCTAAAAGGCATCAGATGAAGGATACCAAGGGCAATGGCAAGTACACCTTAACGTTGATGTTGCCTAAAGGTGAATACGAGTATAAATTCGTCATTAATGGAAATTGGGTTGTTGATCCTGAATGCCAGAACTGGGTGCGAAACAACTTTGGCACACTCAATAGCGTATTAAAAGTTGAGTAGTTTCTAATTCTTAACAGAAGCCCATTAATAACTATATCCTCTAAATACAGGATAGGTGGGGTAGGGTTGTTGTATTTTTAAAAACCTATGGCAAAGAAAACCACAAACACATCCAACAAGAAAGTGATAGAAACTGCTCTGCCACGTTTGATAAGAAATGACCCATACCTGCTGCCATATGCCGATAAGTTGCTTGCCAGAATAAAATTAATTAAAAATATGGAAAATAGACTTACAGGCGGCAGGCAGAAGATTTCCGATTTTGCGCAAGGGCACAAATTTTTTGGTGTCCATAAAGCAAAGAACGAGTGGGTATTAAGGGAATGGGCGCCTAATGCCACAAAAATTTATCTAATAGGTGATTTTAATAATTGGCGGGAAGAAGAGCGCTTTGTTTATAGACCTATGCCAGAACAAAATGGCGTATGGGAACTTCGGTTGCCCTTAAAATTTTTAAAGCACGGCGATTTATTTAAATTAAAAGTAAAATGGCATAACGGCGATGGCGAAAGGATTCCAGCATACATCAAGCGAGTTGTTCAGGATGAAACAACGAAAATTTTTAGCGCTCAGATATGGGATCCACCATCTCCATACAAATGGGAGCTTCCTGATTATCGGCGTAAGCCTGAGCCGCCACTAATCTATGAAACTCACGTTGGTATGGCGCAGGAAGAAGGAAAGGTTGGCTCTTTTAATGAGTTTAGAGAAAAGGTGCTTCCCCGCATTATTAAAGCAGGATACAACACTGTCCAATTTATGGCTATTCAGGAACATCCATATTATGGCTCCTTCGGCTATCATGTTACGAATTTTTTTGCCGTTTCTTCTCGGTTTGGAACACCTGATGATTTTAAAGCTCTGGTTGATGCCTGCCACAAAGCTGGCTTAAGCGTGATTATGGATATAATCCACTCGCACTCAGCAAAGAATGAAGTAGAAGGATTAAGCAGATTTGATGGCACTTTATATCAGTATTTCCATGATGGCGGCAGAGGTGAACACTGGCTATGGGATTCACGATGCTTTGATTATGGCAAAATAGAAGTCTTACATTTTCTCCTTTCTAATTGCAGATTCTGGCTGGAAGAATATAAGGTTGATGGCTTCAGATTTGATGGTGTGACCAGTATGCTTTACACTCATCATGGGCTTGGAAAAGCTTTTACTTCCTACGATGATTATTTTAATGAGAGTGTTGATGAGTATGCGGTTGCATATCTTGCACTGGCTAACAAGGTCATACACGAAGTACGACCTGACGCCATCACCATAGCCGAAGATGTTAGTGGAATGCCGGGGCTTGCCGCACCACCAGCTTTCGGAGGAATAGGCTTTGATTTCAGACTGGCAATGGGAGTGCCAGATCACTGGATAAAACTTACTAAAGATAAATCCGATGAAGATTGGCACATGGGCGGATTGTGGTATGAGCTTACTAATAGACGTGCCGATGAAAAAACCATAAATTACGCAGAAAGCCATGATCAAGCACTCGTCGGCGACCAAACGCTAATTTTTAGGATGATAGAGCGCGATATGTATACCAATATGGCGAAGCATCTGCGAAATCTTCGTGTGGATAGAGGGCTTGCTTTGCATAAAATGATACGAATGATAACAATCGCAACAGCTGGCGGCGGCTATTTAAACTTTATGGGCAACGAATTCGGTCATCCTGAATGGATTGATTTCCCTCGCGAAGGCAATGGCTGGTCATATCACTACGCCAGACGCCAATGGAGCTTACGTGATAGACAAGACCTTGTTTACCATTATCTTGCCGATTTTGATGAAGCATTGATAGAGTTGATTAAACTCACAAAATTGCTTGAACATATGAACCTTATATTAAGACTTGAGCACTGTGATGACCACCTGCTCGGCTTTGAAAGAGCAAATTTGCTTTTCTTATTCAATTTTCATCCAACTAATTCTTACACAGATTATCCTGTGGAAGCAACACCGGGCTCTTATCGGCTTATTCTTGATACTGATGCACCATATTACGGTGGACATGGTAGGCTTGCTCCCAATCAGCTCTATTTTACATTTAAGGAACCTTATGGCAGATACGTTATCAAAACTTACCTTCCTGCCAGAACTGGCATCGCATTATTGCGTTTACCATCCTGATTTAGAAAAATATTCCCCGCATCGAGCATATTGCGTTATTAGGCGAAGATTCATAGTTATTGGATAGGATGCTGTGGTAAAAAAATCTGTTACCCATAAAGGTAGTAAAAAAAACTTTAAGAAAAATAGAAAAGATATTTTTTGCCCTCAATAATTTCTGATAAATCTTGAAGTGGTTTTTTTAACCATAGATGGCACTTAAGAGAACTCATAGATAAGAAAAAGAACTAGAAAGCAAATTTGTTATCTCAATGCTTTTTGGTTATGCCTTCTCTTAATTCCTTCCTCTGTGTTTTTGTGATGCGAAGCTCTCAAGACCTCTGTGGTGAAGCTTTTTCTTTATTGTTCCAAAATTTCATCAGCGCAACTATCTCCCATACACAGTTATAGGAAACAGTGTACATCTTAAAAGAGAAATATAAATAGTGTTCTGATAGATACAATAGAATCAAACGACTTCATAAAAATGGATGCACAAAGTTAAAATAAAAAGTTAATAATTCAAGGAAAGTCTTGTATCAATAAGTAGCTATCTTACATTTTATTATTGAGCATCTTTGTTTTTTTGCATAAACATTGAAAAAGTGATTGTACCTATTCCTAATATAAATAGGATGATTGTAAAAATTGTGCCAAGTATAGGAATTGCAGATAAACCATACACCATAAAAAGCACAAGAGCAAAGCTCAAGAGTTTTAGTATTTTAGATTTTTGAGCGAACATACTGACGGAAAATCCTGCCACAACAAATTTGCCTGCATAAGCCATTATGCTGATGATGGCAGATACTACTATGAGCAATGGGATGCCGATAACAGAGGCTATGCTGAAAGCCGCTATAACGGGGAATGCTGCAATGATAATTAAACCGACCAGCATACTTTGCCAGAATGAGTTCCGTAAAGCTAACATAGAATTTTGTGCTATTTGTGGAAAAATTCTTATTAGGAGCCATGCGCAAGGAAGAGCACCCAAGAACATAATGAGCTGCCAGAACTGTTTTTGATTACTGCTAGTCTTTTTATCTTTAACTTCTTGTTCAGTTATCCTAATAGGTGGCGATGGCATAGTGGAGCGTTGGCTATCTGAAAGCACTATTTCTGATGGTGCATCATACGAGAGGCGTCCTCTAAACTGTGCTGAAGGCAGTACTGTTACATCTTTTGCTACTATTTCAAGGTCGCCCATGAATACACCACTTAATGTAATTTGTTGAGCAATAATTTTGACATTTTTTTTGAAGTAGCCATCTGCTATTACGTAATTCCCAAGTAATATTGCATCTTCATTAAAAACGGCATTAGAACCCGAAGCGAGCGTTGAAGCGATGGATACCACGCTTTTTCCGAAATTGCCTTGCAGAGTGATATCTTTTGCAGCAATTCTTGTGTGTTCTTCTATTTTCCCTGTGATGTTAATTTTATTAGCCAAAGCCCATAAATCTTTGGTGCAATAACCAGTGATGTTGATGTTGCCAGAGGTATTTGTTTTTTGAGGAATGACAGCAGATGAATCATCTAAACCAGCAAACAGAAAAAGATCATCTCTGGCAAGTCCATCAATTGTGATGGAAGGTGCTGCAAGCCATAATTCATTACTTATAGTTTCTTCTGGTGGAATTAAAAATTCATTGCTTGTCAACATCTTAAATTCAATTGCCATAGTGTTAGTATAGCAACTGAATAAAAGCCAGAGACTACAAGAAGAATATAGAAAGATTTTTTTTTTCATTAATTTTTTGTGTTTTTGATTTATTGGGAAATCAAAATTTTATTGTTCTTCAGGAGCAGAGTTGCTTTTGCCGTATGAATGCCATGTTGTTTTATTAGCTCAAGGCACTGGTCTTTTATGCCTGTTGGTTCAAAATTATCGTTCATTGTGCGTGGACAGGGTCCCCATTGTAGTCCACCACAGGCGTAGCCATTTGTGCTTTTTGGCAGAGGCACAACAAACATTCCGAGTTCCATCATATTGTTTATTATGCTTATCATGGTGATTTCAGCTCCACCCCCCGTTGAGCCATAACCTGAATTTGTGGCGAAAACTGCGCCGACTTTACCTATCATAATATCATTCATCCATGCCTTACTACAGACCGTATCTATAAATTTTTTAATGCGCCAGTCTGAACTGCCCATATGGACTGGAGTGCCTATTGCCAGAGCGTCGCAGGATTGTAAGTCTTCAATGGAAGCTTCTTCGGCTTGTTTTAGAATTGCCTTGCATTGTGGCACACTATTTACACCGGCAGCAAAAGTTTCTGCAGCCTTTTTTGTATTTTGGTAATCTGTTGCATAAACGATTAAGATGTTACACACTACCATTACCTCCATTTATTTTAAGTATTCCTTCTGCTTTATGTTTATCTGCAATTTTAATTGCAAGTTGTTCAATAGCTTTAAAGTCATCTTGAGTTGGCAAGCCCTTAGCTATAATGGGCTCCAAGAACTCTGCTTTAATATTTGGCAGAAGTGCAGATACCTGTTCCACTGCCTTGCTTGACCATCCATAAGAGCCCATAAAGCCAACGTGTTTTAGTTTTGGCCTTAACGAATTGACAAGCGCTGCCGCATACATTGCCAGCGGATGCAAGCCAACATGTATTGTTGGCGATGCCACGATTAAAGTTGCGGCATCAACTAGTGCTATAGCAAGTTGACCTATATCGGTTACTGGCAAGTTGAATGGTTTAACAGTTATGCAGCATTCTGCCAGAGCATCTATTAAAGCTTCAACCATTAGCTGTGTACTATAGTGCGTTGTTACAAAAGCAATGACAACTTCGTTTTTGCAAGGACCGAGCACCCAGTCGCGATATGCATTTAAGATAAATTCTGGCTTATTATAGAGTGGTCCGTGGCTGGGAGCAATAATTTCAAAATCAAGGGGCTTAATTTTTTCCAGATTGCCTCTAATGACGGTTCTAAATGGCATCATTATTTCTGCATAATAGCGTTTGGCAGCTTCGTAAACCAGCCCTTCATCAGAGACGAATAAATCGCTTGTGGCAAGATGCGATCCAAAGAAATCGCAAGTAAATAAAATTTTATCTTCCGCAAGATAGGTACACATCGTCTCAGGCCAGTGCACCCAGGGAGTGTAAATGAATTTCAATGTCCTGCCGCCAAGATCAATGGTGCTGCCATCGTTAACAATCTCTATTGTATCTTCTGGCACAGCAAGGTGCTCAACTATCATCTGCTTTGCTTTTGATGAACATAGCACTTTGGCTTCTGGAAACATTTTCAGGACGTGTGGAATGAGTCCCGAATGGTCTTGTTCCACATGCTGGCATATAATATAATCTGGTTTTGATTGTGGAAGGTTCTTGAATTGCTCAAGGAATATTCTTTCCTTCGTTGGATCGGCTGTATCAATAAGAGCAGTCTTCTTGCTTCCACGCACTAGATAAGCATTGTAGCTTGTACCATCAGGTAGAGGGATAAGCGAATCAAACAATCGCCTATCCCAGTCGATGGCGCCCATCCAATATATACCAGATTTTATTTTATGAGCATTCATATAAGTTCCTTTAAACTAATCTTATGCCTTCCATAAGCCGTGCAAATTGCAGTATTCCCTTGCAGTTGTATTCGCTGCAGATATGGATTCAAACACGGCTATAGGCTGCTCGCCCGGCTTCAAAAACTGCTTATAGCTTTTGCCATCAGCAATTATTTCTATCCACTCAATATAGTGTTTTTCTTCCATAGGATGCAAAATGCTACCAACAGAGACCTTGATTGTATTGCCGTTTTTCTCAATTACAGGCACATGCTTTTCTTTTGAAGCATCCACGGTGTTTTCTTTCATTAATTTCATCGGTTGTCCACAGCATACAAACTGACCTGTTCCAGCATGAACAACTTCCACTATATTTCCGCATAACTCGCATTTATAGATTTCATTTAATTGTGCCATAGTTTATCCCTTTCTTATTATTAGATGGTTAATAACAAAACATACACAGCAATTATACAAATCAATTCTAAAAAGTCATTCTTTTTTTTAGATGTGTCGACTATCTTCAGGGTCTTTTGTGGTGTATCCTGAATCTTGTCTATCAAAGTTTACTTTATTTTTCTGGCAATAGGCTTTGTAAACATCTTCAGCTGTCATGCCGAGCACTTGGGCTAAAGAGACTAGAAAGTGGAACAAATCCACCACTTCAACTTTTGCGTTTTGTTTATCATATTTTTGATATTTTGCCCACCATTTCCATGGGACGCTATCTGTAAGTTCGGCTATTTCCTGGCTCATTGCACGGCAATAGTTTAGAATCCATTTAGGCTGTTCCTCTTCTGGCATATTAAGAGTATCCACACCTATTCTTTTGTTGAGGCTTGCCTGCATTTCAAAAATGCTTTTTAACATATCTGGCATAAAAATAAATCTCCATTTTGTTTATCCAAAAATTAGATCAAAATGCATTCTAGTTCAATTCATTTATTTTGCAAATAAAATTCTATTAGTAGGATAGAAGAAGCACTTTTGCTTGACTATTTTATTTGTGTATACTTAATAAAATTTGTGATTATCAGCTATCAGAAATATTTTAACTGAAATGTGTTTTAAAATATTAACTTATCCTTATTTGGAGAGGAAGGAGGTTAACGGGCTAGTTGGAGAAGCAGCATTGCTTTGAGACATAAGCCCTGCAAGGAAAGCCTCTCTGCCTGCCAGCACAGCTTTTGCGAAAGCACCAGCCATTTTTATTGGATCGGAAGCTGCCGCAATTGCGCTATTAACTAACACGGCATCACAGCCAAGTTCCATAGCCAAAGCCGCATCGGACGGCGAGCGCAAGCCAGCATCAACAATTACAGGCACTCTTGTTTCAGATATGATTATTTCAAGCATTTCCTTTGTGGCTAATCCTTTGCCACTTCCTATCGCGGAGCCTAGGGGCATTACTGAAACGCAGCCCACATCTTCCAGCCTTTTAGCAAGAACAGGATCTGCTGGTATATATGGCATTACGAGAAACCCTTCTTTTGCAAGAACAGTGGCTGCTTCCAATGTCTCAACGGGATCTGGCATAAGGTGATGCGGATTTGGATGAATCTCTATCTTTATAAAGGGGCTATTGCTTAATTCTCGCGCTATTCTTGCTGCAAGAATGGCTTCTTTGGCATTTTTTGCGCCTGATGTGTTTGGCATTAAGGTTACACTATTAAGTCTGGAAAGTGGAACCAGCAAATCGTCCTGTTTTGCTTCTTTGCTGAATCTTCGCAGAGCCACAGTGACCAGTTGTGCCCCTGAAGTTTCAATAGCTTTTAGCATGGTCTCGCTATCGGAAAACTTGCCAGTGCCAACTATCAGGCGAGAAGTAAATTTATAAGAGCCTAATATAAGTTCATCCATACTATTATTTCCCATACAACCGGGAGCATATCCCATTAGTAAGGCGCGTTGAAAAAGTCATCCAGCAGTTCTATATCAAATTCTTTACACATTTCAATAGCAGTTTTTTCTGTAGTTTCGCTTGTAATAAACACAGAGCCAAGTTTTGATGAATCATCAATGAGAACATCCTTACAATATTTTGTTTTCATTTTGGTAAGTTTTTCTCAGTTATAATAATTAAGATGCACTATAACATAATCTAAAATTATTGTAGCAGTAGTATAACCAAAATAATTAGTGTTTGGGGCTATAGAGTTTCATTGCGGTCTATCACAGCAGCCTGGTAGAAGAATTAAATCTGGCTTATCTGGGAGCACCTAACTAATCCTTTCTTGTAAGTGCTGTATCACTTTATTGGCTAAAACATCAAAACATAATCTTTATTTTATCTGCAAAATATGGTGCACAGCCCATTGTGCTTATCTTTACTTTCCTTGCCATAAAAAATCTGTTTTAGCAAACTAACATAGTCATTTTTTTAGTCAAGTTATATGGGAAAACAGATTGGAAAAACTTACGCACTTGATGGTAGAGTAGGAGTTGTTAGAATAAGGGGATTAAAGGTTGTTCAAATAAAAACAATTGAA
>CAZBHO010000031.1:25963-30424 GCA_964491945.1 uncultured Verrucomicrobiota bacterium | reverse complement strand
AAAAGGGAAAATTGATGCGGATAATAAGGGCTATGCCAGCAAATGTGGGCCTAGAGCGGGAATTAACAGCTTATCTACTCCCTATATGTCATCATACTATACTGGAGCAGGGCATGGTGGATATGGCTCTTTTGCTGAAGGAAGAGAATCCTTAACAAACACCTCTTTTGGCTTGCCATATGATGATCCAGTGCATCCAATTATGCCTGGCTCTGGCAATCATCCTATTGGTGTTTCTTTTTGTGGTGGTGGAGCTATTCGTATTATTGCAGATAACAACGTACATCTGGATGGCGGCATAATTACGGCAAATGGCGGGGCTGGCGGCTCAATTTACATAACTTGCAAAACAATTACAGGTAATAACGGAATCATTTCGGCCAGAGGGCAAATCGGATTAACTGATGGATCTGCTGGCGGCTGCATAGCAGTGCATTATGACACAAATGCACAGGCTCTGGTTGGTGTGCCTGACATCATCTTTGATGTTGTAGGTGGGCATTATAACAATACTGCAGCTTTTTATCCATATTGTTTCAATTCTGTCTCCGCCCTTAAGGGACGCTCTAGAGGTGGTGAACATGGCACGCTACACTTTCCTGACAATCTATTCTTCCAAGAAAATTTTAGACACAGTGCCAAATGGTTGGCTGGCAGTTTGACCAATCTTACGCTAAACAAGTTAACTATCTCAAACTCCTGTTTAAAATTTCCGTACGATGGTTTTGAGTTATATGTTCAGGGTGATATACGTGTAATGGCCAGTACACGGAATTACTATAATCTTGTGTTAAGTAATGGATATATAAGGTGTGATGGTAATTTTTTTGTAAGCAATGCAACTATTGTTTTATTAGCTGGCACTACAACAAACGCTATACGGCCATACGTTGATATTCGTGGCAATTTGATCCTTACAAATAATGCCAAATTTCTTATATATACAGGAGGAACAACGAATGAAACAATGGATTACGGTAGCTTTATTGGAGTTAGCAATTTACTCTATGTTGGCAGCAATTGTGTGCTAGGCCTGGTATGCAATCCAACAAATGGCAGCGCACCACTGATTAGTGCACAAGAATTGTACGTGGCAGCATCAGTTGGCTCAACTAATTTTCCTGTTAGCGATACTGATATCTACAACAATCAATCTGCATACATATATGGTTATGCAGGTGGATATCAAAGTGCGTGGTGGAGCAGCACTGATGGGTTAGGTCCAGGTAAAGGCTATAGTACCACTATTGGAGCTGGGCATGGCGGCAAAGGTGGCAATGCCTCTGGCGATTATGGGCAAACTTATGGCAACTCAAATGCGCCGATTCAGCCCGGCAGTTCAGTGCCTGGTCCTATTGGATGTGGTGGGGGTGTTATTCGTATTGAAGCTAATAAAGCAAATATAAATGGCTTGCTTGATGTTAGGGTAAGAACCAGCCAAAGGCTTAGTGCAGGCAGCATCTTTATTAAAACCAAATATCTTTACGGTTCCAATGCCTGTTTTTTGGCAAATGCGCCTACTTTAGCCAATGGCGGGGGCGGCGGCAGAATAGCAATTTTAACACTATACAACTACTCCACTAATTTTAATTATGATGTAAGAGGCGCAGGCCACGTTGATGGAGATGGCACATTAGTTTTTGGAACTTATCCCCTAGAAAAAGGAGCTGTGGTAAGGATTTATTAGAATTTTTAAATATAAAAAAATCGGACAACTAAAATGGAAACTAACAAGGAGCAGTTATGACGAATAAAGTTGAGCAGCTTATTTACGAGAATGGTGTTGTGGCGATGATAACGGTGGATGATGCGGCAGATGCTGTGCCTTTGCTTGATGCTTTAAAAGAAGGTGGGATATATGTGGCGGAATTTACATTCAGGACTGCAGCAACGGTTGAAGCTATAAAACTAGGTGTGGCAAAATTCCCAGATATGGTTATAGGAGCTGGCACAGTTCTTACAGTTGAACAGGCTGAAAAGGCCATGCAAGCTGGTGCAAAATTCATTGTTTCGCCCGGCTTTAGCGCAAAAGTGGTTGATTTTTGTACTGAAAAGGGAATGCCTGTATTCCCTGGAGTAGCAACACCAACCGATATACAGATGGCGCTTGAGCACGGAATAAAAATTGTTAAATTCTTTCCAGCAGATGCTTTTGGTGGTATAAAAACCATTAAGGCAATTGCTGCTCCATTTGTTGATGTTAAATTCATTGTTACAGGCGGAGTTTCTGCGCAAAATATTGCTGAATATATAACGTTTCCGCAGGTTTTTGCCTGTGGTGGCAGCTGGATGGTTAAGAAGGAGCTTATTGCTGAAAAAAAATTTGATGAGATAAAGCGTCTTGCCGATGAAGCAATTAAGACGATGTTAGGCTTTGAGTTTGCCCATATTGGAATAAATATGAAGGATGCTGTTTCCTCACTTGAGCTTGCTAAGAAGCTCGGATGCATTTTCAATATGCCACTTAAGGAAAGCATCAGCTCAAATTTTTTAGGCAAAACTATAGAAATAAATAAGGCGCAAGGATTTGGCACTAATGGTCATATTGCAATAGCAACAAACTCCATTCCACGCGCAATGGCTTATTTAAAGAAACAGGGAATTGAATTTGATGAGCAAAGCGCTAAAAGCGATCCAAAAGGCAACTTGTTAGCAATCTACCTTAAAGGTGAATTCGGGGGTTTTGCAGTTCATCTTCTGCAGAAAAAATAGAATTGACTTTAAAATAAAAAAACAATAGAAAGGAGCACGAGATAAATATGGCTACAAAAAAAGCTGTGACATTTGGCGAGATAATGTTGAGACTTAAATCACCAGGATTCGAAAGATTATTTCAATCACCAAGACTTGAGGCAACATTCGCTGGTGGAGAAGCCAACGTGGCAGTTTCTCTTTCTAACTACGGAATTGATGCATCGTTTGTTACAGTTTTGCCAAAAAATGAAATTACGGATGCTTGTATAGCAGAATTAAGGAGGTTTGGTGTTGATACTTCAAAAATTGTCAGAGTTGATAGTGGTAGAATGGGCATATATTTTGTTGAAGGAGGAACAAATCAAAGGCCATCGAAGGTTATATATGATAGAGCGCATTCCAGCATAGCAGAAGCGGAGCTTTCGCTAATTGACTGGGATAACGTTTTTGCTGGAGCAAACTGGTTTCATATTACAGGAATTACACCAGCATTAAGTCAGAAAGCAGCAGATCTTTCTATGCTATCCGTAAAGAAAGCTAAAGAAAAAGGGCTTACTGTCTCATGCGATTTTAACTACAGAGGCAAATTATGGAAATACGGGAAGAAGGCGCCAGAAGTTATGCGCGAGCTTGTAAAATATGTGGATATTGCTATAGCCAACGAGGAAGATTGCCAGAAATCGCTAGGAATAAGCATTGATGTGAATGTTGAAAGCGGCAAGTTGGATATAGAATCTTACAGGCTATTAACAGAAAAAGTGTTAAAGGAATTTGCCAATCTTAAAATGATAGCCATCACTTTGCGTGAAAGCCACAGCGCGGATCATAATGGATGGGGCGGCTGCCTTAACGATAGAAAAGAGTTTATTGTAAGCCAGCACTACGAGATATATGATATTGTCGATAGAGTTGGCGGTGGCGATGCCTTTGCTGGCGGTTTAATCTATGGGCTAATTACTGGCAAATCTTCAAGAGAGGCGCTTGAGTTTGCTGTTGCTGCAAGTTGTTTAAAACATTCTATTCCAGGTGACTTTAATAGGGTCACAGTTAAGGAAGTTGAAGATTTAATTAAAGGCGGTGGTTCAGGTAGAGTGCAACGTTAATAAGTAAAGATGGATAAAAAAGAAAGGAGATATGCGCTATGACAAAAATGAAATTAGTGCTTCTGGTGTTTGCGGTAGGTTCTCTTATGATTAAGGCAGCCGAAGAGTGGAAATCTCCTGTTGGACCTGATGGGGCAACTCGTTTGATAGTTGAAGCAGAAGATATGGTAGGTGTTGATAAGACAAAATTTGGAGGAACTTATAAAGAATGGTGTTTAGGGAGAACCGGCAAAGATACTTATCAGAACAGTATTTTTGGTGGGATGTGGCTAAGCAGGAGGGCCTCTGCTATGACAGATGCTGGTGATAATCCTGCAGAGCTTTATCACATTTTTGATATGCCAAAAGCTGGTAGGTACAAGATCTGGGTTAAGTATGAGTGTCCCCCATATTTTAACTATGCATTTGACGTTATAATAAACGATGCAAAGAGCGGCAAAGAGATATTTAAAAAGACCTATGGATTGATAGAATCGCCCAAGCATTTTTCTTTTTGCAAGAACGTTGTTACTGGGAATTTGTATTGGACCTGGGGGGTTGATCATGATGCAGCGGAAGGTTATGAGGCAGATTTGCCGCAGGGCAAGATAAAATTTACCATAAGGAAGGTGAAGAATCCTGAACCTGCAGGTATGCGTTCGATAGATACTGTTATGATTACAGA
>CAZBHO010000031.1:16651-25940 GCA_964491945.1 uncultured Verrucomicrobiota bacterium | reverse complement strand
AATTTCAGATATCCGTTGCTCGAGGAGTTAAGAATAGCCAATCACATCTTTATTCGTTTCAGGCTTGATAAAACTTTTAATCAGCCTGTTCAATTCAAATGGAGCAGGTATTCACACAGATATGATGATTTTTATTCTCCGGGTGGTAATTTTTTAGAGCTTGTACGATATTACACTAAAGATGGGATATTGATGTTAGGGACGAACGGTTTGCCAATCAAGGCCAAACGCGCTGGTCAACCACTTGATTTAGTCAAGCCCGGAGAGGTCAGTGAGTGGCTCGATATAGGACCTTGCCTCAACACTGAAAGTGCATCGCCAATGACTATACTAGCGGAGATGGTGGATCAGAAAGGCGAAGCGCTTTCAGCAAGCAATCAACCAGCATTCATTCCCTTCTCTATTGACATTGCATTGGAGCCTAATGAAAAGAAAATAATCAAGAGTTTTTCTTCTGGTGTTAAAGGTATTGGGCGTGAGATAACATTTCTTTTGCAGCCTGATTTGAATACGGAGGAAGGGAGACAATGGACTATGGCTTTATTGGATGTGTATGATCTGGTAAGTACTGAACTTGCCAAAGAGCCACGTACAGCACACATTCCTAAGAGGATGAAGTTTTTTGGAACTACTGGAAGTCCTTTTTATTCCGATAAGAATCTGCGAAATGTTACCTTTGATAATGCTATGCGTTATAGGTTTGAGATTGGGCTCAATACTGTTTTTGGTGATTACTTTGAGTTAAAACGTGAAGATTATTTGAAGCAGGCTGATTGGTATAGTAAGCGAGGTGCAAGTTTAGTTTTAAAGAGTGCAGTATTCCATCACAGCACAGATGCAGAGAAGATGGCAAATAAAATTATGACTAATGGTGTGCCTGAGTATTTTTATTATCTTTCGTATGGAGATGAGATTGGATTGCCAGCCATCAGCATAAAAGATGATGTGGCATTGAACAAATTTAGGGAGCATCTTAAGGCACAGGGATTGCAGCCTAAGGATTTTGGGCTTGGTGATTGGGATGCTGTGAAGCCACTTGCATCTTTTTCAGCTGATGTGGCGGTAAAGATTGGAGTGCTTGATGAAAGCAAAAAGGATAGTGCTGAACTTGATCCTGCTTTAAAGCGGTTGTATTGGCACAGTCATACTTATCGTATAGAGAAGGGGATAGAAGATTTTGCGCAGAAGACGAAGCGTTTTAGGGAATTGCTTGGCAAAGATGTGCACACTACGGCTAATCTTGGGGGTATGCATCCTTTCTATTGGATGCATCAAGGTTCGTTTATACAATCATTCAGGCACAATGCGATGACTATTGCGTGGTCAGAGGATTATGATTTTCTTTCGCCGGAAACTTCACGATTAGTTATTGAATTTCAGGCAGGTTATTTGAAGGCAGGCACCATGAAGCACAAGCAGCGAATGATGTTTTATTGTATGCCGCACTATTTTGGAAATTCACCAGAGCATTTGATACATAATTTTATATCTGAGATTGGGCAGAATGTTAAGGATATAGATTGGTTTATGATCACACCTGATGGATTTTCTACTGAAAACTATGTTAATCCGAGGGAGGGATTGGATATGTTCAAGGCTATGAGATTAGCCAGTGATATGGCTGGAGCTGTTGAGGATTGGCTTGAGGAGGCACAGCCTGTGCGGGCCAGGGTTGGTTTATTGCTCTCCGAAGCCAGTGATGTATGGGAGCTTAGGGGCAGATCGCAGAATGATGTTCGGCCTGGTTCAGAGCCTACGAATGCGTTTCAGGAAGAACGCAAGAATACGTATTACATTTTAAGGAACGCTGGGTATAGGGTTGATTTACTTACTGAGGATGATTTGATAGAAGGCAATTTGAAGGGATACAGGGCGTTATATGTTTGTGGCGAAAACATTCAGCGTAAGGCTGCTAATGCATTGGTTGAATGGGTTAAGGCTGGAGGTGTGCTATATTGTTCTGCTGGAGCTGCTAGAAAGGATGAGTATGATGAACCAATTAATTTGATTAATGATGTTGTTGGGCGAGGCAAACAAAAGGAATATAATCGTTATAGAGGACCTTTGCGTGGTAATTTGGAGTTATTGTTTTTGAAATCGTTAGGGGAGGTTAAGTTGGAGGATGGTAGTGTGTTTCCTGCACTGGCTACTTTGGAGAAGTTTGACGTTGGCTCTGGTGCTAATGTATTTGCGAAGTTGAATGGTGCAGAAGCCATAGGAGTTAATAAGAAGCTTGGGAATGGCATGGGTTGGTATATAGGGACATTTCCTGGGCAGGCATGGGCTAAAAAGGGTTTGCCTGTTATGCCTTGTGGGCGTGGTGGCCCTGAGAGTACTATACGTTATCCGCAGTTTGAGCCTACCGATTTTGATATGAGTGCAGCTAACTGCGTATTGCTTCCTCTCAAAAAGGTGGGCTTGGAGGCCGATTTTATAATCGATAAACCTAACATAGTTTGCAACAGGTTAGAGGGCAATAAAGCTGTTGTATTGACGGTGATTAATCTTGGAGCCACACGTAAGGGTGCTGTTAAGGATGTAAACATAGCCTGTGCTGATATCAATGGTGCGAAGAAGGTGTGGTCATATTATCACAGGAAAGGACTTGTTGGCGAAGCAAAGGATAATAGATTTAACATCAAGCTACCTGAGTTGGGGCTTGTTGATATAATTGTTATAGAGAAGTAGAGATAAGGTAAAAACAAGTATAATAAAAACCATGTATGAGGGGGGCATAAGGAGTGTATTATGAAAAAAGAGCTATTGTTTATGTTGCTGTTTATTGTGGTTGGATGTGTTGTGAATGTTAAAGGGAAATTAGTATGTGAGGCCGAAAACACTGTGGCATCCCTGGCAAAAGAAGATATATTTGTTTTTAGGCTGACAGTAAATGAGCCAATTGACGTGGCTATGAAGGTGTATGATATGGGAGGGCGATATATCAGGACGCTTTTTGAGACCTATTTAGATGTAGAGACAAACAAGACAATTAGGATACCATGGAATTTGAGGGATTATAGGCGTGAATATGTTAAGGCTGGTAGATATATATTGAAGGTATGTAGCGGATTGGATTTAGTGCTGGATGAAGGATTTGGAAATGGTGGGTTTATCGGTGAGAATGAGATGGAGCTGATACATTTTATTGAGCCACAGTGTGTACGAGTGGATGAGAGGGGTATGATATATGTTCTGGATAATAATGGTAGCGTTTATAAGTTAGGCAGGGATGGATCATCAGCAGTTGAGCGAGGTAGTGACACATTGTATCAGAGTGACAAGCCCATATTAGGTTCAATATGGGTTTATGGTGGAAATGTTTATGGTGTTAAAGGGAAGAGTGTTGTTATGTATAGTGAGGAAAAAGGAGAATTAAGCACTCTTATCAGTGAAAGGAATATTTCTACTAACGATGCGAAGCTTTTGACTGGTGCGCAGTGGTGCATTGCGAATGATAAGAACATATTTGTTTTTAATGGCCGGTATGGGATGATGGGTATTTTTGATTTAGCTAAATCAGATGGAGCTGATAGCTTGATATGGAAGTCTGAGAAAGTTCATTCTGGAAGTGTTTTTGATAGTGATGGTCTGCGTTGGGTGTATTATGCTGGTGCAGGGAATAGGGATGTGTATAAGGGGGTGTTTGAAGGTGGACAGTTTAATGTTGCATATAGTTTCAAGGAATATAAATACAAAATTGGAAAAGATAAAAGAGATCAGCCAAAGATTGCAACTAACCACTTTGCTAATATATCTGGGATAGCGTATGATGGGGAGAATGGCATATTTATTGGGCAGAAGGAGCCTACAGCTATTGTCAGGTTAAGCGATAGTGAATTTGATTTTCAATGCGTTAAGCAATTTTTTGCAAATAAGGAGAAGAAATATTATTTTTATTTTATTAGTGGATTGGCTTTTGATAAGGCTAATGAATTATTATATGTGCTCGAAGATGGGGTTAGTATTGACAAGGGGGGGAAGAGGCAAAAATCGAAAGGAGCTTCAAGACTGAGTAGATACAAAATAAAATATACCGAGGAACGCACGATAAAAATAGAAGTTAGATAAAGGAGAGTTAGACCATGAACGCAAACAAAATGATGATATTGGCGGCTGTGATAGTTTTTGGTGCAGAATGGGTATCTGGCCAACAAGATGTGCAGAAGCAAGTTCCGCAACAGGCAATCGAAGTGAAGAAACAGGAGAAGGACCCTGCAAAAATTTATGTAAGATATAAGATAGATAACGTTGATTTAACTTACGCTAAATTAAAGCAGGTTTTGCATTATGATCCGTGGTCATTCTTATATCCTGCTATTCCTGAAAATGCTGATAAGACCAAACCATTAAAGAATGCTCAAGAGGATGCAGAACTTTTTACCAGCAATGGTGAGGGAAAACATGCACCTGTCACGACCGGCAGCAGGGTGCGTGCAAAGCAATATTCACCATGGGCCGAGGTACGAGGTTCGTGGAGCACAGTGGTATTATCATTTTTTAATAACGAGCACAAAGCTCTTGAAAATACTGAAGTTGAGCTGCAATTTGCAACAAGTCTAGATCCTAAAAGCATATTTTTTAAGCGGGTTATTAAAGAAAAAGGCAATATCGTATCAATAAGTTTTCCGAGAGGATATCTTGGCAAACTTGATGAAATAAGGACTGTTAGGGAAGAATCAGAGAAACATCTACAGATGGCAAAATCGTTAAATCTTTCAAGAGAAAAACTACCGAAGCAAATGACTTTTTACACGGGGTTTTATGGACATAAGACTCTGTATACGGACATAGAGATATGGAAGAACGAGCTAAAGACGTTGGTTGAGCTTGGCATAAATATGATATACATGCCAAATGAACTAGAACACATTGATGCAGCAAAAGAGCTAGGAATAACTAAATTTACTACTCATAATTATTCAGGAGATACAAATGCTGTAATCAAGCTAAAACAAAAAATTGGCGAAGAAAACTTTAATTTAATAAAACAGGTATGCCTTGCTGATGAGCCCAATAACTTTGGGTTGTCATCCGTTCCTGCCAGGCAACCGGGCGACTTTGCTAATTTTTTGCAGAGGATGGGATTGCAACTGGCTGATTTTAACGTCAACAACTGGGATGATGTATCGGTGATGGAACAAAAATCCGAGCTTGAAAAGCTTGCATACAACTGGGGGCCGAAATATGGGCAAGCTTTTAAAAAGCTTTTTTACTGGTCAAACAGGTATTCGCAGGATGCGCTCATCAGACATTACAGGATAAAGAGAGAGCGTATGGAGCCCGTCTATCCCCCCGGCACGATAATGTTTGTTAACTATACAGATCATCCTCTTATTCTTGGTGGAAAGATGTTGCCGGGTAATCCCGATTGGTTTGAGCTGGCTTTACAAAAAGCTATGACTGCGCAATGCACAGAAGATTGGATGTATAGCGGCAAAGAATCATGGGGTGGTGGTTTGTATCAGAGAATGGCTTTTCTTTGCGATATCTTACGACTTTCCGGAGCAAAGCACAATTTACCACTTGTTTTTTATAACACAATGGATTCAGAATTAGGGATTAGAATGAAAGGATTGATTGTGATAGCGCATGGAGCAAAAATCATAGATTATTTTATGTATGGACCTACATACGCTGCCACAGAGAATTACTGGTCTGATAATATTTCGCAATACAAGGGTGTGGCAAAAGTAATAAGGGATATAGCTAAAGCAGAAGAAATGATTTATCCGGGAATGCCACCTAAAAGGGAAGTTGCAATAATTTATAGCACCACAGATGAAATATGGGCATCTAGTAGTTATAAAGGGCACGAGAAACAGTATTTGCATATAGCACTTGCGCAGGATTTTTATCCTGCAGATGTTTTGAATGAGACTTTAACAATGGAGAGCGATTTGAACAACTATAAGGTCATTTATTTTATGGACAAATACTTTCCTACAGCCTGCATAAAGAAGCTACGTGAATATGTTGAGAAGGGAGGAACATTGGTTTTGATGCCGGGTGCTGGCGAGAAGAATGAATATGATGAGGATGTTGATATATTGAAGGGTGCAATAAGTATTAAAGCTGCAGTTACAGCTGTTGAAGATACGATGAACAAGATGATCAATATTGAAGGGAAGCAGAGTGAGGTCTATATTAGCAACATTAGGGCAGAATTAAGTGGTGGGAAGATGCTTGGGCAGTTTTCGGATGGTTCAGCAGCTATTGTGATGAATGAACTTGGGCGTGGTAAGGTGGTATACTATAGTTTTCTACCCGGGCATAATTTTAAAGCCTTTGTAAACATTCTAAACGAGAATGTGGTTTCAAACTTCTCTGCTGATGCCCGTTTTGTTGCAACATTGCCCTGCAGAATAACTAATGTGAAGCGCGATGTGGAGATTAATGGTGGAGGCACTTACGAGGCTAACTTACTTGTTTCACCTCAGGGTAAGGTACTTATTTTGGTGAATTTGGAACGTAACGCTATAGAGAGAATTGACTTAAAAGTTGCAGCCAGTGGCGTAAAGAATGTGGAGAGTGTGGAAAATGGGATTGTAAAATTTGAAGAGCGCAATGGATATGTATATTTTTCTATGCCAATGACAAATTTAACAGATATTGTAATGATAAAGTGCAATTAGTGGGTTAAAACAACTCTTTTATAGAAAGGAAAATAGTACGTTATGAAAGAAGAAATAATTACACGAAAAGAGTTATACAACTGGTGCAAAATTCCCTACGATCAGCTTGAAAAACATCCGGAAAGGAAAGTTCCATTTAGGCTTTGCAAGGATTCAAAAGAAATGGGCGAAATTATGGCAAGAGAACTCGTAGATGAAATTATTAAATGTAATAAAGCAGATAAGCCTTTGCGAGCCATAATTCCCTGTGGACCAGCTTGCTGGTATAAGCCATTTACGGACATGGTGAATGAAAAGAATGTAAGTTTAAAAAACTTTTATGTATTCCATATGGATGAATGTTTGGACTGGGAAGGGAAAGAACTTCCGCGAAATCATCCATATTCGTTCAGAGGATTTATGGAAAAGCATTTTTATAATCCTGTTCGTCAAGAACTGGCTGTACCAGAAAAACAGCGTTTTTGGCTTACACCACAAACTATAGAAAAAGTAAGAAAAGCAATAAATGAAGCACCTATTGACTTAACCTATGGTGGCTGGGGGCAAGATGGACACATAGCTTACAATCAGGCACGACGGCATCCTTATTCAAAAATTACTCTAGAAGAATTAAGGAATGCATCCATTCGTATTCAAGATAACAATCTTGATACAATCCTTGCACTGGCAAATAGAACATTTGGAACAGCTTATCAATTTGTTCCACCGATGTCAGTTACATTAGGTGTAAAAGAATGTCTTTCAGCCAAAAAAATTAGAGTGTTCAGTGATACAGGCGCATGGAAGCAAACAGCATTGCGCGTGGCATTATTTGGTCCTGTTAATACTGAATATCCAATGACTCTTTTGCAGGAGCACCCTAATGCTTTAATTACCGCCACTATTGATACAGCACGTCATCCAATTAGTGAACATCCTGAATGGGATTTAGGTGTTTAATATATGAAAGCTTTAAAATTAAAGCGGGAAGAATTAATCAAACATCATCTTGTCGGAATAGGTGGTATAGGCACAGGTATCTTTTTGGGATTAGAAGGGAATGAGACGTTAGGTAGAGAAGAAAGCCGTAGCGCAAGGTTGTTGAATCGCAGAGATTACTGTAAACTACACATAATCTCGCACTATATTCAGGTTTTCTTAGGGAAAAATTTTAGATGTTTACCAATTGGCAAAGTTGGCAATGATGAAGCTGGCAAAAGGCTAATAAAAGAGATGAAGGATGCAGGGATGAATACTCGCTTTATTAGCGTTGAGCCAGATAAGCCAACATTGCAATCATTTTGTTACGTGTATCCTGATAAGACCGGCGGCAACATCACGCTTTTGGATTCGGCTTGTGATAGTTTAAGCAAGGAAGATATTCTTAACATATTGCCTAAATTACAAAGATATAGCAATGATGCAGTTGCGCTTGTTGTGCCTGAAGTTCCTCTTCAAACAAGAGAATGCTTTATAACTTACATTAACAGGAAGATGCTATTTAATATTGCTGCATCATTTACTGCAGGTGAGATTTTAAAAGCATACAAATCTGGTTTGTTCTATAACATTAATATTCTATCAGTTAATTACGAAGAAGCCTGCGCACTAATAGAAGAACAATGTGATCATAGGAATTATTCTGATGATGTGATCAAAAAATTTAGAGATAAAGTTGCAGAACATAATTCTATTATAAAAATGGCTGTTACTGCTGGCGGTAAAGGAAGCTGGTTCATAGATGGTGATTATATTGGATATGAAGAAGCATTTAAAACAGATGTTGTTAGCACTGCTGGTGCAGGCGATGCATTCTTTGCAGGGCTCATAATAGGATGGCTCCTGAATCTTCCAAATAGAGATATTCACCTGTTTGCCTCGCTTATGGGAGCTGCTTCAGTCACTTCAGAACATACTATTCATCCCGAACTTGATAGTAAGGGATTATTGAATTTCATAAACAAATATGTAAAAAACGATGATAGAATAAAAAATATACGTAAGTTATTGGAAAGATAAGGCGATATAATATGAATGCAATTGATGTACATACCCATATTGCACCTGAATACGCCAACCTTTTAGTGAAGTTAATGGATGAGGTTGGTTTAAAACAGATGGTGGCTCTTGCATGGCATGATGGCTATAGTGAACAGCTGAAAAAAATTATAGATGGCTTTAATAAATATCCCGGCCGTTTTGCCGTATTCGGAAATCTTAACTTCAACAAAATCAATGACGATGATTTCATTGAAACTTCAATAGCAGATCTGGATTATGGCAAAAAAATAGGAATGAAAGGGCTAAAAATTTATAAAGAATTTGGCCTTTCCTATGCAAAGAAAGATGGTAGCTTGTGGAAGATAGATGATAGGAAATTTGAACCTATATGGGATAAAGTAGGACAATTAAAGTTGCCTCTTCTTATTCATACAGCAGATCCTCGAATGTTTTGGTTGCCAGTAAATGAGCACAATTTTTGGTATCAATATCTAAAACAACCTGAATTTTCGTGGTGGGTATATTATAGAAAAGGCTTGCCTTCTTGCGATGAACTTATAGGAGAACGCAATGAAATTATTGCCAGGCATCCTGAAATCACTTTTATTGCCCCACACATCGGCAGTAATGCAGAAGCATTGGAATTTGCTGCCTATGATCTTGATGCCTTTCCAAAT
>CAZBHO010000031.1:0-16634 GCA_964491945.1 uncultured Verrucomicrobiota bacterium | reverse complement strand
TTCCAAATCTCTACTACGATATATCAGCCAGAATTACAATTATGGGATTAAAAGGGTTTCACAGAGAGGCAGCCAGAGAATTTATTATGATGTATGCCGATAGAATATTATTTGGCACAGATTTAATATGCGGATATTCGCTAAGTTCTAAAGGTGTTGAAACTCTGGATAATGCTGCTCAAGAAAATTTCTTAAAAGAAAGCATAAACTTTTATCAATTACACTTTGACTTCCTTGCAACAGACAGAGAAGTTGTAAACCCAATTCCTCAGACAGCAAAGCCCTATATTATGAAGGGGCTTAAACTTCCAGAAGAAGTGTGTGAAAAAATTCTATTTAAAAATGCCATACGAATTATGGAGTTATCTTAATTTATTTTGAGTGATAATCGTTTAATATGGCATGACATGATTGATATAGAGAAAAATCTACAACTGATTCGAAAACTCTGCGATTATTTTTAAAAAACCTTCATTATTGATCGTAAAAGTTGTTTATACTTAATATATTGTTCCTGATAAATTTGATGATGATTCATGTTTGGTGTAAAAACCCGGTCTGTGCGCACAAACAAATCAACTGCCTGCTTAATGTCTTTAAAAATTTGAGTTGCGCAACCAGCAAGAATTGCACAACCTAAAGTGCCACATTCAATTATTTTTGGTCGCATAAAAGGTATCCCAAGAATGTCTGCCTGAATTTGTAGCCACTTATCTGATTTAGCACCACCTCCTGTAGCAATAAGCATGGAGGTATCTATATTCAAAGTTTTTAAAACACTAATCGGCTCAAGAAAATAGAATGTTATCCCCTCCATAATCGCTTTTAAAATTTCTCCTCTTCTTGTATTTACTTTTAATCCGACTATTCCCCCTACTCCATTATCGACGAAATAAGGTGCTCCGGTAGATTCAAAATAAGGCAAAACAATTAGACGTGTTGGACTTTCAGGAAGTTCATCATTTAATCTGTTATATATATATTAGGGTCATTTTTTTCACAGGAAACAAAAGTATCCCTAAACCATCTTACCAGTGAACCAGCCTGATTATAAATGAAGGAAACATATAATCCATCAACAACATGATGCTCAACGTTTAACCCATTTTTCATCATACTTATAAGATTTGGAATTGAATCGTAAACTGGCGTAATACATTCAAAAGTGCCAAGCCCACAAACAGCTTTACCAGCCTGAATAATGCCAGCACCTAATGCGTTACAGCACTGATCATGCCCACCAACAACTACTTTAACACCCTTCTTTAATCCAATTTGTTTAGCTATTTTGTACGGTATCTCCCCTGATACTGTACCACTAGGTACAACTTTTGGGAGAATAGATTCATCCAATCCACTGATATTTAGTATCTCTTTTGACCAGTTTTCCCGTCTTATATCAAATAACATCGTTCTATTTGCCAGCGAAAAGGAAGTTATAGGTTCGCATCCAAGTAAATGTGCAACCATATCCCCCACAATAAAAACTTATAAGTTTTATTGTAGACTTCAGGCTTTTCATATTTATACCACAAGATACTTGCTAGAGAATAAGCCGGAGCCGGGATATTTGGATTAATTGCAAAGAATTTAGCTTTCCCGATTGTATCAATCACCTGCTCCAGATATTTTCCACCTCTTGTGTCAACGCTTGATATGATAGAATTATGTAATATCTTGCCATTCTTTGAAATTGGAGTTAGAGCTTCGCCCAATGAACTTGTACAAATAGCCGTAATAGGATCTGATTTGATTTTAGAAGCCATTTCAGAGATCATTTTGAGTATCATATTAGATACGGCTCTACTATCTAATTCCATATATAATGGTAAAGGATTTAATGGCGAATACTCTCTATAAGCCATAGCTATACATCTGCCATCAGAAGAATAGGCAGCAGCCTTACAACCTGTGGTACCAATATCTATTCCCAAAATACTCATATATACTCCTCTTCCACTTACTTAAATATATATATTACAAACCAGTTTAATGCAAACAATCTATCATAACTATCAACAAGCTGAATTTCTTCTTAAATTAATCTCTTCATTTCTTCATAAACTATGATCTTGAACTTATCTTCAATTTTCCTATCATCTTTTGCCACAGTTTATATAGCTCAATAAATGTAAGCTATTCTTTTTCTATTTGTAAGTCAAGAGTCGGGAGGTACCATCAAGTACACGATCCTTTCAAACGATCGGATATTTTTTCTGTACTGTTTTCTATAAGCGTATACAATGTTTGCCTGCTTTAGCTTTTTTAAATTGGTGCAATTATGATTTTTAGAAAAACAGATTTGAGCGGTGTTTTGCTAATTGAGCCTGTTCTCCATAAGGATCAGCGCGGCTTCTTTATGGAAACATACCGGAAGGAACTCTTCCTAAAAAATGGTATTGATGTTGATTTCGTGCAGTTCAATCACTCGCTTTCAATCAAAAACACTTTGAGAGGCTTGCATTACCAGATCGGCAAGCCACAAGCTAAACTTGTAAGAGTTATTCGTGGCGCAGTTTTTGACGTTGTTGTTGATATAAGATGGGGCTCACCAACTTTTGGAAAATGGATAAGCTTTATCCTTTCAGATGAAAACAAACTGCAACTTTATATACCGATTGGTTTTGCGCATGGCTTTCTTGCTTTAACTGATGAGGTTGAGTTTTTATATGGCTGCTCGGATTATTACTATCCGGAAGGCGAACGTGGCATCATATGGAACGATCCGGAACTTGCCATAAATTGGCCAGAAAAAAATGTAAATGTATCCAACAAGGATGCAAAATTACCATACTTTAAAGATATTGAAAAAAATTTTTTCTATAATCCTTAACAGGAAAGGTAAGTTATGACAAAAATTAAAGGAATAGTTCTTGCAGGGGGCACAGGTTCACGACTTATGCCGCTAACTAAAGTTACAAATAAGCATCTTTTGCCAGTTGGGAAAAAGCCTATGATATTCTATCCAATAGAAAAAATGGTGGCAGCTGGCATAGAAGAGATACTCATTGTTACTGGCACTGATCATATGGGGGATATCGTTAACCTGCTTGGCTCTGGACGTGATTTTAAATGCCGCTTTACATATAAAGTTCAGGATGAGGCTGGCGGTATAGCGCAGGCATTAAGCCTTGCAGAAAACTTTTGTCACGGCTGCAGAATGGTAGTGATTTTAGGAGACAACATATTTGAAGATGAACTTACTCCATTTGTTAGGGCATATATGGAACAGGGCGAAGGCGCAATGATACTAGGGAAAGAGGTGTCTGATCCACAGCGTTTCGGCGTGGCTGAAGTACAGGGCAATTCAGTCATCGGCATCGAAGAAAAGCCAGCGAAGCCAAAAAGCAATATAGCAGTTACTGGCATCTATTTTTATGATGCAAATGTCTTTGATATAATTTGCGGATTAAAACCAAGTCAGCGTGGTGAGCTGGAAATTACTGACGTTAACAATAGCTACATTAAGATGGGTAAAATGAAATTTATGATGCTACGTGGCTGGTGGAGTGATGCAGGAACATTTTCATCACTTGCAAACGTTAATGCATTGGTTGAAAAAATGCCACCACGCTTTTGAAAGATGTTATGAAGACTAAAGTTGCGGTATTAGGTGGGAAAGGGATGCTTGGCAGCGATTTGATGGCAAAGCTAGAAGCTTCTAACAAATTTGAAGCATTATGCTTTGATTTGCCAGAGTTTGATATCACTAAAGCAGATGATATTGAAAAAATAATTGCGAACACTGATATCGTAATAAATTGCGCTGCATATACAAACGTGGATAAGGCAGAAGATGAACCAGAGCTTGCCTTTGCTATAAATACTAATGCGTTATCGCTTTTAGGAGCAAGTGCCTTGAAACACAACGTATACGTTATACATATATCCACAGATTTTGTCTTTGATGGGAAATTAAACCGACCTTACACCGAGGATGATGAGCCAAATCCACTCAATGTTTACGGGAAAAGCAAGCTGGCTGGCGAGCTGCGACTGGCTGAAAGCGGTTGTAAACATTGCATTATGCGTGTTGAATGGAGCTATGGACTAAATGGCACAAACTTTATAACAAAGATCATAGAAAGAGCTATCTCAATAAATCAGCCTATAAGGGTGGTATCAGATCAGATAGGATCACCTACATGGACATCGGATATGGCAAAGGCAATTTTATTTTTGCTAAATGAGAGACCGCAAAATGCCATATTTCATTTTGCCGCAAAAGGTTTTGCTTCAAGATTTGACGTGGCAAAATTCGTTTTTGAGCAAATGGATAAGCCTGAAAAAGTCATTCCGTGCAGCAGTTCTGAATTTCCTCAAAAAGCAATGAGACCACTTAACTCCTGCTTCAATACTGCAAAGATTCAAAGCATATTGCCCTACCCTATTCCAGATTGGAAGGATTCTCTAGATGCATTTTTGAAGATTGGGAGAAAATAGGAATTTTTTTGTAAAATCGCATGTATGTTAAATAATCAGCCAATTTACATCCTGCATGGCTTGAGCTCCTATGACGTTTTCATGCACTGGGAACAAGCGCTGCAAAAGGCTTTTAGTAATTTAGGTGTTTTATCAAAGATAGTACGTGCGGATATGGATTTTTCCACAGTAAAGCCACCTGTCATAACACTGGGATTTGATATGGTAAAAAAGTGGAGCAAAGAGAATAGCGAGCATTTACATATCATCTGGGAAATTGATCATCCCGCGTATATGGCAGAATTTTATATGCCTAAATTCAGTAAAAAGGTAATAAATCACGAGCGTGTGATTGTCTTTTGTGTGGATTCTTATTGGTGTGATTTTGCGAAGAATTATTACAAGTTTGATAATATCTTTTTCCTGCCACACGCTTCAACCTGCTCATTAGATAAAATTAACGAACCTGTTCAAAAAGATAGAAACTTTAAAATTATAATGTGTGGTACTTTTTCTGAGCCCAGTATTTTTCTCGATAAGCTGAAAGTGGCTTCAGGGAGATTATGGGATGTTTTATCAAAACTGGCAAAAAATTTTACGTTCGCAGAAAATTTGCCGCTTGAAGTTAAAATGTATAATACTTTCAGAGAAATAGGACTCTCCGAAGAGCAAGCGCTTATTGCAATAAATGCATTTTTGCCAGATCTTGCCCACTATCACAGGACAAGAACAAGGCTGGCTCTATTACAAGCGATCAAAAAACACAAAGTTGATATTTTTGGGAAATTCCAGATAAAATCATTTAAGCTCCCACCAAACTTTACACTCAAAGAACCTAAAAATTTTACAAGCATAATAAATGACCTATCTAATTATTCCATTTTAATAAATAACAATCCCACATTAAAAGGAGGAGGACACGAGAGAATTTTTGAAGCTCTGGCACATAGTTGTTTTGTATTAACCACAAAAAGTGATTTTTTAATAAAGGAATTTGAGGCAAATGAGATGCTTTATTTTTATGAACCAGAAAATCCACAGATAGTTGATGAAATAATCGAAAAAATTTTTGATGAGAGGCAATCTAAAACTGCAAAAGTATATCGCTCCAGAGAATTAGTTTTTCAGAAACATCTATTTGAAAATAGAGCATCAAGTATTCTAAATACTTTTATAAAAAAGTTCAAACCGCTTCTTGGATAGCAACCCATCCTTCACGGCCTGCTACTACACCCCTTATGATTCTTGCCCTATTTAGTGAAGCTTGTTTTGCTTTTGCTATATTGATTAGAGGCACAAAGGAATGTCCATTTTTCATGGCTCTTTCAAGGAAATTTACAAACAATGTTTTACAAATGCCACCTTCAACTTCAGCATGAATTGTGAGTATTTTTAAAACAGGCTCACTCTTATCAAGAAGAGATAGCATATAATCATTATAATTTTCATTTGTTATTCCATTGTTTCCAATAAGTTCATCATAAGTTGGCAAAGTGGTTGGCAGTTGAAGCTGTTTAAGCAGAACACCATTAATAACAGGATAAAACTCATTGCAGCCACGGCAATCTGTGTTGTAGAGGAAAGGAAATGTTTCTTTCACTTTTAAAACATCTTCTGTACATCGCCAGCCAGGTGAAGCAGAAGAAATGGGCATCTTGCCAGTTATTTCCTCCAATATGGCAATACCCTTTTCTAGCTCCTGTTTAATTTTTTCAATGCTCCACTTATCTATATGCATTTGCCATGAATAGTGGTCAAAGGCATGTAAACCAACCTCATGGCCTTCATCGTAAGTTTTTTTAATAATTTGCGCAGCCCGCTTGCCTATAGAAGGTCCCTGCCAGAAAGTTCCTTTTAGCAAAATATCCCATCCATAAAGGCTTGCTGCCTTACTCCGCATCATTTTTAAGAAGAAAGCCGGTTTAAGGAGACGCCATAGATGGCGCCCCATATTGTCTGGTCCAACGGAAAAGTAAAACGTAGCTTTAATGTTAAATTTTTTAAGTATTTCAAGGAGAGCTGGCACGCCAGTTTGTGTGCCGCGCAAGGTATCTACATCAATTCTTAATCCTATCTCTGCCAAAGACTAATCCTCGCTATCACTTAATCCGAACTCACCAGAGGCAACTGCCTCTTTTAAGAAGAAATCAAGAGTTTCTGATACAGAAACTTCTAACGGTATTCTAGGTTCCCAGTTAAGAAGCTTCTTTGCTTTTTTAATGCTCGGTCTACGATGTGCCACATCCTGATACCCTTTGCCATAATACTTTGAACTTTCTATCACTTGCATTCCAGCGAATGGTGGAAACTTTTTACGTAGTGGATGTTTTTCAAATTTCTTGTACAAAAGCTCCGCAAGCTCTTTAATGCTGGCTTCATTTTCAGGATTGCCTATATTAAAAATTTCGCCATCACAAACATTGTTTGGATTTTCTATTATTCTAAAAAGACACTCTATACCATCTTTAACATCCGTGAAACATCTTTTTTGCAAGCCACCATCTATAAGACGGATTGGGCTTCCATCAACAAGGTTAAGTATGAGTTGCGTTATGGCTCGTGAACTGCCTATTCTGGCTGATGTAAGGCTATCAAGGCGTGGTCCAATCCAGTTAAAGGGTCTAAAGAGAGTAAAGCGCAATCCTTCCTTTGCGCCGTAGGCCCAGATTACTCTATCTAGCAGCTGTTTAGAGCAGGAATATATCCAGCGTTGCATGCGTATTGGTCCTAATATGAGGCGCGAATTATCTTCATCAAATTCTTCATCATCGCACATCCCATATACTTCCGATGTTGAAGGGAAAATGATTCTTTTGCCATATTTTACGCAGTAGCGCACAATGCGCAGGTTTTCTTCAAAATCAAGCGTAAATACTTTCAATGGATTTCGTGTATATTCTATAGGAGTGGCTATTGCCACAAGCGGAAGAATGACATCACATTTACGCACATGATATTCAATCCACTCACGATGGATGGAAATATCGCCCTCATCAAAAAAGAAATTGGGTTTCTTAAGCAAACGCGTAATTTTATCAGAATGCAGATCCATTCCGTGAACAACATAGGAGCCTTCTTCAAGCAGTCTTTCGCTTAGCGCATTGCCTATAAACCCATTTACACCAAGAATTAAAACGCTTGTCTTTCTCTTCTTAATCTTCTTTGTTGGAGGCATAGTAAAGCGCATTCCCTTAACAATTCCCAACGCTTCCGTTAACTGATTCCCACCCATAGCAATTTCGCCTTCTATCTGACCGCGTATTATCTGCAAAGCATTCTTGCCACAACTAATTGTAAGCGGACTACTTTCAATAACGGTTCCTGATGGCACATTCTTCTTCAATGCTTTATAAGGAACTGTTTTTGCCTCCCATATTATCAGTTTCCTATCCCCAATAAATGTGAATGCACCCGGATATGGATGTGTGACAGCTCTTATTAAATTACGAATTGCTTCTGCATCTTTCTTCCAATCTATGAGCCCATCTTCTGGTTTGCGTCCACCAAAATAAGTGGCTTTTGAATGATCCTGCGGTGTTCTTTTTGCCTTGCCAGATTTGATCAAAGGAAGAGCTTCATCCAGAAGAAGCTCCGCAGCTTTTTCTATCTTACCAAAGAGCGTAAGGGCGGTGTCATCGTAATGAATAGGAACAGATTTTTGAGAAACTATATCGCCATCATCTGGGCGTGGTGTCATATAATGCAATGTTACACCCGTTTCTTTTTCTCCATTAACAAGCACCCAGTTCACAGGACATCTTCCGCGGTATTTTGGAAGCAACGATCCGTGTAGATTAAGACAGCCTTTTTCAGGAATTGCCAGAATGTTTTCTTTTACCATATTGCGGTAATAGAAAGAAAAGATTAGGTCAGGAGCTAATGATCTAATTTTTTCTTCCCATATTGGATGATTGATATCCTCAGGAGCGAACACTGGGATATTCTTTATTGCACAGAGTTCCGCAACTGATCTAAACCAGATATTTTCGTTGGGTGAATCTTTATGAGTAAACACAGCTTCAATTCTAAAGTTGTGTTTCAACAACATTTCAATGCCAATGTAGCCTATATTGTGATATGCTAATACGACAGTTTTCATTTTGCCTCCAAAAATCTCGTGCAATTTAAAGCAGTTCATTTTAAAAAGCAACTCAAATTATTGAAGTAAAAGGTGAAACATTCATTCACCATATTTTGCTTTTTCAAAAGCATATTTTGCTGCATTTATGTTGGATGTGGCAAGATAAGTAAGCCCAAGATTATGCCATACGGTACGTGAATTGGGTTTTCTAGCTAAAAATTTGTTAAAATTCTGAATGGCTTCTTCAAATAGTCCTATTTTAGCTTGGAGTATGGCAAGATTATTATAAGGTTCTGCAAGAGCTGGATTGCTTTTTATAGCGTTCAAATAATCTGCTATGGCTTCATTCGTTAACTGCAAAGATTCTAGCGCTATTGCCCTATTATAATAGGCTTCGGCATAGTCAGGCTTTAACGCTATGGCTGATGAAAAATCCTGTATCGCTTTTTTTGCCTCGTTTTGTTTCAAAAAGAGCAATCCTCTATTGTAGTATGCTTTCTCATATTGAGGATCAAAATAAATAGCCTTATTATATTCTTCTAAAGCTTCTCGTTCTCTGCCAGTTAAATAAAAAATTTTCCCTCTGGCACTATAAGCAGGAGCAAAGTTTGGCGAGTATTTTAGCATCGTGTTAAAAAGAGAAATACCATTTTGCCATATTGCAAGTTGCTTATTAGTTTGAATTGCAAAAAATATTATGTAAATAGCCAAAATAAAGTACGCATACCGACTGACAATCCTATAGCGCAAAAGAAAAGTTATAAGGGAAATTATTAGCCCAAATGAGGCAAGATATGTAAACCTATCTGCGGCAAATGCTATGCCAAATTGTGTAAAAGGAAGCGCTGGGAAAATAGCCATAATGAAAAAACACAAACCAAAAATAAACTTCTTATCTTGGTTGGAGAATAGCAACCATAAAAGAACTGCCACAAGAGCCAGCGCGCCTTTAATCAAGAACAAATGATGAAATATCTCTGCACTAGTAGGATATGGATAAATGGGAGAAAGATTTATCGGCAAAAAGAATTTCAAAATATACACAAACAATGCATTGAGCACCAGCAATATCCTTTCAACAAAACCATAAGAATTGACCATCTGGTTAATTCCATAGATGGCTATCATACCGAAAGAGGCACTCAAAAAGAAAAATGGAAGTTTTTCTATAAGTAGGCGCCAGTTAATCTTACTTTGCTGGTAATAGTCAATCGCAAGGAAAACCAGAGGCAACCCAACGCTTTGTGGCTTTGAAAGCAACGCAAGTAACGCAAAGATAAACGTGATTATGTAGAAAGAGAGTTTTTTATTATTAAGAAAAGAACAATAGCAAATTATAGCGGCAAGATAAAACAAAGCTGCAAGCAAATCTTTTCTGGCAGTTGCCCATGCAACAACTTCCACCTTCATTGGATGCAAGGCAAAAATCAAAGCAGCCATAAAAGCAGTGGCTGGCGATTCAAAAATCAAGACAAACAGAAAATAAATCAATATGGTATTTATGCTATGCAAAACGACATTGCTCAAATGAAAGCCGTATGAACTCCCATTGTATACCTTATTATCTACGGCAAACGAGAGTATTGTTAACGGTGTATATTGTCCTAATGTCCGTGATAGAAAAATATCTCTAATGTTTTTTGTTGAGAGTTCTTTTGTAAAAATGTTTTCTGTTATATATACATCATCATCCCAGCTGGTTAGTTCATAAAATATAGTTTGCAAAAAGAAAAGAAATGTTAATAATGCTAATAGCAAACCATAAACAACAAGTTTTGATGTGTTTTTCATATTGCTAGATAATAAATTATCGTATAAAAAACAAAAGGATATTCTTTGAATGCGCATAAGTTTTTATGGAAACAACTGATGTAAAACAAATCAGCATTTCAGTTAATAGCAAAATACTTACCGCTCCTTATGGCAAAACCTTGTTGGAATTTTTGAGAGAACAAGGTATTTATATTCCTTCTGCCTGTGGCGGACGCGGGAAATGTGGGCTCTGCAAAGTTGCTATAGAAGAAAATATAAAAGAGCCACTAAAAGAAGCCGAACTTATTCATCTTAATGAAGGAGAAAAAGCGCATGGCATAAGGCTCGCCTGCCAGAGGATTATCAGATCAGAGATTTCTGTAAAAATTCCTGAAGAGTATTTCTCTGCAAAAGAATTCAAGGCAGAGGTTGCAAAGATAAAAGATCTTACTTACGACATAAAAGAAATAGTTTTAAAACTCATTGAACCAGCAACCATAGACTTCAAAGCAGGTCAGTATGTTGAGCTGCGCATTCCGCCATATGGGACGCATAAAAAATTTATATTGAGGGCTTATTCAATAGCATCTCCGCCACAAGAACAAAAATCAATAGCACTCCAGATAAGAAAAGTGCTGAATGGCATTGCCACAACTTATATTTTTGAGCATTTAAAAGAAGGAGCCAAAGTGACGTTTTATGGTCCAGCAGGGAACTTTTTCCTTAGACAAAACGATAAACCCATTTTAATGATTGCTGGTGGTTCAGGGATGGCTCCTATGAAATCTATCCTCTTACATATGCTCAACAAAAAAATAGCTAAAAAAGTCAGATACTTTTTTGGTGCAAAAGCTAAAAAAGATTTGTTCTATCTTGAGTTAATGGAGTTATTAGAAAAGCAATTGCCAGATTTTAAGTTTATTCCAGCTTTGTCCAATCCAGATCAATATGATCATTGGGAGGGAGAAAAAGGGTTAATTTCAGAGGTCGTTAATAGAAACATAGCTCAAGGTGAATTTTCTGAAGCATACCTTTGTGGCAGCCCGGCAATGATAGAGGCATGTTTAAAAATTTTAAATTCAAAAGGGATTCAAAGGGAAAAGATATTTTTTGATTCTTTCAGTTAAAAGAGGAAATGTCGATGGAAACCAATAAAGATATTTTTGCTGAATTAAATGATGAATATCTGGGAAATGATAATCGTTCTCTTCAACAGATTATAGAAGAAGATATGCAGGCATTGCAGTCAATAAAGGTTTCCATAGAAAAACTGGTTGAAAAGATGATCGCCATAAGAGATTACGCTCTACAGGAACTGGAAAAGGAAATTAACATTAAGGGCGACTTATTTGCCTGTGCTGAAGAGGCAAGAGGAGTGCTTTCCTGCCCGCTTTGTGGGAAGCCAGTTAAAAAGACAAATGTTATTTTAACAAACAGACTGCATAATATCAAAATCACATTTTCAGATATGAATATCCATCTAATAAAAGAACACCATTTTTTTGAAGGCAAAGGCTCAAAATTCAGGATAGAGCCATTGGAAATAGCAAGAATGCTATTTGATAAACAGGATTTATTATCCATATGAAAGTTGTGCCACATAATAGGCTTTTTTTTGATAAAAAAGAGGAACAAGCTCTTATTAAAACTTTGCGAAGTGGCTATTGGGTTTGTGGTAGAAAGGTTGAGCAACTTGAAAAAGAGCTTTGCAAAATGAGTGGTTATAGATATTGCGTGTGTGTTGCTTCTGGACTTGCGGCATTGCGGCTTTCCTTGCTGGCTCTAGGGATAGGGAAGAAAAGTAAAGTAATAATTCCAGCTTATTCCTGTGTGGCGCTTGCAAATTCGGTGTTAGCATGCGGAGCAAAGCCCGTGCCTGTTGATGTTGAATTAGGCAGCTGGACTATTGAAACACAAAGCGCTTATAAAGCAATAAAAGCTTATGGAGCAGATGCTATTATCTCGGTTGATATGTTTGGTATACAAGCAGATATTAAAGAGCTAAAAAAAACAGGACTACCCATCATAGAAGATTTTGCGCATTTTTTTTGGAAAAAGCCTGAACAGCCCAATAAACACGCTAATATTGCAATAACTTCATTTTATGCAACAAAGCTGATTGCCGCAGGAGAAGGCGGTGCTATTCTAACTGACAACAAACAGTATGCTGATTTTGTTAGAGACTGGCGAGATTATACGAATAAATTACCAGACGGCAGAAGATTGAATGATAAGATGACCGATTTAGAAGCCACGTTGGCACTAGCTCAATTGAATAAGATAAAAGGCAGCATTGCTAAGAGAGAATACATTGCTCAGAACTATCTAAAAGCTTTCAACAAGAGTGCCGCAATAGGCAATCGTTTTGAATTGCCACCAAGAGATAAAAAAAGGATATGGTACCGCTTTGTTATGCTATTAAAAAATATAATTGCAGCCCAAGCTATTACCTTTTTACGAAGAAAAGGCGTATCTGCAGCTTTCCCCGTTGTGGATTGGCGAACTGGTTCTTTCAAAAAAGATGCTCCAAATGCTGATCTAGCTTATAAATTTTTATTATCGTTGCCGTTATATCCTGCTCTGGAAAAAAGGGAGCAACAAAAGGTTATAGATGTTTTTCTGGATTTTATTCGAGAAAAAAACTAATGCAATAAATGCTTGCTTTGGTTAGTGATGTTATTAGTATTTTAAAAAATTTTTCTGTGTATAAAATAAAAGAAAGGAAGTTAGTTTCTGATGAATGAACCATACAATAAGGGTAGCAATGAATACCAGTGTGTTATTGTGCCATTTCATATCTTTTTACGGGCATTAGTAAAAAAATGGAGGGGGATTACTGCAATAGTTGTAAGCATAACGCTCCTTACAGCTTTACTATTTCTTTTTGCCTTACCACGCAGTTTTGAGGCGGAAGGCTATCTTCAGGTTATACCAATTTCGACAACTCTTGATTCTAAAAATGAATTTGAAACATCCATTCTTTCTCATTTATTAAAAATGCAATCGGCATATACTGCAAATGAAGTTTCAATGTTTTTAAAGCAAAAGCACAATATAGAGATTGATCCAGTAAAATTGCAAAAGATGGTCGCAATAAATCGTCCTCCAAAATCCAACCTTATAAGGATTGTAGCAAAAACATCTATGTCGCAAGATGTAGCAAAACTTATAGTTTCTGTATGGATAGATAGATATCTGGCAATTGCTCAAAAAAACAACATCAATACCGTCCTGTTTAATATCCGCAATTCCATTAAGCAGACACAAACCATTGTTAATAATCAGCAAGGTAAAGTAAATGAGTTAAGGAATCAATCGACAAAGCTCTCTCCTTTGATTACAGTAACAAAATCTATAGATGAAACACAGCTTTGGAGACTTTTGGTAGATAAGCCTGATAAAGAAAAGTTAAAAAGTGTTGAGGAGCTAAAAATCAAAGGAGAAGAAGAAAGTAAGGAATATATAACCCTTAAAACTATGCTATACGAAGCTGAGCAGCAGCTGGCCTCTGCAAAAAACAATCTTATGATTTTGCAGGAAGCAGAAAAAATTTTACAGATGCAGGCGGATAACATAAGCAATCCTTTAACTACAACTTCTTTCTCATCAAACGCTGTTGAGATGGCAGAGACTTTAATTAAAACAAGCGACATCATTCCGATAGGAGAGCCTGCTCTACTAAAATCTAAACGTGGAGCTTTAATGTATACTATGTTTGCCTTTATTGGAAGCATACTAGTATCTTTTTTGGTTGTTTATTTGAGAGAATTTTATAAATTTTCTAATGCTTATGTTGAAAAAAATGTATAGAGGTACGTAAAAAAATGAAGCATGGTTCAAAAAAGATTCCGGGCTTTATAGATTTGCAGGTTAATGGTTATAAGAGAATTGATTTTAGTTCTTCAACTCTTAGCACAGAAGATATCTATAAAGCAACTTCTCTATTAGTAGAAGCTGGAACCTTTGCATATTTGCCTACTATTGTTACGTGCGATTTAAAAATATACGAGCGGAATTTGAAAATCCTTGCAGATGTTCTTAATGATAAAAGCATTCGTAAACATATTCTTGGCATACATCTTGAAGGACCTTTCATATCACCACTTGAAGGGGCTCGTGGGGCTCATCCACCAGAATTCATTCAAAAGCCTTCAATTGAATTATTCAAAAAATTTCAGGACTGGGCGCGAGGCAATGTAAAACTAATTACACTGGCTCCTGAAATTGAAGGGGCAATAGAGCTGATTAGCTATGCAGTAACAAACGGAGTATTGGTCTCTATGGGGCACCATCTTGCCGATGATGATGTTATGGAAAGAGCTGTTGAGGCAGGCGCTCTACTTGCAACCCATCTAGGAAACGGCTTGCCTGGCACAATAAACAGGCATCAGAATCCCTTATGGTGGGAACTTGCCTGTGATAAGCTTTATGGAATGTTCATTACTGATGGGCATCATTTGCCAGATGATTATATAAAAGTGGCGCTTCGTGCAAAAACACCAGAAAAATTTCTGGTTGTTTCAGATATGTCTGATCTGGCAGGGATGCCACCGGGCAAATATGATTTTCACGGAGCACCAGTCACGCTTGCCCCTTCAGGCAGAATAAGCTTTGCTGATACGCCATATTTAGCAGGCTCATCGGCAGTTATGCTGCAATGCATCAATAAACTTGCTTCGCTAAATCTGCTTTCAGAAAAACAACTTATTGAGATAGGTTTTTTTGCTCCATTAAAATTATTGCAGATAGAGCCTTCGCTTCTTTTAGATGATTCAAGGAACACATATTTATCTTTTACGGATGGAGTATTTAAAATTAACACAAAGAAATAATTTTAGAGTACTGCTTTGTTAAAATATATGGTAAAAATTAGCAAAAAAAGTCATCTTTCTGAAGAAGAATCTGCGCTATGGGCTAATTATCAGAAAAACCCTGATGATGGCAGCGCCCTTTCAGCTTTGATAGAGTTTTATTTGCCTATAGTTCATAGAGTTCTGGCAAAGATGACTATCAATTTGCCATCTTTTATCTCTGTGCAGGATTTAATGCAAAGTGCGATGTTAGGTTTATATCACTCTGTAACTCGATTTGATCCATCACAGGGCAAAAGTTTTGAAGCTTTTGCTTTGCCACGAATTAAGGGAGCAATTTTTGATGAGTTGCGCGGTATGGATCATATGTCGCGCAATACTCGCAGTCAGATTAAAAAGTTGGAAGAAATAATAAATAATTTAAAACAAAAATACGGCAGGTCCCCAGATGAACACGAGATAGCATCAAACATGGGCATCTCTGATTCAGAATTGGCTTCACTATTAGACCAAGCACAGCCATGGCTTTCTCTGGATGATATAATGCTTGAAAGTGAGGATGGGAGCCTTACTCTTAAAGAAATACTAACCGATGCGTCAGCCACAGATGCAGAAAAAGAGGCAGAAAAAGGGGAACTCAAGCAACTCCTTTACAAAGCCTTTTTGGCGCTTGATCCACGTGAGCAAAAGATATTATATCTATACTACTATGAAGACCTTCGATTGAGTGAAATTGCAGAAATTTATGAGTTAACTGAAGCAAGAATATGCCAGATCCACGCTCTTGCTATTGCAAAATTAAGAGCCTTACTTTCTGATAAAATAGATAAAACTAACTAATAATTAGTAGCAAAAGGGGGAAATATGGTTGATGGAGCAGAACGGGTGGATCTGCCACCTAAATTGCCAGAGTATAGTGTTCTTAATCCACAGAGAGTTAAAAGAATGGATCCCGACCAACGCAGTGGGCAGGAGGCTTTTAGCGGAATGCTAAATGAAGAGAAAAAAAAGTCAGAAGAAGAACAAAAACAAGAACAAAAGGAAGAAAAGGAGAAAACTGCTTGTAGGCTACTTGATGGCATTCAGGATGGCGTTATATTAAGCAAAGAAGCAGAAGCGCTTCTAGCAGGAGAACCTCAAGCTCCTCTTCAAAATATGCCTCAAATGCCAGAAGATAACCAGAAGCCAGAAGCTCCACCCGAAAATACTGACGAAAAAAACGAGAATAACTCAACAAAAACTGGCGAAGGGCATATCAATATCACTGCCTAAATATAATCAAGCAGCGATGAACCAGACATTATCACTGTTGCCCTGATTGCACCTTCATATGCTGTTTTCTTTGCCGAAAGTTCTGTAATTGCTTCTGCTATATCAACTGACTGTTCTGGCTCAAGCTGGGCTGCTATCTGCACAAGATAATCATTAAGGAATTTCGTATTAAAATCCACTCGTTCCTCGTAAGCTCCTATACGACTTGCGGTGGACAATATATGATTTGCATCTCGCGTGATATCGTTCAATGTTGCCTGCATAATACCATGCGATCCAGTGCCTGCATCTGTAAG
>CAZBHO010000030.1:30217-30434 GCA_964491945.1 uncultured Verrucomicrobiota bacterium | reverse complement strand
GGCCTATGCCTCTTACATGCGTATCCCAGCCAAGCTTAACCATATTCCAATTGGCGTTATATCTATCCATTGTGATCTTCATTCTGCCACCACCAGATGCAATTTTTGCGTCAAAATCAGCGGTTCTTAATTCGCTTAAAAAGCTTTCAAAAGGGATCACATAATCAAGAGCGGAAGTTTCGCCAACATCTCTGCCATCAAGCAAAATATGGATGCG
>CAZBHO010000030.1:25933-30194 GCA_964491945.1 uncultured Verrucomicrobiota bacterium | reverse complement strand
TTTCGCTTGAACTATCATTGCCTTTAAGTGGTCAATATGGCTATGCACATTGCCATCGGAGAAAAGTCCTATAAAATGCAACGTACTATTGTGTTTTATGGAGTTGCTTATAAGCTTTTTCCAAATAGTTCCATTAAACAGTGTTTTTTCTGCAATAGCTTTGTTTACTAGCTTTGCTCCCTGATCGTACACACGACCACATCCTATGGCATTGTGGCCAACTTCACTATTGCCCATATCAGCATCAGAAGGCAAACCCACAGCTGTGCCATGCGCCTTAAGTTGCCGCCACATTGCATTGCTTTTTAGCCAATCAAGATGTGGCTTTAATGCCGAAAGCACAGCATCGCCCTCTTTATATTTACCTATTCCTACACCATCCATAATGCAAAGCACAAGAGGCCCTTTGCTACCTTTAAATCCATTAGGTTTGAGTCTCTCCATAAATTTCTCCTCATTGCTTAATTTTTCTCTGTTGCTCACTTAAACTAAACATAATTAAAAAAAATGCAAGCAATGAAAAAGAGTTTTATATGATTTAAATGAATTAATAATGATATTGCTTTATTTTAATATCCCCCTTATCTTGTTCATAAGATTTGTTTATGCTTAAGCTATATTTATGAAACAAGAGGTCAAAAATGTCATAAATGAAGCAATAGTTTATTTAACTATTAATAAAAAGATCGCTATAGATGATGCACGGCGAGATGCAACATTTCTATTAGCACATATTTTAAAAAAAAATGTTTCCCAGCTCTTGCTTAACGAATCTTACAAAGTGCCAGCAAACTATCTAAAGCAATTCAAGAAACAACTTGCCCGATTGCAAGCAGGTGAACCGCTGCAATACATTATAAAAGAATGGGACTTTATGGGGCGAAGATTTTTCTGTAATAAAAGCGCACTCATTCCACGCCCTGCAACAGAACAACTGGTGGAGTGGGTAATAAAGTATATCAAACAACACAATAAGAAAGAGAACATAACACTCGCTGATGTGGGAACCGGTAGCGGTATAATTGCCATAACGCTGGCACTTGAACTTACAAATGCAAAAATTGTGGCAACTGATATAAGTCAAGAAGCGTTAGCTCTTGCAAAAAAGAATGCTGCACTTCATAAGGTGCAAAACAAAATTATTTTTAAGAAAAAGAATCTGCTTGCTAACGAGCCAGCATTGTATTTTGATTTTATCGTAGCAAACCTTCCATATATTCCAGCCGAAGAGATGGATAATCTTCCTGATAGCGTAAAAATGTTTGAGCCACATTCTGCCCTCAATGGCGGAAGAGGTGGTATTGATTTAATTAACCAGCTGATTAAGCAAGCGGTTTGTGTTTTAAAGAGAGGTGGAGTTCTTTTTCTTGAATGCTCTTTGAGGCAAAAGGAGCGCGTGCAAGGCTCTCTTACATCAAGCAATTTTAAAAACATAATAAGTTGCAAAGATTATAGCGGAACAATAGCTTTCATTGGAGCACAAAGATAACTTTCAAGTCCTCTATGATGGATTCGTTTCTATGATTATTCATAAAATCAGAAAGTATAACTAGCTATCTTTAAAAAAGTTTTGATTAAACATAAAAAGCATCTATATTGAAATGCCATGTTCTTTTTTTGAAAACAGTAGAAAGGGAAACTTATTGATATGATACATCCAACTGCGATAATACATCCGAAGGCCAAACTTGGTGTAAACATTGAAGTAGCGCCGTATGTTTTTATTGATGCCGAAACGGAGATAGGAGATAACACCACGATAGGTCCATTTGCTGTTATACTGAAATACACTCAGATCAAAGCAAATTGCAAAATTCATTCTCACGCTGTTATAGGCGATCTTCCACAGGATCTAACTTTTAATGATGTGCCAACATACGTTAAAATCGGAAGTGGCACAACCATTCGCGAAGGGGTTACTATTCATAGAGGTACCAAGCCAGAGAGTTTTACTGAATTAGGAGAAAACTGCTACCTTATGGCGAATAGCCATATTGCCCACAACGTTAAGCTTGGCAATAACGTAATTTTAGCAAATGGTGCGCTGCTTGCAGGATATGTTGAAGTTGGTGATAGAGCATTTATAAGCGGCAATGTGCTGGTCCATCAATTTGTAAGAATAGGAAGATTGGCAATGTTAAGTGGCGGCTCTGCCATAAGTCAGGATGTTCCACCATTTTGCACAACAAGAGGTGCAAGCGGCAATACCATTGCTGGATTAAACACAGTTGGTATGCGCCGTGCAGGCATTCAACCAGCTGATCGCACTGCATTGCGGCGCGCTTTTCATATACTTTATTTTTCAGGATTAAACATACGCGATGCTGTGAAAAAAATTTTAGAGCAGGAGCAATCTCCTTTAGTAAAAGAATTTTGCAATTTTGTGGCTAATACGAAGCGTGGAATATGCACAACGAAGCATCAAAAAATATCTTCTGATGCAGAAGAAGACGAAACTTTTGAAAAATAATAGCAAACGCAAGAATAAAGTTTTTTATGGCATAATGATGTAAATTTAAAATTGTCACAGAGATAAACAAAACAATTAGCTATGCTTGACAGTTTGAATGCTTTATGTAGAGTTTGTGGTTTCTATGTGGGCGATTAGCTCAGTTGGCCAGAGCGCCACCCTTACACGGTGGATGTCACAGGTTCAAGTCCTGTATCGCCCACGTTTTGTTTTTTATGAAGCGCAAATTGCATATTGTGATTATATATAATGCTGCACAACCTGGTGCACCTGAGATGCCAGATGACACGGCTGGGACGGCTGCTTTGCGCGCAATGATAAGGAATATGGCAAGGAAGCTGCGGATGATTGGGCATAAAGTTACAATTCTTCCACTTGCTTACGATTTGATGAAATTTCAGAAGAAGCTTTTAAAATTAAAGCCGGATGTTGTTTTTAATCAATATGATGATGTTGTGCATGGCGCATTTTATGAGATGCGCGCTGCTGCTTTGGTAAGAATGTTGGGCTTCCCAATAACAGGTTCCCCGGCATTAAGTCTGGGACTATGCAGATACAAATATATGTCAGCAAATCTATTGCAAGGGGTTGGGATCCCTATTCCACCAAACACGGAGCTGCTGGAAAAAATAAGCGATGTTGATATGCATAAATGGCGGTTTCCGATTATAGTTCAGCCCAGCCAGGAGCACGCTGGAATAGGGCTTGATAGAGATTCCATTGTCTATTCAAAAAAAGATTTAAAGCGAAAAGTAAAACAAATTATACAAACCTATAATCAGCCAGCTCTTGCCCAGGCTTTTTTAAAAGGGCGCGAGTTTAATGTGGGAATAGTTGGAGGCAGAAAGCTGCGTGTGATGCCTCTTTCGGAAGTGGATTATAGCGCTTTGCCATCAAACATCCCGCCAATAATGTCGTATGCCGCCAAATGGATAGAAAGCTCTGTGGAATATCAAAAGACTCGCGTGATTTGCCCTGCAATTGTTGATGCAGAGTTAACCAGAAAAATTACCAGCACTGCTTTAAGAGCTTTTAGAGCTGTCGGTGGATGGGGCTACGGCAGAGTTGATATAAGGCTTGATGATGAAGGCATTCCGCGTGTTCTTGAAGTTAATTGTAACCCGTGTCTTGATGAAGGAATGGCTCTTGCCCGTTCCGCAGAAAAAGCTGGAATAACCTATCCGCAACTTCTTGAACTGATAATCAAAGCAGCACTGGAAGGGCCTCCCTATGATGTGACTATTCCTATGCTCTCAAGCCCAGCAACTCATCCATCGCCGCCAAAATTAACCGATGAGTCTTCCAGTGTAAGCAAAGTCCATAGCTAACGATGTGGCAAGGGATGTTATATCCATCATTTTTGCAACTGTATCAGCCCTTCTATAATGTAGCCCAAGTTCTTCAGCCCTCTTTTCAAGTTTTACAAGAATAGTGTTTACTTCTTCTTCACTCATGCCAGACCATTTTGTTATTCTATTAAGCAAATCATGATGATTGGCTCGCAATAGTTCCGCAGCCGATATCAAAGTTCGCCCTGTGACTGGTGGAAAGATTGACTTTAACTTATCATCCACATATCCTTGAGCAGCCGCCCGATATTGATCTGCTTCCTGCCCATAATATTCTGCAAGAGAAATACTTAATTTTTCTATAGGGTTAACCAGAGAAGCTTGAATTGAAAGAGCTGGCACATTCCTTATGCGTTTCATAAGCTTATCAACATATTCCAACTTTTTGAAAGCAGGCCAATTCCTATACTTCCTGCGCCAGCCAGAATTCGGTGTTAACCAT
>CAZBHO010000030.1:13144-25896 GCA_964491945.1 uncultured Verrucomicrobiota bacterium | reverse complement strand
TGCGCATAGGTTCTACCATACTGGCTGTGCGAGATATGCCTAACAAATTGGCGGCTCAACAAGCGAGGACGAAATGTATCCCTATATGGTTTTGAAAAAAGTCCAAAAATATCAGTCCATTCTGGATATTCCCATAACCGATAAGCATAGTTGATAGAATGCCCAGTCTCATGCCTTAAATACATATCTATCATCGTCTCGCTCTCTATTTCACCTGTCTGCTCTTCTTCCAATTTCATTAGTCGCCTGTCAGCAAGATAAAATGGGATGCCAATTACAGGGATTTGATCTGGACAGCCCCAGCTATCTGTAAAATAAAATTCAGGTCTAAAAATAACCTTTTTGGCTGCCAGCTCCTTATATAATTTTTTAATATGCGGTTCAATGGGAGAACCCTCTATCTTAAGTTCCAGATCACAAATGCGAGTATTTAATAACTCGTAGCGGGTGGTTTCCCAGCTATTAAGTGCTGCTAATGCTTTAGAAGCGGCTATCATAAAACCATTGTTTACTTAAAAAAAACAACTTTATAACATACAAAAAATAGAAAAAAAGGAAAGCTTAAAAATAGAGACATTTTGTCGCTTGCGTCAAAATGTTTCTTGTGGTTGTTAGGACTGTATTTATTAGATAATATTGCGTTATTAGGAGAATAATAGCACAAGAAAAAGCAAGAGCGGATATCCATGGAGAGATCAACAAATGTTCTTGGTTGGCTAGCTTCTATTTTCTATTTTGTTAGTTTCTTCCGCTTTCTTTTTCATAAATTTCAATCTATCTCTATATTCCTTGGGTCCATAGAAATACTTGCCTGCAAAACGGTATCTTGCGCGATAAAGCAGCCAGTAAGCAAAAGGGCTATGTCCATTAAAAAGGTGGTCGAGGAAGAGGTGAATGCTTCCTCCCACAAATATGCCAAGCAGCACAGGCTTCCAGTCTGTTAGCCATGCTGCAATAAGACACATTGCCATTATTTCCCATGAATGCAAAAAGACGAATATATTATCCAATGCTTCTAACTTAAACGTGTTAAAAAAGTGTTTCATATTTATTTTTGCGCCATGATTAAACAGATAGTCGAATATGTGATCCAAATCTATAAATATGCCCACAAGGAAGCAGGCTATTGTGCCTTCAATAGAGTCAGTGATCATGAGGAAGATTGTGCTAACTGCACTTGATATTGCGATATGTTGTTCAAGTTTCATATTTTTTAAAGAGTTTCTTTCAAAGCATTTGCAAGCTCATTAATTTTAAATGGCTTCTTTAGAAAATTTTTGCAACCTATTTTTTGCAATTCTTCCCGTGATATATCAGGTAGATATCCTGACATTACTATTGCTTTAACATTTGGATTTATCTTATAAAGCTCTTTTAAAAGAGTCAAACCATCAGTTCCGGGCATTATTAAATCCAGCAACACTGCATCTATACTATGGAAATTTTGCTTATAATTCTCTATTGCTTCTTGACAAGTTTCAAACACTATAGCCTCACAACCAAGATGCTTAAGCATATTAACAGTGAGGTTTCTTATCAAAACTTCATCTTCTATAATCATAATTTTTGCTATAAAACGTTGCTGTTGAGTTGTGGGGTAGATAGTTTGTCCATCTTCCATTGCTATTGGCAAATATATTTTAAAATCAGCGCCCTTGCCCGGAAAACTTTCAACGGTGATTGTTCCTTTATATCTCTCTATAGTATCTTTTACGCTTGTTAAGCCAATTCCAGTGCCATGTTTTCCTTTAGTTGTAAAGAACGGTTCAAAAATTTTGTTTAAATGTTCTGGTGGGATACCTTTTCCTGTATCCTTCACAGAAATTTGTATGTAAGGACCTGCTTGCAAAGATATATGATGATTTTTACAGAAATCTTCTGTTAATATAACAGAGCTTGTGCTGAAGCTCAGTTCCCCACCATTTGGCATAGCATCTCTTGCGTTCAATGCAAGGTTCAAAATAGCATTTTGCAGTTGTCCTGCATTGCCATAGACGGTTGATGGCTTTGCATAAAACATCTGGTGGATGGCTATATTGGAAGCTGGCATAAGCATCTCAAGCATAGATATAACCTCATTTATGATTATATGGATATCCACTATGACATTCGCTTCATCAGCCTGTTTGCCATAATTCAGAAGAGCAGAAACGAGCTCTTTCGCTCTGTTAACTGATTTGGTTATTATATCCATATATTTTGCCTGCTCTTCTCTTCCGGGTTTGTCAATTTTTGCAAGAAGATCAGTTGCCTCCATAATTCCACCAAGTTGATTGTTTAAATCGTGAATAATGCTATTGGTAAGTTTTCCTATTGTCTCCAGTTTCGCTGCATAAGCCACCTTCTTCTGGGCTTGCACTTTCTCGGTAAAATCTTTTAGAATTGAAAGTACATATATAGTTTTTCCATTATTATCCATTATTGGCAGTGCTCCTGGCTCCATCCAATAAGTCACACCTTTTATACTAAGCTTTTCTATACTGCCATAAAAGGGGCTAGAGGTTTTGAAAACATTTTCAATTGTACTGACGAAATAATCTCCTTTATCTTCAAAAAGTGCCTTCGCATTTTTTCCGAGCACTTCCTCATCTCTCATCTTTAGAAAGATCCTCGCTGCGTTATTAGCATATACACAACTATATTCTTGATTCCAAACAAATATGCAATCGGGAGAATTATCAAGAAATAGCTTATAATTAAGCTGGCTTTGCATCATATGCCTATATGCTTGTACGCGTTCAGTTGCATCCGTAATAATTGCCAAGACTGTGTTTGAGGAATCAGCTTCTGGAAAAGTAAAAAGCTCTATATCAATAGCCACTCTATCAGAATAATCCCTAAAATGTAAAGCTTCTATCCTGAAAGGTATCTTGAGCTCTATAGTTTTGTTAATATCCGATAAAATCAATTTCTTCGCTTCATCATCAAATAACTTTAGAAAAGCATCTCTTTCATTCACCAGAGAACCCAGTCTAGCCGAGATTAAACGATTTGCTTCTTTTGTAGCTTTTATCACATTGCCTTGTGTATCCAACAAAAAGAAAGGGCAGGGCAATTTCTCTAGCACATTCCAGCAACATTTATTCAAATTAGCAATCATTTCTTCCATTTGATTTTTAATATAAGTAGTTTAACATTTATTTTGCTATGTTGCTATTTTTTTAAAAAAGCAGCAGTTCAGCATCTATAGCATCTATCTATTGCGAGCCATCACGTGCCGCAATTGGCATAACTGCTTCAACATAGCCCCTCTTTATTACTAAATAATTTCTGTAAAGCGGAATAGTTGTGCAACCATGCGCAGGAATGAGCTCAATTTTTGAGCCAACCTTAAGCTTTTTTGAGCTTTGGCTAAAGTCTATATACCCATGCTCTTCATTTAACATTTTCACCTGCATCCCTTTTTCCAAGCATTCTGGCAATCCCTTATCTAATGAGATTGCCTTCATTCCTGCATCAATAATAGCCATACCAGCACTTGAAAGACTTATTACCGTTGCCATAACGCTTATGGCCTGTTCATAATTCATTCCATGTTTCCTATTATAAGCATCCATCGTAACGTAAGAACCAACCTGCAGTTCTGTTATGCCTCCCAGTATACATACAGGTGTTTGATCCGCCAGCACTAACAATTTCTATATTAAAACCTTCCTTCTTCAATAACAAAGCTGTCTCAGATAAACGCGAATTTCTTTCTTCACATATTCTTAGTCTTTCTTGTTGCGGCATTTCATAGAGTGCACCTTCATAACCCATAACCCCTATTAGCCGCAAATGTTTTAGTTTTGAAATTCTGCCGGCCAGCTCAAGTGCAGGTTTCCCCGGCAAAACACAACAACGATTCAATCCAACATTCACTTCAATTAAAATATCAAGATATTTTCTACCGGCTTCCTTTGCTGCTTCATTTAACTCAGTGGCATTTTTAAAATTATCTATGCAGACCATAATATGTCCCAAATCTGCCAGTCTTGCTAACTTTCTTATCTTTTCTGCTTCAACTATCTCGTTAGCAATCAAAATATCTCTAATGCCAGAATATAAGAAAACTTCTGCTTCTGAAAGTTTAGCGCATGTTATTCCAATGGCACCAAACCTGATTTGTTGATGCGCCAGAAAAGGCAATTTATGTGTTTTGATATGCGGCCTTAAATTACAGCCAATTTCTCTGGCAAAACTCGCCATCCTCTCTATATTCTCATATGCCTTCTCTATATCCAGTAAAAGCGCCGGAGTTGGAACTTCCTGCTTATGCAATCCATATAGCATCTTTTTTATTGCCTTATGCCACTTTGCCTTTACCCGCAAGCGCCTGCCTGGCTATTCCCACTATCGTTAAAAAGCCCTGCGGATCCTTTATGGCAATTTCAGAGAGAATTTTTCTATTAAGTTTAATTTTTGCCGCTATAAGCCCTTCGATAAAGCGACTATAAGTTATTCCATTTTGACGGCACGCAGCAGAAAGTCTATTTATCCACAAACTTCTATATTCACGCTTTTTAAGCTTACGGTGCTTGGTGGCAAGGCACATCGCTCTTTCCACAGCTTCACGAGCTTGTCTTATAAGTTTGCTTCTTGCACCATAAAAACCACGCGCTTGCTTTAAAACTCTATTGCGTCGTTTCCGCGAAGCTGGAGCATTTGTTACTCTTGGCATATCTTTTTCTCCTTAACTTTACTTTTTTCTAAATCAAATGAGCAAGTCTCTTCTCATCACCCTTAAAAAGGATTGAACCTTTACGCAGCTGGCGTTTATTCTTTCTTGTTCTTCCTGTAAAAAGATGGCTACGACAAGCCCCTGTGTGTTTCAACTTACCAGAAGCCGTCTTTCTAAATCGCTTGCGCAACGCCTTCTTTGTCTTCATTTTTGGCATAAGATACCTCTCTTAACTTTTTTCTTCCTTATTTGAGAAACGGGCAGTTAGTTATAAACTTTATTCAAAACAAATCAAGTTTTTTTATCAAAAAACTTTGCTATCCGTGATGCATTAGTTTTGCTTGTTTAAAGCTCGTCTCTGCCTGATTGCTTCAAATAAAATAATCGCCGTGGCTGTGGCAACATTAAGAGAATCAATCTGACCAAGCATCGGAATTTTTACTTTAAGCTCTGCTTGCTCCATCCAAAAATTACTTAATCCAACCTGCTCCCTGCCAACCACTATTGCTAGTGGCACGCTTAAATTCACATCTGTATATTCATTATCAGTGTGTGGTGTGGCAGCAAGGATCCTGACGTGATGTTCTTTCAGCCATTTTAAAGCTTCGTCCGATTTGCATTCAATCACTGGCACGGTGAATAGTGCCCCAATGCTTGCACGAACGACGTTTGGATTATAAATATCTGTGCAGCGGTCGCATACAAGCACAGCGTCAGCCTGCACCGCATCAGCAGAGCGTAAAATCGTTCCAAGATTACCGGGCTTCTCTATAGTTTCTGCCACAACTACAAGTGGCATTTCTTTTAATTTTATATCGGATAACTTCATCTCAAATTGCCGCATAACAGCCAGCAACCCTTCAGGTCTATCTCTATAAGCAAGCTTCCTAAAAACCTTTTCAGAACATTGGATCAGTTCTGATCCCGCTTTGCCACAATGCTCAATTAATGCTGGCTCATTTTCACCGAGAAATAGCTCCGGCGAAAAGAATAAAACTTCGGGAATTTTTTTATTGTCAAATGCGCGCTTTATCTCTCTATAACCTTCCACAAGAAAGCGTCCTGTTTCATCTCTGTATGGTTTATCCCGTAATTTAGATGCTTCTTTAATTTTAGGGTTATTAACACTTGTGATAAGTATCATATATAACAAAGATTCCATTCTGCCACATAATGGCAAAACAAAAAACTCCCTATTCTGGCAAAATACAAAAATGCTGCCCTGCTTTTTGTGAATGCCTTATCACACCATCATTTGCTCTCTTCTTGTGGCTTCTCTTCATTTTTTGTCTCGGGTGATTTCGTATCTGCGCCTTCAGTTTCTTCAGCCACCACACGAAAGCCAAATAGGACGGACTTATAGTTTTTATCCCAACCTCTACGATAAGAACATTTAAGAAAGTACGGATTGCCATCATTCCACGATGCACCTTTTACCACTCTGGTTTTATCCGCAGAGTCATCGGCATCTTCACACCATTCCCACACGTTCCCCCCAACTCCATACAATCCCCACTCGTTTTTGCCAGCTTCTCTTACTGGAGCGGCAACTCTGTATTTATCCTTACGAGGAATTTTATTTGCCTGAGGCTCAGGATTTTCTATCCCATAATAATTAAACTTTTCAGAAGGTGGCCACTGCTCAAAAGGGAATTCGCGCCCTGTGCCGCAAGTGGCAAAAGCAATCCACTCCTTTTCTGTAGGCAATCTGTAATGATAAGTTTTACCATTTATGCTGCTAAAATTCTTGTTGAGCCACTCGCAAAAATCCTTAGCATCATTCCAGCTTACATTGACAACCGGCTGACTTTCCATGTCCAAAGATAATCCATTATGGGCACCACTTGAATGATCTGGCTTAAAGCTCCTATATTGCCTATTGCTTATTTCAGTGCGCCCTACAAACAATTTAAGTGGCTCTATCCACACAAACGAAAGTTTAATTTCAGGAGCAAGCTCAATAACAAGACTTTTACCTCTCATTGATCTTTCTGCGCTTTCATCTCCCTTCTTACAACCAGAAAGAGGGATAAAACTTATAAGACTCATAAGACTTATAAGTCCAATCCATCCTGGTTTTAGTTTAAAACAACTTTTTTTCATTGACCGTTTCTCCTTTTACGTACACATAACGCTACCGCCACCCCTTAAGGGATGGCGATAGGTTCGTGACTTATTAACTTGTTGCAAAAAATTCTTTCACTATCTTTGCAACTTAACCCATTTTTCTTTCGCCTTTGCTGATTTAACTACAGCATCAAGAAAAGCCATTCCGCTTACACCATCTGACACTGTGGGATAATCAAAATCGCCATCTCTAACCTTTTTGCCTTCAAGCACATTTAGAAGGGCAAGCTCAAAGTTTTTATAGATATTAGCAAAAGCTTCCTGATAACCTTCAACGTGCCCCGGCGGCACTCTTGAAGCTGCTTTTGCGCTATCGCTCACAAAGCCCGTGCCCGTGCGTTTAACTTCATAAGGCTTATCAAGCCATCTTACGATCAATGAGTTAGGAGAAACCTGTTCCCATTCCACGCCTCCCTTTTCCCCATACACTCGGATTGCAAGGTCGTTTTCTCTACCAACTGCAATCTGGCTTGCCCACAAAACACCTTTTGCTCCATTTTCAAAGCGCAGCAACACACTCCCATCATCATCAAGTTTGCGGCCTTTAACAAAGATAGTAAGATCTGCACATACTGCTTCTATTTTTAGCCCTGTCACATATTCAGCCAGATTTGCACAATGCGAACCAATATCTCCCATACAGCAGGTTGCCCCAGCCTGTTTTGGATCGGTGCGCCATGCTGCCTGTTTCTGTCCAGTCTCTTCAAGCCTATTCGCAAGCCAGCCTTGTGGATACTCAACAACCACACGCCTTATCTTACCAATCTCGCCTGCCTTTATCATAGCACGAGCTTCCTTGACCATAGGATAACCTGTGTAGTTATGTGTTAATGCAAAAAGCAAACCACTTGAACGCACTGCTTTTTCCAGTTTTTTTGCTTCCTCCAGCGTAGTTGTCATAGGCTTATCACATACCACGTGAAACCCAGCCTTTAACGCTGCAACAGCTGCCGGGAAGTGCACGTGATTTGGCGTAACTATAATGACAAAATCCATTCTTGTACCTAAAGGTAATTTCTTTTCAGCTTCTAACATCTCGGCAAAGCTCCCGTAAACCCTATCATCAGGCAAAAGGAGATCCTTACCACTTGCTTTAGATTTTTCCTGAATGCCCCACAAACAAGTTGCGCCATACCATCAAGTTGCGCAGCACGCATATGAACCGCACCTATAAAAGCACCACGCCCACCACCGATCATACCAAAGTTTAGTTTGCGTTTCATAACAATCTCCTTTTATAAATTAAAAATTTTTTGGTGTTTTGATACTTTATAATACGCCTACAAAAATAAATCAAGAAATAATAAAAAAGGAAAAAACTGGATTATTTTAAAAAAATTGTTTTAATAATGCCTCGTTTTTTTTAGATAGCGCTCAATTGAGAAAGAGTTAAAAAATGGGAAAAGCCTTAATTATAGCAGAAAAACCATCAGTAGCAGCTGATATAGCCAGAGCACTAGGCGGATTTAAAAAACAAGGTGATTTCTATGAAAGCGAAAAATATGTGCTTTCCTCAGCGGTTGGACACCTATTAGAAATAGCTGTCCCTGAAGGGCAGGAAGCAAAAAAAGGCAAATGGTCGCTAGCAGCTTTGCCTGTTATCCCAACGCATTTTGAATTGGAACCTCTTCCAAAAACTTCTTCGCGATTGAAACTTCTGGTCAAACTAATCAATCGCAAGGACGTATCAGAATTGATCAATGCTTGCGATGCTGGCCGTGAAGGCGAGCTAATTTTTAGGCACATAGTTCAATATTCCAAGACAAAAAAGCCCATCTTGCGGCTCTGGCTTCAATCGATGACACCTGCAGCAATTCGTGAAGGTTTTGAAAAATTACGTAAAGATCAAGAAATGATTCCACTTGCTGAAGCTGCAGTTTCCCGCTCCGAAGCCGACTGGCTTGTGGGCATAAACGGCACACGAGCAATGACGGCATTTAACTCCAAGCTTGGTGGCTTTCAGCTTACAACTGTTGGCAGAGTGCAAACTCCAACTCTTGCAATAGTTGTTGAGCGAGAAGAAAAGATAAAAAACTTTATTCCGCGTCCTTACTGGGAGGTGCTTGCCACTTTTGTTGCACAGGCAGGTTCATATAAGGGCAAATGGATTGATGAAAAATTTAATAAAGATAAGGCAGATGATGAAGCAAAGCCTGAACGAATATGGGATAAAACAAAAGCAGAAGTCATAAAAGCAAAATGCGAAGGCAAACTCGGTGAAGTCACAGAAAGCACAAAAAGCACAACACAACTTTCGCCACTTCTATTTGATTTGACCAGTTTACAACGTGAAGCCAACAATCGGTTCGGATTCTCAGCAAACAGAACTTTGCAAATTGCTCAAGCTTTGTATGAAAAACATAAAGTCATAACTTATCCACGAACAGATGCCCGTGCCTTGCCTGAAGATTACATCGGCACTGTTAAGAAAACTCTTGAAGTGTTAAAACAAACCTCTTTCGGAGAATTTGCCAACACAATTCTTTCTTCTGATTGGGTAAGACCGAACAAGCGGATATTCAACAACGCAAAAATTTCTGATCACTTTGCTATTATCCCTACCACTCACCTTCCAAAAGAACTCAACGCCGATGAGAAAAAAATATATGAAACCATCCTAAAACGATTTATGGCTATCTTCTTCCCGCCAGCAGAATATATGATTACAACACGTATAACAAAAGTAGAAGGAGAAGCATTTAAAAGCGAAGGCAAAATCCTTGTTAAAGCAGGTTGGTTGGCTATCTATGGCAAGGAGGCAGAAGAACAAAACGTAAAAGATGAATTAACAGAAAATAACAACATTCCACTTTTACAGCCAGATGAAAAAGTTAAAACAGAAAGGATAGAACTCAAAGAATTACAAACAAAGCCACCAGCACGCTTCACAGAAGCAACGCTACTTACCGCTATGGAGGGAGCAGGAAAGCTTCTGGAAGATGACGATTTGCGAGCAGCCATGAGCGAAAAGGGTCTTGGCACACCTGCCACCAGGGCAGCAATAATAGAAGGACTAATAAATGAACAATACCTTATCAGACGCAACAAAGAATTAATTCCAACTGCTAAGGCCTTCTCTTTAATGACGCTCCTTAAAGGACTTTCAATAGAAGAACTACGTTCACCTGAACTTACCGGACAATGGGAATATAAACTAAAACAAATTGAACAAAGAAAACTTGAAAGAAAAATTTTTATGCAAGAGATAGAAGAAATGACCCGCCGTATCGTTGGGCAAGCAAAAAAGTATGAACACAATACAATTCCTGGAGATTTTGGAAAATTAAACGTTAGTTGCCCAAAATGCGGAGGCGAAATTCACGAAAATTATAAAATGTTCCAATGCCAGAAGTGCGATTTCGCTCTATGGAAAACACTGGCAGGTAGACAGTTTGAAAGAGAAGAAATAGAAAAACTTATTAAAGAACGTAAAGTTGGACCAATCGATGGTTTTAGAAGCCAGAAAGGCAAAACATTTAAAGCCATTATTAAATTAACAGATGACTGGAAATTCAACTTTGAGTTTGAAAACAACCAAAATGCCCACGATTCAGAACAGGTAAAAGAAGATTTAAAGAAACAGACGCCTATTGGAAAATGCCCAAAATGCAGCGGTAACATTTACATTTTCGGTAAAAATTACGTTTGTGAAAATTATGTTAAAGAACCAGCCACCTGCGATTTTAGAACAGGCACTGTAATTCTTCAACAACCTATTGATAAAGAGCAAATGCAAAAACTACTTGAAAGAGGAAAAACCGATTTACTTACAAAATTCATCTCAAAGTATAACAAGCCATTTAAAGCGTATCTGGTATTAAAAAACGGAAGAGTGGAATTTGAGTTTGAACAACAATCATCAAAAAATGCCCAACCTAAAAAACAACCTGAACCTGAAAAGAAAGAAGAATAATTCTTCAACTATTCTAGGGCTTGGCATAGACGTTGGCGGAACATTTACAGATAGCGTTATCTACAATCTTTCTGAACGTAAGCTTGTAGCAAAGGCAAAAGCATTGACATCTTATCATAATCTAATTGAAGGTATAACCTCTTCCTTAAAACAGTTGCCTACCGAATTTTTTTTAAACATAGAGTTCACTGTGCTTTCCACCACCCTTGCAACAAATGCAATGGTTGAAGGCAAAAAGAGCAAAACAGGCGTGCTTGTGTTTTCTCCCTGGCAATGGAGTGAAGAGGAATTCCCACACAAACCTCTGGTCAACGTACCGGGTGCATTATCAATTACAGGAGAAATAATTGTGCCACTGGATAAAAATGCGTTAGAAGCAGCATTAAAAGTTATTGTTGAACAAGAAATGTGCTCTGCCATTGTTATCGCAGGTTATGCACTGCAACGTAATAGCGCTTTCGTCAAAGGAATCAAACATCTCATTTTGCAAAAATATCCACAAATAACTGTTATCTCATCAACTGAAATTACAGATGAACTCAATATGTATCATGCAGCAGAAACAGCTGTGACTAATTTGTGCCTGATCCCCCTGATAAAAGAACTCATAAGTTCCGTAGAAAAGGTGCTGATTGATTTCGGCATATCATCAAAACTTATGATTATGAAAGGCGATGGCTCCATTGCAACCAAGGAATATGCTCAAGAACGCCCAATTGAAACTATCTTTTCTGGACCTGCCGCAAGCGTGATCGGAGCAAAAGTTCTTACGCACAAAAATAATGCCCTTATTCTGGATATCGGTGGCACAACAACCGACTGCGCCCTACTAAAAAAAGGGTTGCCCGAACTACTAAAAGAAGGCATTAAAACCAGGATGGGCACCATTAACGTAAACGCCATAGATATAACAACCATAGGGCTTGGTGGTGATAGTAGAATTGATTTCAATGTTGAGCGAAAAATCCTCGTTGGACCTGAACGCGCCATTCCAATATCTTTTTTGGCAAAGCTATATCCTAAAGTAAAAGACTTTCTCATCAATGCCGATGAAACACTTTTTTTGTCCGAAAAAGATGCTGCTTCTTTAGATTTCTGGGTACTTGCTAGACCAGATTTCAAGACAAATAGCGAAAGCGAAAAAGCTGTAATCAATCTACTTGCAAAGCATCCCCTTACAACCGCAGAAATCCTTAAAAAACTTAAAGTTATTGCCCCCTGCTTCTTGCCTCTTGAGGAACTGCGCCTGTGCGGCGTTTTAAAAAGAGCAGCACTAACACCAACAGATTTGTTCCATATAGAAGGCTCTTTTATACAATGGGATAGAGCCGCCGCTGAAAGAGCTCTAGAAATTTTTTCACGATTATTTGGAAAAACTCCAGAAGATACATTTGCTGAAGTTTTCAAAACTATAACACGTAAGCTATTTAATCTGCTGATTTCACACATTCTCCTAAAAACCTATCCGCAACGTAAAAATTTTGAAAATCTAGATGCGTTTATTATCCATGAGGCTTTTTATAACAAAAACCAGTTTCTTAAAATTCTTTTCCAACTTAAATATCCAATCGTAGCAATAGGAGCGCCTGCCTCACTTTTCATAAGACCGCTTCAAAAACATTTAAAGGCAAAAATAACTGTGCCATACGATGCTGATGTGGCAAATGCCATTGGAGCTGTGGCAAGTGAAGTTGTTGTTCGTGAAAAAATTAGTATTATCCCTCTATCAGATGGCAACAAAATCCAATATAAAACTACCCCCTACCAGATTAAAAGCTCAACAGACATAAAGAAAATTTCCTCAAGAGCAAAACGTTTCCTGGAACAATTGGCCAGACAAAAAGCAAAAAAAGGAGGACTAATAAACATTAAGCCGAAGATATTCATTGTTGATAAAAAAGCTAATTCAGCCGATGGCACGGAAATAATTATTGAGCGTACAATAGAATGCTCATTCCATTCACGAATTGTTCCGTAAAAAGAGAAGCACACCTAACTGCTTTATCAGAACCCTTATAACAATCTCATCACCTTCATCATAAAAGATGAAGT
>CAZBHO010000030.1:5236-13128 GCA_964491945.1 uncultured Verrucomicrobiota bacterium | reverse complement strand
CCTAAAATCAATTATATTTCTAACTTTGATTCTCTTTTTCAGCAAAATGTTGTTTTATCCTCTTGAGATTGTTATTGACTTTATCAATGGCACAAATGAGTTCTTCCATAAGCGCTTTATCACCTAACAAAACTGTTTGAGCAATCGTTACTGCAGTCTCTTTATGGGCACGCTCCGCGTTTGGCAACTTAAGTTCTTTATAGTTCTGTATCTTTTTCGGATCACGGAAAGGAACGGGGCTTGTGTTATCATAAAGATTAAGGAGAGGACTGGCATAAACAGGAGGATATGTTCCTCCTACTCCCCTGAAGCCTTCTGCCGCAAGTGCGGCAATATATTGGTCTCTTGTAACACCTTCTGCCTTCTTTGGATCAAAAAAGAATGTCATAGCATAATAAGCTTGTCGTGTTACTCTTGGATCACGCCGAGCCGCTTTCAAGGGTCCACCAAGTTTCTTTAAAGCATCTGTCAAAAACATTACATTTTCTTCACGGATTCTGTTTTGTTCTGGAAGACGCCTTAATCCACCTCTCAAGAGCACAGCCTGCATTTCTGTGATTCTATAGTTATGCCCATATTTATTCGCCGGTTTCTGATCAGGCCCCCACCCCACCTGTTTTAAGGCAAATACAGTTTTATACACTTCTTCATCGTTTGTTGTAACTGCACCGCCCTCTCCTGAAGTTAAAATCTTGCTTTGCTGGAAAGAAAAACTACCGGCATCGCCAATAGCGCCTGCTCCCTGATTTCTCCATCGGCTTCCATGCTGATGAGCCACATCTTCTATAACTTTTAAATTATGTTTTTTAGCTATAGCCATGATGGCATCCATATCCACCATGCAGCCATAAAGATGAACCACCATAATCGCCTTCGTCTTTGGTGTAATTGCTTTTTTTACAACTTCAGGATCTATCACAAGCGTTTCAGGATCTATATCAACAAAAACCACATTCGCACCGATATCAAGCGCAGCCTGAGCGGTTGCAACCCATGTCATAGCAGGCACAATCACCTCATCACCGGGGCAAACTCCAACTGCCTGTAGAGCACATTGCAAAGTAACAGTGCCATTGGCAAGACAGATGGCATATTTTGAGCCAATGAATGCTGCAAATTCAGAAGTAAATGCCATCTCGTGCGGTCCCAGCCAGCTCCATTTGCCACTACGCACAACTCCTTCCATCCATGCCACTTCCAGATCACCTGCCACAGGCCAAACAGGAAATTCTCTAGTTACAATAGGGCTGCCACCTTCCAGTGCCAATTGAGCGCCATTTTTTTTCATAGGTTAATCCTTTCTATATTATATATGGTTTTTATTGTTCTGTCTCTATTCTCAAACATATTGATGCTTTTTACAATAGTCAAAATTTGTCTTCTGTTGTCTTTTCTTGGCATAAGCAAAATGGCAGCAAATCAGTTATAACAATGATAAAAAATTAACAAAAAACGGAATACTTAACTTCAATCTTGCTTCATAAGATATGCAAAAGGAAAAATCAAATCAGCTTTTCTTCAAAGAGGATATTGGCTATCCGCTCTTTCAAAATGTTTAAGCCATCCTTATTTATAGCCGAAATACAAACAGCATCAGGAAATATAGACTGTAAATGAGAGACAATTTCTTCTCTGGCTTTATCCATTTTATTTAAAACGAGAATAGCAGGCACGCTATCAGCATTAATTTCTTTCAGCGTCTCTTTAACAATCATTATTTGTTCTTCGCAACGCAGATGAGAAGCATCTGCAACAACAAGAAGCAAATCTGATTCTGAAATCTCTGATAGAGTTGAATGAAATGATGCAATTAGACCGTGCGGCAAATTGCGGATGAATCCTACCGTATCCGTAATAAGCGCCTTACGATTTTCTCCTAAATACAATAACCTTGTCTTTGTATCCAGCGTGGCAAACAATCTATCATCTATATACACATCAGCAGCAGTTAGAGATTTTAAAAGGGTGGATTTACCTACATTTGTATAGCCGACCAGAGAGATAAGAGGAAAAGTGCGTTTAACTCTACGCCTTTGACGTTGCTCTTGAATTAGAGCCAATTTCTTTTTTAAAGCAGAAATTCTAGCCACAAGTGGAGCTCTTCGTAATTGAAATGGACTTTCACCGGGACCCTTCATTCCGATACCGCCTCTAAAACGATGCTGCTTTTCGGAGACTGGTATGCGTGAAGCAAGATACTGCAACTGAGCAAGCTCAACTTGAATTTGAGCTTCAGCGCTGCGGGCTCGTCTTGCAAAAATCTGGAGAATAAGTTCAGTTCTATCAATTACCTTTATGCCAAGCGCTAAATCAAGGTTATTTACCTGAATTGGAGTTAATTCATTATCAAATATTATGAGATTTGCCTTTGCAGTCCTGCAAGCCAGCTGTATTTCCTTAAGCTTGCCATGTCCTATAAAAAAACCCGGATCGGGGCGTTCTCTGCGTTGAGTCATAGCTCCGACCACAATGGCTCCAGCCGTATCAGCCAGTCGTTCAAGTTCTTTTAGAGACTCTTCTCTTTCCGCTCTATCCTGATTTTGCAACACGCACTGCACAAGCAGCGCACGTTCCTCAATTTCAGCATTGTTAGAAGATACAATTGGAGGAGCTCTCATTTAAATCTACCACCTTTTTTGCGGAGCCGATAGAATGGCGATTTAACTTTATTGCCACGAAAAATTTCTCTCCTAATTTCACGCCTCGTTTTTACTGACGGCTCTGCAAGATAACGTTCATATTCGGCATAAAACTCTTTGTTGCCAAAACCAATGCACTTTTTCCCTCCGCTCCACTGTTCCTTTGGAAATTCAAACTTCCAGCATCTTTTCCCCATATTCAATTTGCACTTGTAACACTGATGTACTGGTTTTCTATGCCTTCGCATATAAGAAAAAGAAATATCAGATGATCTCTCTTAGAAGTTTAAATGCCTCCGCATATTTTACTCCAACAGTTGCTCCTCTTATTCTGGCTAAAGCCTCAATTGCTAAATTACCACGAGGAAGCAAATCAGGCTGTTGCTCAGTTTGATAGATAGACATTATTGCAAGTTTTTCCTTAAATTCTTTCGTAATATCAACGAAAACATCCGGGATAAAAGAGTAAGATGTTGAAAACACAGCTTCTGTAGAAGAAAGCGTCTCAAAAGCAAGTATCCTTTGGACACCAAGTTCCTTCATACGGAAAGCTTTTATTGCCGATTCTGTTGCAGAAAACACACAGCGATGATCACTATGCACATCGCCACCGTTAACAAGATAGACCACATTCGGCTTGATATGCTCTATTGCAGAAGCAAGCTCATTGATAAGCTCTGATTGCGGCACTTTGTCAAGCTCTGTTGTGGGAAACCCAAGCTTTAACACATCTTTCATCCTATAGATGGAAGCTACCTTTTTAATTTCATCTTCTTTACGCTTAATTAATGTTTCAGAATACTTTGGCTGCCATGTTCGCGTAACTATCACCCAATACAAAAAATCACCACTATTTCTATGCTTAACAAGCGTGCCACCGCAACCAAGTGTTTCATCATCTGGATGGACTGAAATGACCAATATCTTTTTCATAGACTAATATGTTCCCTTTTTAATCAAAAGTTTTTCATCTACAGGGAGCGTTGCAAGCACTCTGGCTATTCTTTCTCCGGCTCTGCCATCTCCAAATGGGCTCTTACATTTCTTAACTTTCTGTAAAAATTTTTTATCATACAACGCTTTATTAATGGCAGAAGTTATTTCTTCTTCATTATGCCCAACAAAAATAACGTTATCGGCATGTTCACGCCCTTTTTGACGATTACCTATATTGACTACAGGCAATTTCAAGGTTGGAGCTTCAAGAATACCCATACTTGAATTACCAACCAGAACATCAGCATTCCGCATTAAATTTACAAACTCGGCACGTGGCAAATTTTTAAAAGCCTTTGCAAAGGTATTTTGTGGCAACCATCTCTCTATGGCTTGGATTATATCTGCTGAACCGGCATCCGAATTTGGATAGATAACAATAGTGGGATGCTTCATCTTTGAAATAGCACCCAACGTTACTTCCATTTGCTTACCAGCATATTTGCTTTCCGAAGTTATGGGATGTTGCAAAACTACAACTAATGGCTTTTTTGTAAGATCAAAATTTAATCTTTTGCTTAATTCTGCTTTTCCAATTGCTGGCATTGCAATCAAACGATCAAGGGCAGGATTGCCTGCGCAAACAACACGCCATGGCTCTTCTCCCATCTTAATGATGCGCTCTGCACTCTTTTTACTCATTGGGAAATGAATATGAGCAAGCTTTGTTACTGCATGCCTTACAGAATCATCCGCATTGCCTTCGGCATAATCGCCACCGCACATATGAGCCACAGGCACATTCATATAAGTTCCGCATAAAGCTGCTGTAATTGTTTCCTCTCTATCTCCTGCAACTAGAAGGAAAGTTGGCGAAATTCTTTCTATTGTTTGAACAAGCGCTGGAATCTGGAAGCCTATTGCCTTAACTCTGGAAGCAAGCGAATCTGATGCGAGAAGAGTTTCTGCCCTATCCGCTATTTTAAACCCATCAGCACTTATAAGCTTTTCTGTTTTACCAAAATCTTTAGAACAATGGGCACCCGTAACAAAGATCTGTACATCCATCTCATCTCTACGTCTAATAGCATCCAACACAGGATAGAGGATGTCATATTCCGAACGAATACCCGTAATTGCCAAAACAAGTCTTTTTCGCATACTTCCTGAATGATACCTTTTATCCATAAAAATGCAATGTCAAATCTATCAATTTATACCATGCAAAAAAGACAACTGTTCTAAAATAAAGAACTATCTTTCACCTTCTAAATTCTCCTGAAGACCATTCCTTAATATCGAGCCTTCTGGTGAGAACAAGTCCTTTGGTTGTGTATTCTCTTGCCACTTTTTCAAACTGACTTTTCAAAATGCCAGAAAGCAGAATAGTGGCATTTTTATTTTTTGAAAGCAGGTTAACTAGCTTATGAGCATGATCAATAAGAGTGCCAGCCAAAATATTTGCAATAATTAAATCAAAAGAGATATTTGTTTTAAAACAGGCAACATCTGTTAAACTAACGTTTACTATATTTTCAACACCATTTAAACGGATATTTTCGATAGCTGATTTTACAGAACACACATCACAATCTATAGCCTCAACATACCTTGCGCCCAGCTTTGCAGCCGCTATAGCCACTATGCCGCTACCTGTGCCAACATCAAGCACATTACGAGCACAGGAAGCATACTTTTCAAACCAAAAATCCATCATTTGCAAGACGCTTCTTGTGGTTTCATGTAGTCCTGTGCCAAAAGCCATTCCGGGATTAATGACCAAAACAGCATCGTCTGAAAAAGCTTTATAATTCTCCCATTCCGGTCGTACAACAATGTGAGGAGCAATTCGCCTTGCCTTAAAATGTAATTTCCAATTTTCTTCCCAATCTTTTTCTCGCAAAGGAACCTTAACAAATTTTTCATCTGGCATTAATTTGCCAGACAGTTTGATAATTGCATTTTGAATTTCTTGCGCTTTCCCCAATTCCAAATTAAGTATTTCCAACTTAATGTGAGGAATCTTGCTTTTAGATTCAACTAAATGCAATGCAAAATCAAGCTTTTCAAGAAAAGGAGAAAGCATGAACAAACGGTGGCTTCTACAATCAAAAAAAAGAGAATAGCGCATCAATCAATGTGCTCCACCTCTCAATTGAGAAAAGAGCTTTTTGATGATATTTGTGAAACGTGGGTCCTTATGTAAAGAAGATAGGTCCGTATCCTGCGAAAGCCACGATAGATTCTTGTACCCAAGCTCTATTGAACGTTCAAGGGAGTTAAAAGCTTCATCTTTCCTTTTCAACAATGCATAGCTGCAAGCCAGATTATACCATGCTAACGGCTCGTCTGGCATAAGCTCTACAAGTCTTTGATCTATCTCTAGCCCCTTTTCATATTCTCCGCATTTTGTATAAAGCTCTGCTAAAACCTTTAAGGTTTGCAGATCGTTTGGGCACCGTTTTGCAACACCAGCAAGGAAACTGGCTTCCTTCTTTAAGAGAGAAAGCTCTTTCTTATTTAACTTTTTCATATTTAAAAGGGAATAAAACTGCTATTACTCTAGTAAATTGGCAATAAAAATCAATAAAAAAATGAATTCAGCTGATCTGCTCTTCTATCCACCTCATAATTATAGCGACTACGTATTCCTGTTCAGTAATCGTGAGAGATCTTCCAACAGATACATTGTGCCACTTATTAAGACATGACCTGCAACAGGTTGCGGTGGCATGCTGGGCAATAAATACAGGATGTCCTTTCATAGGAGTCTGTCTTCCATCATTATTAGGAAAAGCAGGAGCAAGACGGCTTGCAACAAAATCACAGGCGTGTTGCCTCAGAACCGAGAACCCCTTATCTTTTACATAAGCCTTTTCTTTCTCTTTTAATCTAAATTTTGTTCTAAAAGGAGACAGGGCTAATTTTTCTTTAACCTTTTGCCAACATTCATCTGTCAATTCACCCGACATAATAAATAAACTCTTTACATCAATAACACAGTTACTCACCAACGGCTTTTTGTTTAAGCACAAAAAACCTATAATCATGAGGTCGCACAACGCATTTAATAGTGCCATTCTGCCAGCGAAATGCAGCATCTGGATGGTTGCTGTGTGTTGTTTTTTTCTTTGACGAAGCTTCCTCTTCAAACAATTTTTCTATATCTTCAGCTCCTTCACCAACAAAAGGCACTGTTTCAGAAGAGGTTTTTGGTTTAGTGGATTTTGGAAAATAGCCAATAAATTTGGTATCTATATCTTCCAGTTTTAATTTATCAGATGATGCATCATTGAACCCAATGTTTTTTAGAGAAAGCTTCACTTCGGCTTCAAGCTTATTCGTACTGTGATTCACCACAACAATTGCACATAATTCTTTTCTCTTCCACACTCCAACTTTAATGCTTTCAGCATTGCTCCATTCTGCTATGCCCTGTGGATCCCAATAAGGGAAAAACTCTGTATCGGGATCTATATAGAGTTTTATTTCTCTCATCTTGTCCGGGTCAAGGCTAGTGGATGAAAACCGTTCATTTTTATTCCATATAATATCATGTAAAAGAAGCGTGGCTGTAAAAGCACGTGTCTGCTTATAAACCCAGTCAGGTTGATCTTCCGGTGGTTTCATTCTATCGTTGCTCCAGCCAAGCCAGCTCGTGGTTATGCCCCATTTTTGGGCATTGTTAAATCTAACTCTCGCAAGTGGCCATACATCCATGAAATCATTTTTTTCTTTACCTGTTCTATAATGATCTTCGCCATCAAGCAGGACATCAAAAAACGAATGATACGGAATAAAGAAGGTATGAGTTGAATGTGCGCAGATATGCGGAAAAACATTGTGGTCAACGCATATTTGTCTAACTCGCTTAAGATATTCTCGTTCGCCAAGGAACGAATAACCCGGCTGAGGTGTGCCATCTTCCATTAAATAAGCACAAGTGCCCGGCACGATTCTCTGCGGATTAGCCCAGCAATCATCAAAATAGACGCCTTTAACAAAACCACGTTTTATCCACTCATTCCACGTCCATGCCCTATACTCCACAAGCGATGGAAAATAACGCAACGTATCATAGCCACCAAAAAGCGTCCCACGCCATAATGGAAACCAATCCCCAGCAATCGGCATATATGGATTTAACCCTCGAATGTTTAAATATAAGCCGGGCACATAATCCTCCCACGGCTCAGGATCTCTTCCGTACTCCTTCTTAAATCTTGATAAGAAATTACGATGAAAATTCTGCAAAGCGCCACCTTCAATTCGTTCTTCTACCTTCTTCCAATCTCCATCCACAGGATAATCTTTCAT
>CAZBHO010000030.1:0-5179 GCA_964491945.1 uncultured Verrucomicrobiota bacterium | reverse complement strand
ACTAAACCCATCTGGCATTACTCCCCAGCCATTCATCATCCGCCAGCCCTTTCTTAATGGCTTAACAGGTATCGGATGAAGTCCAAACCTAAAACTTACACTCTCCTTAAACTCCGTTGGCTCGGTGATAATATTGAGCTTTAAACTAACCACTTTATTTCTGCGTTCAATAGTGATTGCAGGCGCATTTGAACTCTTAGTCCAACCTTTATCATTTTCCGCAAAATATGCCATCCCACGTTTATCACCAGTCAACATAATGTATGGCATAAAATTACCACGCTGCCCGGGATAATGACCAACCGCTTTATTTGTGCTTGTAAAAATAACTCCATCATTTGTTGGCAAAGCCCCTATCCATACCGAGCGCGGATTCCTAAACCATTCATTTCCGCTCCACCAATGAGTCATTATTGCGCTTTCTTCATCATAAGGAATTTCCACCGTAATCTGATCTACCTTAACAGGTTTAGCCAGCTCATTAGAAATGGATACATCAAAAAGCATCATCCCATCAAATTCCAGTTTGCCAGACACATTGCAAATAAGATCATTCGCATGCGCAACATTCTGCCAGAATATCTCCGTTTCACCATTAGTAATAAAAATTGTTTTCTCAAAATTGCCACAAAACATCTCTTGTGTACCATTACGTTTAAGGTGCAATTTTATTGGAGAAGCTAGGATGTCTTTTCCCACAGACACTACTCTTGCAGGAAGCCCAAGCTCGCCTAAATGGATATCCCTGCATACCACACTCAATATATTGCCCTGCCTTGTTATAGGTGTCCAATCTGGCATAACTTTATTTGTTACACCAAGCGTATTACCATACCATTCAGGCTTAACAAAATTGATTTCCTTAATGGAAGGTGTAGATACCGTTTCATTCTTATTCATAAGCTCAACCTTAATTGCATATTTCCCAAAATTGGTCTGTGGCAAATTACTAAAAGAAAAGCCTAAATCTTCAGAAAGCACATCAAAACTTGCCTGTGTTACAATCTGGCTTTCTGGCAATTTAGTGAATTGAAATTTAAGAGTATCAACTTTTGATGTCTCAAGGATATAAAGTGTTCCACCTAATCTGCCTAATACACCATTATATCTACAAACAATATCTACAGAAGGTAGCTTCACAAGCTCCTTTTGCGAATCAAAAAGAGCAATAAGATTTTGTATTTCAGCAGGAGCAAGCGCTCTTTTAAAAATCCTAAAGTCATCACACAGCGTTTTATATTTGCCCTTACTAGCAAATTGCAGCACAAAAGTATCTCCTATATTCGTAAAAGCTTTTTTCTGCCATTGCAATGAGCCACCATATTTACCATCCTCTCCATCTATATATACTTTTGTTTGCGTTTTGTTCCATGTTATCGCGATATGTGTCCATTTGCCAGGATGCCATGGCATAGGATTTTGGATTTTTTTATTGATATCTTCATTAACACTAAATGATATGATTGTGTTGTTATTTTGCGCTACTGTAAAAATAGGGGCAGCACGAAAGGAAATCTTCAAAAGTTCATCCCATTTTGGCGCATTATCCCAATTTAGTGGTCTTAACCACATAGCAATAGTGCCTTCTTCCATAACATCAGATAAATTTTTTATCTCATAAATTGCGCTATTACACTTTTCCCCTATCAAAAGCGCGTTATTTTCAACCCCATCACCAAACTTCTCTGTCTGGAAATACTTGTCCAACATTTTTTCTTCAGAAGCAATATCGGCATCGTTTGTCACAACTGCTGTTAGCAACCTGATGTTATCGCTATTTGAATCTGGCAAAAGAGTGCCATTAAAAGACAACTTTATAACTTCATCAGAAGCGTTACGAAGATATGGCGGAATAAACTTACGCTTTAATTTGCCATCTATATCTACCCAATCCAGCTGATAGATATAGTATGGCCATAAATATCTTGAAACTCTTACTTCATCTATTATCCCATCAATTCCTTCGCTTTGTTTGTGATTATTTCCAAAAAATATAGAAGTGTGTCTATACAAGATGCCAACCTTAATAGCACCTCCCCTTTCTTCAAAAATTGTTTTTCCATTCAAAGTAACCCGAATAAAACCGTTTGGAGGTGATTCCCAGCCTAATGAAACATGATACCATTTTCCTGTTGAAATATGCTCATTAAGCTCAACTTTATTTTTATCAACATAGAGCAACAGCTTGCCTACCTTATCCAACTTTATAGCCATTTGCGTCACATTCGGCTCCGTGCCATAAGCTTCAATGAGTGTGGCTATATTTTGAGGAAAGCCAGCTATTTTAAAAAAGCACTCAAAATTCCTATCTTTATTCGTGTGCGGATTGCCCAACGGAATACCCACCTTTAACACACCATTGCTTCCAGAAATTTGCAATGCCCCTAAAAACTTACCCTCTTTTACCCAACTCACTTTACCAGCTATTTCTGGCTTTCTATAAAAGATATCTGATGCAAAAGATTTTTTTCCACCACTAATATCAGCCAATTCTTCTGTTAAAGCATCCGAATGCTTTACCACATCAAGAGAGAGGTTATCTTTATGGGCTTCCAACATCTTGCCTACCAGAGCTTCATCAAGATGATGAAGAGCAAGAGTTAAACGATTATACTCATAAGGTTGCCACCATGCCGCTTTCGGCGGTGGTTCTTCTGGCCTATCAGGTGGTGGGGTATATTGGGCAATAAGCGCTCCATTTATCGTGAGCATCAAAAAAAACAATGATAAAGCTATGATTTTTCCCATATCTCTCCTTTAAAAATAAATCATTAAAATGCTCATCCATCTACTTAAGATAGCGTTTATATAGGGCTTTTAGTACATACAGTCAACAGAAATTTTGGAAATTTAATAAGAGTTCTCATCTTCTTGCTATTTCATCCTTTATAGATGTGCTATACATTCCTTTGCCTTGCTAAAAGATGCAAATATAAGTTTCTATTGGCATTTGAGGAGAAATGATAAGTTCAAGCAAAAATACCCTCTCCTAATGATTTTTTCAGATCATCTATAAAACATTCAAACAATTTTACTTTATCGCTCTGTTCAATATGTTCTTCAGTTAACACATATGTGCCATCTAGATCAACTTCAACAATTGCCCGCCCTTTTGTAGGTGGATATTTACGGCTTAATGCCTTGTCTTCATCAAGAGTAATGAAATAAACAGGGATATGTTTTGTGGTTTTATCTTGAGCAAGTTTAAGCTTCCAATAACCAGTTTGCGCAATTCTTTCTCTCAAAGTAACCTTGCTCGAAATGACAGCTACAATTTTTGAATTTGTCGGATCGTAAATAATAATATCAACATCTGGTAAATGTAATCCAAACTTTCCATAATCAACAGCAAGGTTGCGTTTTACTTGGCTCAATCGCTCAGAGAGTTTTGTAGTCCTTTCTAATTGATTACCATTTACTACTTTTAACCCAAGCATCTCAACTTCATCCGTAATAATGTATTGGATTAACTTTTCTAAATTCTTTCCCTTAAAAGCTCGCCAGCTTTGTTCGTGATCTTTGTAAGGAGTAGGAGATTTCTCCCAACTCATTTTATGCATATTTTTAGCTATTTTTAAGATCTCTGATATATATTTATATGTCTTTTGACCATACTTCTTTTCCTTACGAAGGTAAATTTTCTTTAAATCTTCAAACTGCACAATTTTTTACTCCTTCAACCCTATAAGAATATATTCTACAGGATAAGCTTCAGAATTTGCAGAATGATTGCTAGCGAATCTACCTGTTCTTTCATCTCGCTTTTGAGGAAGTATCTTTGAAGGTATTTCTCTCTTTATTATTCTTTCGATAGTAAAACCTGTATATTGCAAACTCTCAGCAAAAACTTCTGCGTTTAATATCTCTACCCCTTTCAATCTGGTATTCCCTATCACAAAACAACATCTCCCTCCATATTTTAAGATTCTGAAACTTTCCTTAAAAACCTCCTCCATATCTGAAAAAAACGCCCCTATTTCTTTTGACATTTTTGTGTTTTTTAAAGACATTTGTTCAACTATCTTCCTAGCAATTGAACTTTTAATGCACTGATTATAATCTTTTTTATAAGATGTTCCAATAAATTGGCTTTTGTATTCAGTCATATCATCAGCTAACTCCAACCATATAGTTGAAAGCTGGTGTAAATCCGCATATTCATAGCTAGTTACATAAGGACTTGATGTTATTATTAAATTGATACTCTCTTCTGGAACAGGCTGGTTTTTTGCATCCCCAATTTTGATATTTAAGTATTTTTTTATGTTTTTTGTGACCTGCTTTGGAACAACCCGAAAGAAATCATTATTGCCTGCATACATTTTCATTAAATGTTTTTTAAAAGCCTCATATGGAGATGCTGGTTTTTTTGTTAAATCTCTGGTAGGTTTGGTGCTATCCTTTAACCACAAGGAACAATTCTTTAAAATATGACTGAAGGCAACAAGAAAAAAATCTTTTATGACTTCATCTTTCTCGTCATATATAATTCTCAATATCTTTCCAAGAGCATCTATGTTTTCTTCAGGAAACCAGTATCTGATCCTCTCTATATAATTTTTAGGAATAAAAGGCTCAACCTCATCACTAAACAAAGGCGCTTCTAATCTGTTAATTTTAGAAATAATCCATTCTATTTTTCTATGAAGATATTCAGGTTCTATAGGTGTGGACTTTACTTTAGTAATTAAATAAGCAACTTTGTTAATATCAGTACCGCTGGCTTTAAATCCTCTTGATATGGCACTAACAATAGTTGTTCCAGAACCCATAAATGGATCATTGATATGAACATCTTGTGATGTTAGCAAACATTCATCCATCAATTTTTCAACCAATTGGGGTATAAATTTAGCAGGGTATCTGTGATAATCATGAGTCCACTTGCCTGTATCTGAAGGTTTATAATCAATAAAAGACCAGTCTTTATCTATCACCTTATTTTTAAAAAGATTAATAATTTCTTCTTTAGTTTTTGTGTTTCTTTTTACCTTGTCTGGAGGTAATTCTATGACTACTGCCATATATCAATCCCACTATGAAATAAGCACCTTGCTTAAATTGAGCAAATGCTAACACAGATTGTGGTACTGTCAAGGCTCAAGAATTTCAATGTTGGAAAAGTTTACGCACTTGATGGTACAGTAGGAATTGTTAGAATAAGGGGATTAAAGCTTGT
>CAZBHO010000029.1:0-31025 GCA_964491945.1 uncultured Verrucomicrobiota bacterium | reverse complement strand
ATACTCTAATCAACTTGATGTAGTAATAGATGGGTTAAGTGGCACAAACGCAAGTTGGAGCATTAGCGTTTATCCGGCTGAATTTACGAATGCAAGCGAGTATATAAGTGGTGGGCTTTCACGTTATGGGAGTGATACATTATATCCTATTCCAACTGGTATATACACAATTACTTTCGGCTATGTGCCCGGATATGCCACGCCTTCTCCAATTACGACAAATTTGAGTTCAGTGCGTGTGGTATCAATTACCGGCACATATACTTATATCACAGGCAATATATCAATAGATGCTTCGCCATCGGTTTCTTCAAGTTTTCCGTGGGTTGTGTATGATACTTACTCAAATGTTTATGCTAGTGGTGTGGGGACTGTGTTGTTGAGCAATGTGCCAGGTGGCACTTATTCGGTATATTTTGGGGACGTTGCCGGCTACACAAACACAACAACGCCAAACCCGCAGATAAACACGATAAATTCATTGGGGCAAACTATCAATTTTTATGGCACATATTCCGCGGCAGGTCTCGTTCTTAAAGTTCATATATCGCCACCATTTATGTCGCAAGTTAGTCTTCAAGGAATAGGCAGTGGCGCATGTATGGTTCAGTATGGCTCGTTTATGGCGATTCAAACTACAGAAGTTGCTTTATATTCTGTGAATATAAATGATTTGGTGACGCTTACTGCTTTGCCAGACACAAATGGTCCGCAGCAAAGCTTCGTTTATAAGTGGTATTGGTATGAAACATCTTCAACTAATTTTCAAGGTTCGCAAAGCATAGAGTATTACGATCTATTTAAGACGCAGAAAATTATTCCAGTAAGCCAGAATATGGAGATATGGCTGCTTTTTAGTAAGGAGTATTTTTCTTATGATAATGTTGGCGATATCGATCAGGATCAGTTGCCTGATGAATGGGAGATTAAATGGTTCGGAGATATGAAAGAAGGAGGTCCAGCTGAAAATAATAAAGGGAATTATAGCACTTATGCTAATCCTGACGGTGATTTTATTCCCAGAACTGTTAATGCTATTTCAGATGTAGTAAACGCAGGAACGAATTGGTTCCTATTTAATACAGGGACAAATAGCGGCTATCCTTTAAGTCGTGAAAGAATGTTGAGCCTTCCAGAGATTGGTACTTATGGCTATGGTGGCGGCGGAAAATTTAATAATTTTTATGAATGTAGAGGATTGGATGGTTATTATTTGACAAATGGCTTGTCGGGTTGGATAGCCAGTGATGATCCAATGACTGATCCGCTTTTGCCAGATACCGATGAAGATGGCTTGACTGATGGCTGGGAGTATTATTTCTGGAGATGGCGTAGTGCGGATGCATTTAATAAGGGGCTAACTAATAGCTGTAATTTATCGTGGGTTATGATAAATCCTCTTATATGGAATGATCCCACGCTGGATATGGATGGTGATACTTTCACTGATATGGATGAATATGATTTTGGGACAGACCCCACGCATTGTGATACAGATAATGATTGGATAGATGATTATTGGGAAATTACGATAACTTCTGCAGCAACAAGCGCTCTTGACTATGCGAATAGCGTGTTAAATCCTGATCTTGATTTTATAGCTCAAAGTTCCAATCAGCTTTTCTTATCAGTTTATTCAGGTACAGGCTGGGCTTTTAGTACGCCAGTTTGTTACACAGGACCTATGGCAAATCCTTCAAACGTTTGGATTGATTATTATACTAATAATGGAGTAAATGTCTTTGATCTTTATCACGATTTAATATTGCGGTTAAAAGGACCACTCACAAACGGCACTATGGGCACTGCTTTTGGAGATGCAGTTCTTTTTGCTGCTAACACTAATGATAATTCTGGCATATATAAGTGGGGGAATGCAGTCTGGGTTGATGTTAATGGCGATGGAAGATTTAGTACTAATGATGGTGATATTGCTATAATTAACCCACCTATCAGGCATCGTTATGTTTATACAATGCCACCACCAGCGATTGCTCCGGGTGAAACTGCGTTTAGTCCTCTTACTGCATGGGCGAAAGGATTGATTCCTGTGGCTGGTGGGGCGACGGATGATGTTCAATCTGTTAATACGGTTGATTTTAATACCTATCTTGAATATCTTGGTGGCGATTATATTGGAAGAATTTCGTGGAATGCAGAGGGACGTTTTGTTGCTGAAAATGATATTCAGGGACTTTCATCGCCCGATTATGCCTGTAATCCTATTAACGAAGATACGGATGGTGATTTGATTCCTGATGGATGGGAACTTTATGTGGGGCTTAATCCGAATTATCCAGATGATGCAGGAGATGATAGCGATAAGGATGGATTATCAAATTTTGATGAGTGGGCTAATGCGACGCATCTTTTGGGAAACTGCGCTGCAACGTGGCCAACGAAAATGTGGCCTACAGATCCTGGCGTAATAACTGCACCAGCTCCAAATGATCCGCATCCTACAGATACAGATTGGGATGGGTTAACTGATGGTGGTGAAAGGGGTGTTATTGCCAATCCTTGTAGTGCGGATACTGATGGAGATGGTTTGCCTGATGGCTGGGAAGTTTACGCAGGAACAACTTGTACTGTGGCGGATGCAGAAGCTGATTATGATGGCGATGGCTTAAAAAACTGGCAGGAGTATTATACGGGGATGGTTCCTGAATGGATGCATTGCAATCCATTCTGGTGGGATGCCGGTGTTATGGTTAGATTTAAAACGAGGGTAGAGCAAAGATGGGACCCTGCTTCTGGCACGGATGTGGGGCCTATTTATTACTATTTGCCACCAGATTTTTTGAGTTGCCCAACTTTCTGGTATTATAACGGAATTGAAACCAATCTTGATTTATTAAGAACCAATTATCCTGCTGCAAGCGCTTTAGGAAATGTTGAATATCATACAACTCTTGCTAATAATCCTGATTCAGATGGTGATGGTATGGATGATTACTGGGAGGTCTATCACGAGTTAAATCCATGCAAGGGACTGTATGATTTAATGATCCCTATAGGAGAAGATAACTATCGGTTTTCAGAAGATTTTTATTGTACTCCTGCAGATTATCCAAGCGCTAGTGGGTCGTACACGGGTAATGGTAAATACTTTACTTTTGGCACTATTGGCTCACCATTTTCTTCCCTCACTGATTTATATAACTATTTCTTCCTTAGTAGAGGTATTACTAGGGCTATGTTGGTTAGAAATATGGTGGGTCCTTTCAATTTTGGATTGCCGCTAATGGATCCTGATGGGGATGGTTTGCCAAACATTGATGAATACTCATACTCGGAGTATTATGAGGCTTATCATACAGATCCTTCTCCATTTTTTAGGGGTGATTATCATGATATTGATAGTTTTGTTTCACGCAATTATGCGCTTGCATTTGAGATGGGTGACGATGGCTTTTTTGAGGGTTATTCTCCTTTTAAATGGAGTTTTTCGCTATTTGAAGCGTCTGAAGGATTTGATACAGATAATGACGGAGTAGGTGATTATTATGAGATTAATTCAGCTGCTGGAGCAAAAGGTAGAGATCCTCAATATGGACTGGACCCAATAAGGAATAGAGCGCTTATGTTTGATGGCATTAGAGATTTTGCCAGAGTTCCAGATTCTGCAAGATATTTTGATAATCCTAGTATATTTACAAAATTCTGTGTTGAAGCATGGGTGTTTCCAACCAATATAAACAAGAAGGGCTATCAGGTTGTTATTGAACGTGTGACGCCTTATCCTACAGCTTTTGGTGAACTTGTGGCGGCCAATTTCAGGCTTGGCATAACCAATGGATTGCCCTTTATTATGTATGATGGGCGTGGTTCATTGCGGCAATATCAATCGATTGCGCAATTAAAGCATAGTTTACAGCCGAATAAGTGGTCGCATATAGCAGGTTCATACGATGGCACCAATTTGGTGATATATGTTAATGGCGAGGTTAGCAGAGTTATAAATACCTATGAAATACCTGCAAATGGTATCATAGGCATAGGAGAAGACATGGATAAAAATTTAAGATCCTCTATTGTAATAGTTGGAGCTTCCGATATTGATCCTTATGTGGATTGGTATGCAGGCAATAACGTTATTACTACAAATCATTTTGCAGGGCTAATTGATGAGATAAGAATATGGGATGGAGCACGTGATCGTAATCAAATCATTACAGCTCAAAAGAGAAAGTTAACAAAAAATGAGATTATGAATGATAGACAATTGATTTTCTATTACTCCTTTGATGATCTGCCTGATCCAAAGCATGTCGATTCATTTGGCATTTTAGATGAACCCGCTGTGCCGATGGGATTTACCAATCTTGATGTAAATATGAGTTTGCATCCTCCTATTACTTGGTGGCGTTATCATCCGCAACGCTCAACTGTATATAGAGGCTTGAATGGTACTTATAACTATATAGTTTCAGCTGAAAATAGCGCTGCAAAAAGAATAACACTGCCACCAGATGATGATTATTATCATTTCTCTGATACAAACAATGTAGATACAAATGGGGTCCCAATAATGCCTGATGGCTATAGATATAGTGCTAATCCTGGCAGGGCGCCCTATGAAGATCTTATCCTGTTTTATGGCACAAGAGGCATTGCAACAAACTCATGGCTGGCAAGTATTGATCCAAATGATCCTGATTCAACTGACACAGATGGTGATGGGTTGCCTGACTGGTGGGAGCAGCTTTATAATCTTGATCCATTTAGCGCTGATGGCGTGAACGGTGCCTGGGGCGATCCTGATAATGATGGACTAAATAACCTTGCTGAATACCTTGCAGGGACCGATCCACGCAATTACGATAGCGACGGTGATGGAAATAGCGATTATGATAGCAGGGCCACTCCTTATTCCAGAACCTGGGGCGAACTCTATACCGATGGCGATGGAATGCCTGATTACTGGGAAGTGCAACATGGACTTGATCCATACCACTACGATGCGCATCTTGATAAAGATGGCGATGGATGGAGCAACCTGCAAGAGTTTATGGCTGGTACAGATCCTTTAGATCCAAATTCATATCCAACTCCACAAATATCCGGACGTGTCTATTACAGCAACAGTCAGCAGGCCTCTTTTGATCGCTTCTATGCATTAGGGCTGATTGGTAGCAATGCTTTATATCCTGCTTCTACATATGCTAGTATATGTTATAGCGATGGGGCTTTCTCTCTAGTAGTTGATAAGCCGGGCAAAATGTTCTTAATGGGCTACAAGGACAATAATGGCGATAGCAGGTGGACCGCTGGGCGCCATACAACATCTGATGTAGAGCCTATAGGGCTTTCGTTTGAATCGCCTTTCTATATCTCTTATTCTTCTTATGATGGTGCGGTTGTTCATGTTGCGGATCACAAGCCCGGCTATGGCAGGTTTATATGGGGTGATGCAGATATGAATTTCCACTTGATGATTAATAGAATAAGCGAAAGTGGTGCTCCACGCATCCTCAATGTTTATACTGCTATTGGTATGTTTGGCGAATGGTCATTTAATGCCCTTGGTATTTATGGACTTGCTCCCGGTGCATATCAGTGGTGGATTGAAGGCTCTACGAATGGAGTGTTCCACGTGAATTATCCTTCATATCTTACAAAACCTGTGCTTAACTATCCACGAGGCGACAAACTTATTTATGCAAGAAATTATCTCAAATGGCTAATGGATACCAATGCCACAATGTATCATTTGCAGATAATGCGTCAAAATTCTGATGGAAGCAGGACTTTAGTGTTGGATGATTATTATCCAGCTCAATGCCCGGATGAAAAAGGAATATTTATGGCAAGATTGCCCAAATTCCTTGCTGAACTTGGAAACGGCACCTACTTCTGGCGAGTTGCCGCCTGGAATCCTATCGGCGAAAGTAGCTTCTCTGAAGAGCAATCCTTTACCGTAGATTTACAAAAATCTAGCTCACGCTGGATATCAGGTGATATCTACTATTTTGGTAAAGCTAAAGGAGCAAAAATAGTAGTAGAAGCCTACGATAACGAAGGTTTTAGTGGTGTTCCAAGAGCAAGAACCATTATTAGTCCTATTCCAGACTATAACTCCGGCGCGCTGAAAGGCAGCTATCTCCTTATGGGCTTGCCACAGGGCATTTATTATTTAAGAGCTTTTATAGACACAACAAACATTGATTTAACCAGATTTTCTGGCGAAGTTGAAAAATGGATGTCTTATGGCTTTGTGCGTAGCGAGAATAGCGATTATCTGCCAGCGCTACTTTCGCTTGAAACAAATCTCTATCTTGAAAATAGAAAAGTTATTATCCGTGATCAGGATACTGATAACGATGGCTTACCAGATGCATGGGAAATGTATTACTTCGGTAATCTTGATCAAACTGGCGATATGGATTATGACGGCGATGGCGAAACTAATCTGCAGGAATATGAACGCGATGGTGTGGACCTTAACCCTTCAAAGTGGGATACTGATGGCGATGGCTTGAGCGACACTTTTGAGCTGGCTTACTATGGACCTAACTATAAGTTTCGCCTCGCAACACCAAGAGGCTCTGGGCTTAACCCGAATGCGTGGGATAGCGATGGCGATCTTTACTCGGATGGTGCAGAACTGATGCGATATCACACAGATCCACTTGATCCTTCTGATTTCCCAAAATATAAGCCACCTTGCTTTGATGCAGCCCCAAGCCCTAACGATATTGATGGCGATGGCAGAAGCGATGTCTGTATCTTTAACAAAAATTCTGCGCTGTGGTCTGGAATAACAATGGGCGGACTTTCAGGAAGCATCTCATTTGGATCGCCATATGCTATCCCCTGCCTTGCAGATATTGATGGCGATGGCAAAGCTGATTTTATTTCATTCGATACAAACACTGGCAGATGGCAGGTCTATAGCATCTGGCGAAATATCAGAGCAGAGTTTAACTTTGGTCCAGCAGGCTCAATTCCTGTTGTGGCTGATTATACAGGTGATGGTGTTGCTGACTTTGCTCTCTATTCGCCAAATGATTCAATGTGGTACGTATTGGATCCTGTAAGGAGAGTGGCTTATAGCAAACGCTTCGGTCTTCCCGGAATGGTGCCTGTGCCAGGCGACTATAATGGTGATGGCGCAGCGGACCTGGCGCTTTATGATACACAGAACGGAATTTGGTTGATCTATGTGTATAACATATATACCAAGCGAGCGGACGTGTTTAACTTGGCAACAGGCTTTGGTGCAGGCTTTATAGCTGTGCCCGGTGATTATGATGGTGACGGCAAAAATGATTCAATGCTATTCAATCCTGAATATGGTCTGTGGGTGCTTCATACGTGGAAAGGTGCATTCCTTACAGGCGAGTTTGGTGGTCCTGGCGCAGTACCTGTGCCAGGCGACTATGATGGCGATGGCAGAACCGATGTTGCCATCTATTATCCAGAAACTGGTCAATGGCTGATATGGTGCTGGACAGGGAAGTTTTATCAAGGCACATTTGGTGGCAGCTTCATCTGGGAAGCTGTGAAATAATAAATGTAAAAAAATCAATAAAAGGAGATATTAACTTATGCGTTTGATTAATTGTTTGTACATATTAGTTATAAGCTTATTGATACCTTTCTTTTTTGGATGTGATTGGGAAGCTGGTAGTAGTGTTGATAGCTGGGATGATAGTAATAACTGGGTGGATTTTAGCGGCACTTATAGACCGCAGCAGGGGCATGTGCTGGTGAAAGCATTTGGCGCAACTAATAGTTCAACCACCAACTATACAACAAATGTGGTTTCAGGTGAGGTACTTGCAACTGCTAACGGAACAGATACTGCCTATTCAGGATACACAGAACACTCCGCAGTACGGGGCTCACTTACTATCTTTACTATAGGTGGCTATAGATTTACAGATTCTAGCTCATCAGGTGGCGATACAGTTTCTTTGAGTGTTACACCTAATGATGGTTCTTCAGGAACTTATAATTATTCAACAAGAGCATGGGCGCTATCTTTTCCTGCGCCACTTGCAGCTGGCACAGAAATCCAGGCAAGCTATAGTTGGCGTGAAGAGCATATAGGGGGCTCAACAATAGATGATCAGGGCAATCACGGAACACCAATATACAGCTTTGTGGTTGCACAAACTGGCAATAAACTTAAAATAGTTGATAGTAATGGCTCTGTTTATGAAGGTTCTTTAGGTACAGTACGAACCACCGGAGGAATGCCTGTTAATACCGACCCAACGCAACCTAATGTGGCTCCAGTATCAGGACCTGTTGTGGCTCAATTCAGTGTGAGTGGCGTTTCGCAAGGATATAGAGTGACTATAGTTGGAACTTTGCAAGGCACACTTTCAGGTGGAAACACACTTTCAGATCGTATGATGAATGCCACATTCATAGAAGACCATGGCTACGAAGGCAACATACAAGCAGTTGCCTCTGAATAAATCGGCACCTTTGTGATCCTATGATAAAAACCGATTGGCACATTCATTCCCGTAATTCCTGCGATGGTGCTTCTTTAAATATTCCTGATTTAGTTAAAGAAGCTCAATTAAAGGGAATTTTCCATTACGGCATTTCAGACCACTTTCACACTATTTACAATATCCCTGACATACGCCGCTCAAGAGATGATTTTCTTGCTTTTTCACAACATCCAGTTTTTCACTTTGGAATAGAAGTAAGCTGTATGTCAAAATGGGAGCTTGATATTATCAGAAAAGGTGAAATTAAAAATCCTGTTTATGGCATAAGAAGTGGTGGCCCAGCTGGCGCTGAATTGTGTCTTGGTGGATTTAATAAAGCAATCAAGGACTTTTTTAAAATAGAATATGTGATAGGTGGAACGCATTGGCCAATGTATGTACCTTTTAAAAGAGAAGAAATCATTAAAGAATATCACCGCCAGAATATGTTTTTAGCCACACATCCTTTAATAGATATAGTGGCACATCCATGGTGGTGGATGGGGCACTGGGCAGATCAACAAGGCAAATTCACTGCAGAGCCGTGGTTTGATGATTTCAGTGTTATCCCATCTTCTATGCATAAAGAATTTGCCTCTGCTGTAAGAGAAAATAAGAAAGCAGTTGAAATAAACGCTTATGCAATTTTTTTGAATGGTAAATATCCTGAACACTTTAAAAAACAATACGCCGAATATCTTGCGTTTTTGCAATCAGAAGGTGTTCTGTTTAGCATAGGCTCTGATTGCCATAAACCACATTATGATCCAGATTTCGCCACGGTACAAAAGTTTTTAGAAGAAGCTGGCGTAAAGATAGAAACGGTCTGGAATCCGTTTTTAAAAAATTAAAAATCAAATCAAAAAGTTTATCGGATGCTTTCTACATTAAAAAATAATTCTCGTTTGCCTGAATGGTTTAAAATTAGAATTAAAAGTGGTACTGCTTATTCTCACGTCGAGAGCCTGTTGGATAAAAATAACTTAAATACTGTTTGTGAGCATGCACTGTGTCCAAATAGAAATGAGTGTTACAATAGAGGTACAGCCACAGTAATGATTCTTGGAGATATATGCACGCGTAACTGCGCTTTCTGCGCTGTAAAAAAAGGAACTCCGCTTGCGCCAGCGGAAGATGAACCAGAAAGAGTTTTGAATCTTGCAAAAGCTTTAAAATTAAAATATGTTGTTATAACAAGCGTTACAAGAGATGATCTTCCAGATGGTGGCGCATCGTTCTTTGCAAAAACAATCAGGCTCTTAAAGCAAAGTAACTTCTATGTGGAAGTTTTAACACCAGATTTTAATGGCAATTTTTCTGCACTTGAAATTGTATTAAAAGAGAAACCTGATGTCTTTAATCATAATATAGAAACAGTGAAACGGCTCCAAAAGCCTGTCAGACCCCAAGCAAATTACGAACGATCTATTGCAGTGCTGCAGTATGCAAATTTCTTTTTTAAGACGAACCATTTTGATTCGCTAGTTAAATCTGGCATTATGGTGGGGCTTGGTGAAACGGATGAAGAGATATTTTCTGCAATGAACGATTTATACAACGCAGGCTGTAGAATAATCACTATAGGGCAGTATCTTCAACCTTCAAAAAATCATCTGCCAGTCCAACGCTTCGTTGAGCCTAAACTTTTTGAATTATATAAAGAAAAAGCTCTTGAAATTGGCTTCTATGAGGCTTTTTGCGCGCCACTTGTTCGTTCTTCTTATAGAGCGGAGGAAGTTTTCTTAAAAAAATTGAAAAATGAATTGAAATAATTACTTGGTGAGTTACTTGGTGTCAGACACCAAGTAACTAAAACAAAGCTTTTTCTGTTGTAATAATATATTCTGGTGGGGAATGGGATTGCAAAATAAAGTTATCCAAAATGTTAAATATGGTCTTTTAAGGCGGATTGCCTACTGGTGTGCTTTACGAATTGCTAGTTTGTTTTTCCTTTTTGATAAACGTGGCAGAAATGCTGTGATGGAAAATTATAAAGTAGTTATGCAGCATCAGGGCTTGGATGCTTCAAGAATAAAATTGAGAAAAATGGCTCATTCTAATTTTAAGCTTTTTGCGAAGCATTTGGTAGATTTTTTCACATATTCAGGACTTTCACGGGAAACTATTAAGGATTTGATCAGTTTTGAGCAATATCAGAATTTTCTTGATGTGTATAATGAAGGAAAAGGAGTAATTTTAATTACTGCCCACATAGGAAATTGGGAGCTGGGTGGAGCGGTGCTTTCTTCGCTTGGTTTTAAAATAAATGCCGTGTTTCTTCCAGAAAAAGTCAGATGGCTAAACAGGATATTTTTTATGATGAGGCGTAGCAGAGGCTTGAATGTTTTTCCTCTTGGTGGAGCAGTGCGTTCAGTTCTTGGCTCACTTAAAAATGGGGGGATTGTGGCAATGCTTGCTGATAGAGATTACACCGCTCATCATATTAAAATATCTTTTTTTGGTAAGGAAGCTTGCTTATCAAGCGGACCTGTTCGTATAGCTTTAAAAACCAACATACCGATAGTGGCTGGCTTCCTCTTGAGGGAAAAAGATGATACGTTTAGAATGCGTTTCTATCCCCCGATCAGACCAGAGCATGGTATGACAGAGCTTGATTTGCTAAAAAAAATTGCAAATATTCTTGAAAAAGAAATATCAACAAATCTTGAACAATGGTTTATGTTTGATAGTTTTTGGAAATAACTTTTTTGTGGGAGTATTTTAGTGAGCTCTGATGTATTCGATTTTAAAACAAAAGGATGCGTAGTAATCCCTGCCTTCTGTGAAGCAGAAAAAATAGGTGAGGTGGTATCTAAAGTTAAAGATTATATCCTAAATGTAATTGTCGTTGATGATGGTTCAAAGGATGATACCGCAGAAAAGGCAATGATAGCAGGCGCTTTTGTTATCAGGCATTCTTATAATCAGGGCAAAGGAGTTGCCTTAATCAACGGCTTTAAATATGCGTTGGAAAAAAAATATGATTTTGTCATTACAATGGATGCTGATGGACAACACTCTCCAGAAGATTTGCCAAAATTTCTCAAAGCTTATCATGAGTTAAAATGCGATGTCATTATTGGTAATCGTATGGATAATCCTATTGGAATGCCGTTCATAAGAAAGTTAACCAATAAATTCATGAGTTGGTATCTAAGCGGGATAATGCAACAATTTGTGCCAGACACACAGAATGGCTATCGGCTATATTCTCTTAAAGTTTTGCCATTGCTTATAGAAACACAATCTGCAAGATTCGCTGCAGAATCTGAAGTTTTATTAAAACTTGCCATGGCTGGCATAAAAATTTCTTCCGTGCCAATAAAGGTTATATATGGCGATGAAAAGAGTAAAATAAACCCGGTGAAAGATACTATTCGTTTTATTAAAATGATACGCACTTTTAAGGAAATCTCAAAAAGAACAAAGTAGGTGTGTATCAGGAATTGACATCTCTTCTATAGGGAATTTGAAAATAATCTGCACCTGTCTTCATCTGTTCTTTTTAATACCATAAAGGTTATGCAGTGTTTGACAATACCAAATTAAAAGGTATTATATCGCTCATTGCTGTTATGTACATAAAAGCTGATCAATGAAATAGAGAAGGATGAAGAATGAAAATACCTCTGCTTGATTTAACAGGGCAATATGCCGCTCTTCGATCAGAAATAAGAAAAGTGATTGATGAAATTTGCGATAGTCAATTGTTTATCCTTGGCAAAACGGTTGATCAATTTGAAGAGGAATCAGCCAGATATTGCGGAACGAAATATGCAATTGGTGTGTCTTCGGGAACTGATGCGTTATTGGTTTCTTTGATGGCGCTTGGTGTGTCAGCTGGCGATGCAGTTATAACCACGCCCTTTACCTTTTTTGCTACTGCTGGCTCAATAGTCCGACTTGGAGCCACGCCAATTTTTGTTGATGTTGATGAAAACTCTTTCAATATGTCTCCAATTAAACTCCAAACACTTTTAGAAAAATTACCTGAACGTTTTTCTCATCTAAAAATTAAAGCCGTGTTGCCTGTGCATCTTTTTGGCCAATGCGCCGATATGAAACCAATAATAGAACTTGCTAGGAGCTATGGATTTAAAGTGGTTGAGGATGCCTGTCAGGCAATAGGTGCTGAATATAAAGTTGAAAGCAAAATTTATAAGGCAGGAGCAATTGGTGATCTGGGATGTTTTAGTTTCTTTCCTTCAAAAAATCTTGGCGCTTTTGGTGATGGCGGGTTGGTAACAACAAACGATAAATCGCTATATGAAAAAATCAAAGCGCTTCGTAATCATGGCTCATCAGTTAAATATATTCATCCATTTGTTGGTGGAAATTTTAGACTGGATGCTCTGCAGGCTGGAGTGCTTTCTGTTAAGTTAAAACATCTTGATGAGTGGCATCTGGCGCGTAGACGTAATGCTGATCTATATTTAGAACTTTTTGCAGGAACACCTGTGAAAACACCCGGAATGATTTATGAGAATTGTGGATTGAAATTCCCGCATATTTTTAACCAATTTGTTATCAGAGTGCCTAATAGGGATAAAGTTAAGCAAGCTCTGATAGATGAAGGCATAGGTTGTGAAGTGTATTATCCAATTCCATTGCATTTGCAGGAGTGTTTTAAGTATCTTGGTTATAAAGAAGGAGATTTCCCTGTAAGCGAGCAGCTTGCAAAAGATGTTTTGGCTTTGCCTGTGTATCCTGAACTTTCTAAAGAGGCAATAAAAACAGTGGCTAAAACGGTTTTGAAATATGTCCGATAACAATTTTCTTAAAATTCCAGAAAACATTCCTACTCATGTTGCCATAATTATGGATGGCAATGGCAGATGGGCAAATCAACGTGGGTTGCCTCGCATTGAGGGGCATAGAGCTGGTGCAGAATCAGTTGAAGTTGCGCTTAAATCATGCAAGAAGGCTGGTGTAAAATATCTTACATTATATGCATTTAGCACAGAAAACTGGGTACGTCCTGCCGATGAAGTTGAAGGTTTGATGAAGCTTTTGGTTTCTTTTCTTGCAAGGCGTGAGAAGGATTTGCACGAAGAAAAAATCAGATTGCGCGCAATAGGCAAAATATGGGAGCTGCCAGATTATGTAAGGAAAGCCTTAAATTCCGTTATGCAAAACACCGCATCTTACACAGAGCGACAGTTAATCCTTGCCTTGAATTATGGTGGTAGGAGTGAAATTGTGGAGGCCACAAAAGCAATTGCAAAAAAAGTTAAAGAAGGCACACTCGCCATTGAAGATATAAGAGAAGAAACTATTAGTTCTCACCTTTTTGCGCCAGATATCCCTGACCCTGACCTTATGATTCGCACCAGTGGCGAAATGCGTTTGAGCAATTTTCTATTATGGCAGCTCTCTTATTCCGAACTTTATGTTACCGATATCTTATGGCCCGATTTTAGAGAAGAACATTTCTTTATGGCTCTTGAAGCATATTCAAAACGGAAAAGGAGGTTTGGACAAATTTCGTGAGGGATGATTTAAAAAAAAGAATACCAAGCGGACTCATTCTTGCAGGACTTCTTGCAATGATAACTTTTGGAGCACCGGCTATTAGCGTGGCTTTGCTCCATATCACGGTTGTGATTATAGCGCTGATAGAGTTTTATCATATGTTATCTCATCAAAATATCCCGTGTTTCCCGATCTGGGGGACAATTCTTGGCTCTATTATTACTGCTGGCATCTGGCTTTCGGCTATGACTTTTGCACCAAAATGGGCATTAGATGTGGAAGCTTTGGCATTAGCCTTTGCTGTAATTGTTATAGGCATTCGGCAATTTCCGCAAAAAAACAATTCACAACCTATCCCAACAATGGCAGGGACGCTCTTCGGATTGCTTTATATAGTTGTGCTCTTTGGTTTTTTAGCAAAGCTTGTGCTTTTTGATGGTGGACTTGGGCTTATGGATAAAATGACGCAACACGGCAGGTGGCTGCTCTGGTATACAATATGCGTCGTAAAAATTACGGATATAGGCGCCTATTTCATCGGTAGCGCTTTTGGAAAGAGAAAGCTTTTTGAACGTATTTCTCCTGCAAAAACATGGGAGGGCGTGATAGGTGGCGCACTTTGTGGAGTATTGATGAGTTTGGCTTTTTATTTTTTCTCAAAAGATACATTTGCTTATGCAGTGCAGTTTTCTTCGCTTGATGCGATAATACTTGGGATACTGCTATCAGTTGCAGGCATAGTTGGAGATCTTTTTGAATCTTTGCTTAAGCGTTCTGCTGGCACGAAAGACGCCAGCAGTCTAATTCCGGGAATGGGTGGTTTGCTGGATGTTTTAGATAGCATACTCTTTGCAGCGCCAATAGCATATTTTTATTTTAGAATAATCAGTTAGTTATGAAGTCTATTTCGCATTGTGAACAGAAAAAACGCATTGTGCTTTTAGGTGGCACAGGTTCAATTGGCAGCAATGTGTTAAAAATTGTTGGGCATTTTCGTGATCGTTTTGAAGTTATTGCCATAGCTGTTGAGCGTAATGCTGAAAAAGCCATTGAGCAGGCAAAGGCTTTTGGAATAAAAACTCTGGCAATAACCAATACAAGCGTAGCCGAGAAATATAAAACAAAAGCGGCAGATAACCTAACAATTCTTGGCGGTGCTTCTGCTGTGGAGGAACTTGCGGCTCTTCCTGAAGCAGATATTGTGGTTGTTGCTATGGTTGGTATGGCGGCAATAAAGCCTTTACTGAAAGCCTTACAGGCTGGGAAACGGGTTGCTCTGGCAACAAAAGAAACACTTGTTGCTGCTGGGAATATAGTGATGGAAACATCAGCAAAATATGGTGCAAAAATTTTGCCTGTGGATAGCGAGCATAGCGCTATCTTTCAATGTCTTGAGGGCAGAAATTTTGCAGAAATAGAGAATCTAATTCTTACCGCATCGGGTGGTCCATTTGCATTGGATCATTTAATTGATTTTGATAAAGTTGATGTTGAATTGGCATTAAAACATCCGCGTTGGAATATGGGACGCAAGGTATCTATTGATTCAGCAACGATGATGAATAAGGGGTTAGAGCTAATTGAAGCGCACTGGCTTTTCAATATGCCTGTTGAGCGCATTAAGATTATCATTCATCCAGAAAGCATTGTGCATTCATTCGTTGAATTGGTTGATGGTTCTCTTCTCGCCCAGATCAGCCAATCTGATATGCGCTTTGCGATACAATATGCTTTAACATGGCCTGAAAGGCTGAATGGCGCATTGCCGCATCTTAATCTATCTCAATTGGGCAAACTTACGTTTTTTGCGCCAGATTTAAATCGCTTTCCAGCGCTTAAACTTGCCAGAGCTGCCGCCGATCTCGGTGGCACTATGCCAGCAGTTTTAAACGCCGCAAATGAAATTGCGGTAGAGGAATTTTTAAAACGAAATATAAAATTCTCTACAATCTGGAATGTTGTGGAGCGGGTAATGAATCTTCATCAAACGGAGAAAAGCCCATCGCTAGAAACCATTCTTGCTGTAGATAGCTGGGCAAGAGAACAAGCAAAACAAATAACAAGGAGCTTTAAAAAATGAATGTTGTTGAATTTTTAAGTTTAATTGTGGATATTTTTTGGGTTCTGGTGCTCTTTGGCACAGCAATCTTTGTGCATGAAGCCGGGCACTATCTTGCTGCAAGATGGTTTGGGATGGTCATAGATACATTCTCAATAGGCTTTGGCCCTGCTTTGTGGAAAAAGAAAGTGGGCAATACCACATATAAAATCGCTATAATCCCTATAGGTGGATACGTTGCGCTTCCTCAAATGGATCCAACTGATAATGAAGGAAGAAAAAGAAATAAAGATAATAACTCTGAACATATCCGTGAATTACCACCAGTTAGCCCTTTCAAAAAAATCATTGTGGCAATTGCTGGCGCCGCAGGCAACATAGCGCTTGCATTTTTGCTGGCTTTTGGAGTCTTTATTATAGGCAAACCATCCGCTCCTGCAGAGCATAGCAATGTTGTTGGCTTTGTGGCAACAAACTCTGCTGCTTATACAAACGGCGTGCGGACAGGCAATTTCATTATCTCTGTTAATGGCGTAAAGGTACGTTCATGGATTGACATTTTTCAGGAAAATGCAAAGCATGAAAAAATTACACTTGAAATAAAAAGAGAAGATGGCAGCACCTTTACAACAGCAGAGATTCCTACCGAAAAAAATGCATTTGGCATAAGAATGCTTCAGGGAGTCTATGAACCTTCCTTGTGCCGTGTTATGCTGGTTGAGCCTTCTTCAAGTGCAGATAAAGCTGGCATTAAAGCTGGCGATTTTATAGTTGGTTTTAATGGTGAAAAAGTTTTGAGCATAGAACATCTTACTTCCTTAATCTCCACAAATGCGGGCATAGAAAGTGAAATTGTTGTAAAAAGAGGTAAGGAAAGAATTGCTTTAAAGGTTACTCCACTTTTTGACCAGACTCTCAACCGTGCCAGAATAGGCGTAATGTTTGATTCAAGGGCGCTTGATGCTGATGAAATAATACATCCCAGCCCTATTCAACAAATAAGAGAACACGCAACCGGCATCATAAAAATTGTGCGCTCGCTCTTTACACCATCACAGGCAAAATCCACTTCAGAAGCTCTCGGCGGCCCATTTATGATATTTTATATGCTGCTTGATGTTGTGCGTAAAGGGCTTGCTATAGCGCTGTGGTTTGCCTGCTTCTTGAATGTCAACCTGGCTATTCTTAATCTCCTGCCATTGCCGGTTCTTGATGGAGGGCACGTTGTGATGTCTCTTATTGAAGCGGTTATTAGAAGGCCGCTTAATTCAAAGTTCGTCTCATACCTCTATCAATTCTTCTTCATCCTGCTGCTTGGGTTAATTGCCTTGATATCTATCAGGGATTTGAAAAGGCTGCATCTTATGAATCGCTTTGCATCATCTGCTGGCACGAATGAGAACACAAATTCATCATCTTCTATGTGGCTTAACACAAATGGCATTAGCACAAATGCTCTCTATGAAGAAAAAAATGTTGAAGTTGCAGTCAGTAATGGGTTAAATAATGTTGAAGTTCTTGAACAGGAAGAATAGAAATGTTTAAAAGGATAGTTTGTTATGAATAAAAAACTTGTTGTTCTTATAATGGCGGGTGTTTCCTTCTCTCTAGCCGTATTAGCAGAGCCACCTGTATGGATATGGACTGGCAATGACACAAGCACTTTATGGTCTTTGACTAATAACTGGCAAAATGGCTATGCTCCTGAATCCCTATCAGCTGGACATATTATCTTTGCAGGCACAAATAATCTTGATAACACAAACGATATCTATGTGCTTTCAGCTAATAGTGTTGTTTTCTCTAATGATGCGGGCGCTTTTTTGTTAGGAGGAGAGCTTCTTATATTAAATGGTGCCGTATTAAATTCTTCCACCAATCCGCAAACGTTTAAGATGCCTCTTGTGTTGTTTAGCGATCTTGCGATAACTGCTGAGCAAGGAGCAATTTATTTCGAAAATGTAATTAGCAATAAGGGTTTTAATATATCAGTTTTTGGAACTAATCCTGTAATAATTTCTGGTGATGTTTCAGGGAAAGGTGGCTTATTGCAAAGCAATGCCTCATCTCTGGTATTAAGCGGCAATAATTCTTATAGCGGCGCAACTTTTGTGGTAAATGGCGAGTGTATTTTGGCATCTCCTAATGCGTTAGCAGGGAGCACATCGCTGGTTGTGCAAGGTAGCTCAATTTTAAATCATATCTCTTCAGATAGCTCAATGGCAGGTTTCTTTTTAGCCAATAATAGAACCGCATTAGTTAGTGGCTCCTATGCGCATCTCATATCATCCAATTTAACTATAGGTGTTGGCATAGCGACGAATGATGGCATTATTGTGGAAAATGGCGCGCATATCTGGACAACCAATGCCGTAATAGGAGAAAACGGCACAAGCTGCTGGGCAGGATTGCAATCAGCATCAATATGGTCAAATGTTAATAGCTTTGTTATAGGTGCTGCTGGAGCGCAGCACTCATTGCTATTATCTGGTGGGGCATCGCTTTATTCTTATGACCTTCTTCTTGGCGAAACATTGGATAGTCTTTTGGAACTTAATGGTGGCAATATCGTTGTAGAGAATACTTTTGAAATAAGAGGTGGCACCAATTTACTGAATAATGGCTCAATAAGGTGCTATGCTTTTCTTATGACTAATGGTGCTGCCAGACAAAGCTTTAGTGCAGGGTATCTCAATTGCAATACAGCTTATGTGAGCAACAGCATCCCTTACCTCATCGGTGATGGAAGCCATTCGGCTGTTTTTTTTATTGATGATAGTGGATATTACAATGACTGTGTGTTCGCTGAGGGGCTTATTGTCAACACAAATGCATCACTTATTCTTAACTCGTCTGAAAAAATTGCTGATAACACTGCTCTTGCAATTAACAGCGGCAGCATTGAGCTTGGGATAAATAGCGAAACTTTAGGCACACTCACATTAAATGGCGCTTCTATCAATGCTGGTGGTGTCTCTTATCTGGCAACAACCAACTTGAATTTCAGCCTGCTGGAGAAAGCCAGTGTTTTTAATATCACAAATGGCAGTTTATATTTAAGCAATAACATCATAGGAGATGGCTCTCTAATTAAAAGAGGAGCAGGCGATCTTTTCCTTTCTGGCACAAATAGCTATAGTGGCGGTACACTTGTTGATGAAGGTCAGTTAATAGGGGATATCGACTCAATTCAGGGTAACCTGACAAATCTGGCAACAGTTGTCTTAGAGCAAAATTTCGATGGAATTTTTAGTGGCACTCTTAATGGAGATGGCGAGTTTTATAAAGAAGGAGTTGGCTTGCTTGTCATAACAGGTAATACACACGCATTCAATGGAAACTTCTATCTTGATGAAGGTGCTCTTCAACTTGATTGTTCTTTTGATGTGCCAGAAGTAATACTTATGACTTATAACTCCACTCTGCTTATGGGTACAGGGTTAGTTCAAAATTGCTACTTGTTGAATGGCTCAAAAATAGCGCCTGGAACAACAAATTCGGAAGGAATGCTAACTTTTTCAAATCTCGTAATAGAGGGAGATACACACTATTTTTATAGCAAATCGGCAGGAAAAACCGATCTGACCTACATTCAGAAAAAACTCACCTTTATGAATACTAATCAGCCTTTAACGATTCATTTGAAAGATAATGGTGGCGCAGATTTTACTGGGACGAACGTCTTATTTGCCTTCTCTCAAATTGAAGGTGAGCCTGTGTGGATAATTGATTATGGCGATACAGGAATGACTAATGGGCGCGTATTCGTTAATTATGATTTAAAACAAGTTGAGCTTCTTGGTGAAACTCCTTTTGTTGCTATAACTAATCCACCAGATATTATAACAGTTTCTTACGATATTACCAACTATCTTGTTCAGGGTTTTGCTAATTTTGCCGCAACAGGGCTTGCACTATGGACAAACTCATCAGGATATGCGGGAAGTATTTCTGCTTCCGCAATCTGGGAGTTTAGTACGCCGCTTGTCGTAGGTTCAAATAATATAACCATAACGGTAAGCAACTTGTGGGGGGATGTGGCTTCAGATGATATTTTGATAATAAGAGGCGGTGAAGGCACTGGGAAACCAGTTGTTGCGATTACGAACGTCGCTGGCGTTATAACATGCTCCTATGATGTAACAAATTTTGAACTTAAGGGCACAAACAATATCCATGTTTTTGGAAATATGATTTGGACAAATGAGTCCACTGCCAGAAGTGGGATATTTCCTGCCAGCTTACAATGGAGCACAATAATTGATCAACTTGCTGTAGGCACAAATATCATAAAAATTTTCGGTTCCAATTTATGGAATGAAGTTGTTACGGATACAGTCTGGATAGTGCGTGGTCCAGAAGGCACTGGCAAGCCTTATACAAAGATAACTAATGTTATTGGCACAGCAATCTGCCCATATTATGTTTCTTCGTTTGTATTGCAGGGCACAAATAATAAGCATGTGGTTGGGACAATGCTTGTAACAAATATTTCTTCTGGATATGCCAGTTCTTTCGCAGCATCCACATTTTGGGAAGTAGCCATCTCTAACCTTATGGTAGGCACTAACATAATCAGCGTTCTTGGAACAAATAGTTGGAGTGAGACTGCTACAGATACCGTTTTTATTGTAAGATCATCTAATGGCAGTGGAACGCCAATTCTTGAAATTACAAACATAGTAGGCTCAATTATTACAAGTTACGGCACAACTTCCATCGTATTACAGGGCACTCACAATGAACACGTTGTTGGCGAGATCCTGTGGCAAAACGATCAAGGTGGATCAGGTTCCATACCAGCAAATAGCCCATGGCAGGCAACTATTAATGGGCTGGTTACAGGCACCAACATAATTACCGTGCAGGGTAGCAATTATATAGGTGAAATGGCTTCAAGAAGCGTTTCTGTTATTGTGCCTTATGGTCCATTGCCAGAAACACCACAAAATGTTTCAGCAACAGATGGTTCATTTGTTGATAAAATAAGGATAATTTGGAGCGCAGCAATAGGAGCAACCAGCTATCAGGTGTGGCGAGATGACGAGCAAGCACCTCTAATTGAAACTACGTCATTATCTTTTGATGACACAACTGCAACTTGTTTTCATAAACATAGCTATCGGGTGCGCTCTGTAAATTCTTACGGAGCAAGTGTGTTCAGTCAGCCTGATTATGGCTGGCAACGTAGCAGAGCAACACTTGTTATGTGGCGTGCAGATTTTGATGGCGATGGCAAGAGCGATCCAGCAGCTTATTCGCTTACTTCTGGCGATTGGCTTTTGAGGCTTTCCAGCCGTAATTATGAGTTGCTGCCCGGTGTGCTCGGCGGCGCAGGCTATATACCAATCACTGGCGATTACGATGGCGATGGCAGAACGGATTTTGGCGTATATAGAATTTCAGATGGCTTCTGGGTTGGTGTGTTATCAGAAAGTGGACAGTTTGGCAATATTCAACTTGGCAACGCAAATGCATTGCCAATTTTTGGAGATTTTGATGGCGATGGCAAGAGTGATCCTGCCGTATTTGATTATGCGAAAAACTGTTTTATAGTTAAGCTTTCTGATTATGAATATACGCTGGTAGAGTTTTCTGTGCCTAAATGGAATTCAGGACCTACTATTCCTGCACCTGCCGATTATGATGGTGATAATAAAGCTGATCCAGCGCTTTATGAACCACATTATGGCGCCTTAAGAATATGGCTTTCTTCGGATGCGTATAGAGAGGCTCAAATTTTTGATATGGGCTCAATTCTTTATCAGCCACTTCTGGCGGATTTTGATGGCGATAGCAAAGCTGATCCTGCAGTGTATAGCACAGTTTCGGGCAATTGGAAAGCATTGCTATCATCCCAAAGTTATGTTGCTGTTGTTCTGGATGGATTTGGCGGAATCCGCTATGCGCCGGTCCCATCCGATTTCGATGGTGATGGGCTTAGCGACCCTGCTTTGTATGACTATCAAACAGGCTATTGGCGTGCTTTGCTTTCAGCATATAACTATATGGAAGTTGAATTGCAATGCGGAGCTAATGGCTTTGTGCCTTTATGGTGGGAGTGAACAGAGAAATGAATAGAACAAATGAGGAAAATAAAATAATCCTTCTTTCACATGGTGGCGGTGGATCAAGAACAAAACAGCTGATAGCCAGCCTGATAGCAAAATACTTTGCTAACCCTATATTGGATTCTTTTGATGATGGAGCAGTGTTAAAGTTGCAAAGTAAAGACCTTGTATTCACCACAGATAGTTATGTGGTTGATCCTATATTTTTCCCCGGTGGTGATATTGGAAGACTTGCAGCAAGCGGAACGATAAACGACCTTATAATGATGGGCGCAAAACCGCTATATTTAAGCCTTGGACTTATCATAGAGGAAGGATTTAATCTTGCCGATTTAGAGAGGGTGCTTGAATCAATGCAACATGTTCTGGCAGAAGCTAATGTTAAAATTGTTACTGGTGATACAAAGGTTGTGGAACGTGGCAAAGGGCATCTAATTTTTATAAACACAAGCGGCATAGGGGAAAGATTGAAAGGGATAAACACTGCTTCATCTAACGCAAGGATAGGAGATGCAATAATTATTTCAGGAAGCATTGGAGATCATAGCGCTGCTATTATAGCAAAAAGACGTGGACTTAAACTTGATTCTGAAATTTCTAGTGATGTTGCGCCTTTATGGAAAATGTTAGAGCCTATTTTGAAAAAGTATGGAAGCCATATCCATACACTGCGCGATCCAACAAGAGGTGGACTCGCCGCTGCTCTATGCGATATTGCAGAAAGCTCAAAAGTTGGAATCAAAATTTATGAAGAAAAATTGCCAATTAAACCAGCTGTGAAAGGACTTTGTAATATCACAGGGATCGATCCTTTAACAATGGCAAATGAAGGCAAGGCTATTATAATCTGTTCACAAGCTAAAGCATCGCTTGTTTTAAATGCCCTTCATAAGACACCGCTTGGAAAAAATGCAGCTATTATAGGAGAGATTGTCCCACAGCATAAAGGCATTGCTGTAATGCGTACCGCTATAGGTGGTGAGCGCATTATACGAATGCCACTTGGTGAAGAGCTTCCGCGAATATGCTGAATCTTGTTTTTTCCTCTTCCATATATTCTAATGTGGTTGCGCTGGCATAATTTTGGAACAATAAAGAAAAAACTCACTACAAGAGGACTTGAGAGTTTTATGAAGAAGTCAGAAGATAAGAAATTTCACCACAGAGTTCACAGAGGGCTTGAGAGAAAAACACAGAGGAAGATTTTAAGTTGAAGAAAAAGATAGAATGCTATGCGATAAAATTCCAAATCATGTTTTCTCTTCTCTGTGTTCTCTCAAGTTCTCTATGGTTAAGAATTATAAGCTAAATTAAATCTGTCCTAAAAAGCATTGAAAATAAATCAGTTTTTTGTATGAATGAATTGGAGTTTTAAATGCCGCTTTTGTAATTACTTAACAGATGGGAGTCGAGTATGAATATCCAGGTGGCAGTTTTTTGTGATGCAGCATTTGAATATCAAAATAGGTTATGTCTGCTTGGTACTTTTGATACGATAGAAACTAAATCTCTGCCTGTAGTTAAGACAGCGTGTGCTGTGGCTGTACAGCTTTTGTGGACAAAACTTGAAGAAGGTCAGCATACAGTTACGGTAAAATTTATGGATGAAGATGGCAACAAAACTTTAAATGAGGTTAAAGCTAGCATAAAAGTTTCTGTTCCACAAGGTGCGGCAACAGTGGCAACCAATCATATAGTGAATATCCAGCAACTCAAATTTAATAAGGCTGGCAGTTATCAAGCAACAATATATGTTGATGACATTTTTGTTGCTGAAATCCCACTATATATTTTGCTGATTAATAAATAATAGACATGCTTTATCTCTCTCGTTTTATCTCAATACTGTTTACTGTGATATGGAAGCAGGAAAAAATCTTTGACTTTGGATTGTTGGATTTTAGAATGCATGGCAAAAGAAGGAGAATTTTATGAGTGTAAAGAATTGTTGTGAATGGCAGGATATAAAAGTGTTGCATCGGAACAGGGAGCTGCCGCACTGTTCTATGGTGCCGTTTCAAGATGTTAAGAGTGCATTATCAGGGGATAAGAGGCGTTCTGATAGATATGTGTTGTTGAATGGCAAGTGGCGATTTTATTATTTTGAGCGTGAGGCAGATATTCCTATAAAATGTTTTGAAGGTGGCTTTGATGATAGTGGGTGGTACAAGATGCCGGTACCATCTAACTGGCAGATGCACGGCTTTGATATACCGCAGTATACGAATGTTGTGTATCCTATACCTATAGATCCGCCGTATGTGCCTGATAGGAATCCAGTTGGTGTTTATAGGATGAGGTTTGAAGTTGGTGAGGATTGGGGTGGTTTTAGGAAGTTTATCACGTTTGAAGGTGTGAGTGGAGCGTTTTACGTATGGTTGAATGGTTGTGAGGTTGGGTTTAGCAAAGGTAGTCATATGCCTGCGGAGTTTGATATAAGTGGATATGTTAAGGAGGGAGAGAATGTATTAGTGGTTAAGGTATACAAGTGGAGTGATGCTACGTATTTAGAGGATCAGGACATGTGGCGGCTTAATGGTATATTTAGGGATGTATATATTACGTTAGTGCCGGATGTATATATTAGAGATGTGTTTATTCGTACTAATTGTAGTGAGGATTATGGGGTAGGTGTGGTGAATGTATTGGTGAAGGTTAGGAACAAGTTGGATGAGTGTAGAGAAGTGGAGGTTAAGTTAGATATATTTGAGGGTGGTGGGGGTAGATTTGTTGGTGGTGGTGAGGGGTGTGTTGTTGGGTTGATGGTTGGTGGTGGTGAGGAGAAGGAGGTTGAGATTAAGGTTGAGTTAAGGGAACCGCGTTTATGGAGTGATGAGGAGCCGAATTTATATTTAGCTGTAATAACGTTGATGGATGTGGGTGGAGGTGATATGGATGTGAGGGGTATTAATTTTGGTATTAGGGAGATAAAGATAAAGGGAGGGGAATTTTTGCTTAATGGGCGAGCAGTGAAGATTAGGGGTGTGAATAGGCATGATTTTGATCCTGATAAGGGGTATGTGGTTAGTGAGGCTGATATGGAGCAAGATATAGTATTGATGAAGCGATTTAATGTGAATACGGTTAGGACATCGCATTATCCGAATGCGCCGTATTTTTATGATTTATGCGACAGGTATGGGGTATTGGTGATAGACGAGGCTGATTTAGAGGCGCATGGTTTTGGGTATGATGGTGATGACATACCTGCTAGGGTTGATGTATGGCGTGAAGCATTTGAGGATAGGGCTATACGTTTGGTGGAGAGAGACAAGAATCATGCTTGTGTAGTGATGTGGTCGTTAGGAAACGAGAGTGGGTATGGAGTAAATCACGAGGCTATGGCGGCGGTGATACGTAAGCTTGATGGGACACGTCCTATTCACTATGAGCGGGATCTGGAGGCAAGGACAGCAGATGTTGTGAGTGTGATGTATCCCCATGTGGATAGGCTATGGGAGGAAGGGCGTAAAGAGAGCAACAAGCCGTTTTTTATGTGTGAATATGGGCATGCTATGGGGAATGCGTCAGGTAATTTAAAGGAGTATTGGGATGCAATTAATGCGCCTAAAAACAGGAGACTTTTAGGTGGTTGTATATGGGAATGGGCAGATCATGGGATAGCTCGTAAGGTGAAGGGAAAAAGGGTTTTTCTTTATGGAGGTGATTTTGGGGATTATCCTAATGATGGTAATTTTTGTTGTGATGGGCTGTTTAGTCCTGATAGGGAGGCGCATCCTGCAGCATATGAGGTTAAGAAGGTTTATGAGCCAGTTGCTATTGAGGCGGTGGATGTTAAGAAAGGTCTATTTGTTGTGATAAATCGGCATCATACGATTAGCACGGATTATTTGGAATGTTTGTGGGAGATTATAGGTGATGGTGAGGTGTGTTTGAGTGGTAAGATGCCGATGCCTGCGGTTAGAGCTGGTAGTTGTATGGAGGTGAAGATACCGTATAAGGTTGATGGGTTGGGTGATGGGAAGGAATATTTTGTTAACATTTATCTGGTGTTAAAGGAGGATAAGCTGTGGGCGAGGAGAGGGTTTGAGGTGTGTAAGTTTCAGTATTTGTTGATGAATGCTAGCGATTTTGGTGTGAAGGTTAGGGGGAGTTTTGGTAAGTTGAAGGTGAAGGAAAGTGATTGTAGGTTATGTGTTTATGGTAAGGGTTTTGAGTTTGAATTTGATGGTGTTGGAGGGGAGTTATTGAGGTTGGCTATTTGGGGGAAGGATATGATGATGCGAGGTCCTAAGATAAATTTATGGCGAGCACCTACGGATAATGATGGTGGTTTATTGTTGAATGTGAGGAGGCATAATGGTGCAGTTGTTTATCAAAAACGTTTTTTTGATAGGATGGCAAAGGAGTGGCTGGCGGTTGGGTATGATAGGTTGATGGAGCGGGTGGTAGGTATAGAGGTAAGGAATGATAAAGATTATTTTGAGGTGAAGAGGCGGCTGGTTCTTGGTGCAGCATTGTGCGAGCAGAGACCTTTATTTAATGTTGAAGAGGTATTTAATGTAGGGGTGGATGGTGTGTTAGGTTTATATTTTAGTATAGAGCCTTTGCGTGAGGGGTTACCGCCATTACCGCGTGTTGGATGGTTGATGGAGATGCCGTTGGCTTTGGATAATGTTGAGTGGTATGGTAGGGGATTTATAGAGAACTATGATGACAGGAAGGAGAGTAGTTTGATAGGGTTATATTTTTGTAAGGTTAAGGATTTATTTTATCCATATATTAGGCCGCAGGAGAATGGGAACAGGGGAGATGTTAGGTGGGCTAGTTTTTATAATAGGGATGGGTTAGGGATAAAAGTTGTTGGTGAGCCGGTATTTAATTTTAGCGCGCACTATTATTCGGATTATGATATGACATGGGTATTGCATAATTATGAATTAAGGAAGCGTGATAGAATATTTTTGAAGATAGATTTAAGGCAGAGTGGGATAGGGAACAACAGCTGTGGACCTGTTACGCTTGATAGATATCTCATCAAACCAGAAAAAATGCAGTTTAAAATAAGAATTTTGCCTTTTTATAAAGATAAGAAGTAGAGGAAATGTTATATGCAAGAAAACTTACTACCATCTGAAATAGTTATGCCATCAAGAACTATTGTTGGGTATAATAGTGTTCTCAATCTTGTGGCAGAGACTTCCTTTAAGTTCGGAGAAACTGGAGTATTAGTACATGGAGCTTCCCTGCAAAGAAAAGGTCTTCTGCAAAAAATTTTAGAGCAAGCTGATAATAAAAAAGTTGTTACATTTCTTTATTCAGGTGGTGAGCCAACAATAGAGAATGCAGAAGATTTGTTGGGTTTTGCAAGAGACTCTAAAGCTAACTGGATCGCCGCTGTTGGTGGTGGAAGCGTTATGGATATAGCCAAAGTTGCAGCAGGCTTGTTTTACGAGCGAGAGAGCATAGAGTATTATCATAATGGCGGCAAAATAACTAGAGGTGGCATTCCCTTTATTGCGGCACCTACCACAGCTGGAACGGGGTCTGAAGCAACAATAAATGCAGTGCTAACCAATAAAAGAAAAAAGCAAAAGAAATCCATAAGGCATCACAATATGATGGCTAGCCTTGTGTTTCTTGATGCTGCTTTGCTTGAGGGGTGTCCGAGGCATATTATTGCACAGGCTGGACTTGATGCCTTAACTCAGGCGATAGAAGGTTATGCAAGCAAATATGCCACGTGGCTTACAGATTGTTACACTTTGCAAGCAGCACGAATGATAGCTAATAATCTTCTAAAGGTATTTAATGGAGATGTTGGACAGCCAGCTGAAGATCTGCTTGTTGGTAGTTACCTTGCAGGCGTTGGTTCTCAATGGCTAAATTAGGTGTGGTTCACGGCATAGCGCATCCGCTTGGTGTGCGTTACGATGAGCCACACGGTTTAATATGTGGGGTTGCATTACCGTATGCTCTTGAGTTGAATCGTTCGGCGATGGGCAAGAAGTATGATGTTTTAGCGCAAGTTTTTGGTGCGGATCCTGTGAATTTTGTAAAAAGTTTGTTGAATCTGATGGGCGTTAAATCTCCATTTATAGGACGTCAGCTTATAGAAAAGGAAGTAATCATTTCCGAAACAATCAACGCTTTTGCCACACAAGCTAATCCTAAAAAAATTACTCAGGAAGATGTTGAATTTTTGTTAGATAAGCTATTTGTCTCTGAATAATTTGAATTTTTTAAGATTATTAGGTGATGGTGATAATAGAATATGGTTATTGGCATCGTTAGCGCAAGATTGCATTTTCCTGATGCGCAATGTCTTAAAGATAAAAGGCGTGTCTTAAGGAGCGTGCTGGAAAGGGCCATAAATAGATATAACGTAAGTGCTGCTGAAGTTGGCGATCAAAATCTATGGCAGATTGCAGAAATTGCTTTTGTAACCGTAGCTGCTGAACATGCACAGGTGCAGGAAAGAATATCTGCCATTTCTAGAATGCTTGAGACGGATTTCAGGTTTGTATTGCTGGATGTTAACACGAAGTTTCTTTAGATGATTTTAATATTTATTGAAAATAGTTTATAGGAGAGAATGTAGAACATTTTATAAGTAATGTTTTTATTCTGAAAAAATGTCTTGAATAAGTACTATATTTTTTTATAGAGTCTTCTGTTTTTTTATTATAAAAAGGATAGTTTAGATGAATACACAAAAGAAAGATATAGTGCCATGTCGCCCTGCATGGAAAGGCACAATGACGCCACGTGAACGTTTTAATAATCAAATGCACTACAAACCATTTGATAGAACATTTAATATGGAATTTGGTTATTGGGCAGAAAATTTTCGAGAGTGGAATATTTTTGTTGAAAACAACATAACTAATAATCAAGAAGCCGATATTTTCTTTAATTTTGATCCTATAACAACTGTTGTGGGTAATTTATGGCTTAATCCGCCATTCCCATCGGATGTTATTTCTGAAACAGAAACAACAAAAATTATTATGAATCCTGATGGGCTTCTTGCGGAAGTGCCGAAAGATGGGCACGATACGATACCACACTATTTGAAGTCTTCTATTGTGACGCCGGATGATTGGAAAAGATGCAAAGAAGAGAGGATGCGCCGCGATGATCCTGATCGCAAAATTGATGTTGAAGCCATAAAGAAAGCGCATCCTGAAAATAGAAGTTATCCATTGGGCGTATGGGTTGGTTCAATGATTGGTAAAGTACGCGATATGCTCACATTTGAAGGACTGGCCTACGCAATTTATGATTATCCAGAGATGGTAGAGGATATGGTGGAAACCTGCTGCCAACTTGTTGAGGACGCCCTTGATCAATTGCTACCACATATAAAATTTGATTTTGCTGCAGGCTGGGAAGATATATGTTTTAAAAACGGACCGATAGTATCTGTTGATTTCTTTAAAAATGTGGTGGTTCCTCGTTATAAAAGAATAAATAAAAAATTAAAGGCTTATGGTATAGATATATGGTATGTTGATTGCGATGGTGATGTAAGACCACTTCTGCCATATTTTCTTGAAAGTGGCATAGACACCTTGTTTCCATTTGAAGTTAATGGCTGCGCGCATCCAGCCGAACTTTTAAAAGAATACGGAAAAGATTTGAGAATAATGGGTGGCGTGGATAAAATAGAACTTGGGAAAGGTCCTAAAGCAATAAAAGCCTATCTTGAGACACTTATTCCTCTGGTTGAGCGCGGCGGTTATATTCCATTTTGCGATCATCGTTGCCCTCCAAATGTGAAACCGGAAGATTATCTATATTATCTTGACTTAAAAGAGCAAATGTTTGGAATGAAATAGCGGGCGCTTGTTATATGTTTTGTAATTAGGCTTAATAGCGTTGGGGTGTCTTGTGCTTTTTTTAAAAACTATTTAGAAAAAACTTGAAAGCTTTCCTTATCTTCTTATTCTTTTTTGTAGAGATTATTTGTAATGAAGACTTCAGTAATAATTACGGTTTATAATAGGCTTGAACATCTGAAATTGTGCTTACAAGCATTGCTTCTACAAAAAGAACATTTTGATGAAATTGTGATAGCGGATGATGGATCAAGGCAAGAGGAAGTTGATGAGATAAAAGATTATATCAAGCAGATAGATTGTCCGATAAAATATTTGTGGCAAGAAAAACGTGGATATAGATTGGCAGCTGCTAGAAATTGTGCCATACGAACAACTTCTGCAGATTATATTATCTCTATTGATTGTGATATACTGCTTTTGCCTGATGCCATAGCTATGCATAAATCAGAGATGAAAGAAGGATGTTTTCTTGTGGGTAATAGAGCATTCCTTTCAGAAGAGAATACACTTAGTGTTATGAAGCAGCATATCAATGAAAGATTGCTTGAGCTACTTTGGGAAAATGCGGAGAAGAAACATCTCAAATGGGAACACAACAAATTTCAGCGTAATCTCCTTTTAAGAAGACTTGGTTTAGCAAAAGCTCACAAGCCGAAATTGCTTGGTTGTCATTTTTCTATATTTAAAGAAGACATAGAAAAAGTCAATGGCTTTGACGAAAACTTCGTTGGATGGGGTCTTGAAGACGATGATTTTGCTCGTAGGCTTTATAAATCTGGGATGACATCAAAATCTTTAATTTTAAAGGCGAGAGCGTTGCATTTGTGGCATCCAGCTGTTTCTTCAAAGCCAGTTTCGATTAAGGATAGTCCTAATTATGCTTATTTTAAACGCACTGATGTTCCCGTAAGGTGTGTGAAAGGATTAGAAGTAAGCACGCAAGCCAGCTCTTAATCCGCTATCTGTATTTTTGCTTGAGCCATTTTCCACATATATGCTTGCGCCAGCTATGTCGTAATAAACTTCAAGGAATGCGGCAACAGCTTCGGAAATCATTAACTTACCTCCTGCTGTTCCTTCAAAAACAACGTAGGCATTATAACGAGAATCACCAACATTGATAGTGGCTTTAAGTCCTGCATAGGGGACAAAGGGTCCATCAAAAGTA
>CAZBHO010000028.1:15415-32142 GCA_964491945.1 uncultured Verrucomicrobiota bacterium | reverse complement strand
GGCGAGATTAGCAAAGGCTGGCATACAATACATTGAGTTGCATGGCAATCATTATGGTAAAGACTTAGGATACAAAGTTAAAGAAACAAAAAAAATCTTAAAAGATTACGGGATAAAAGCTGCTGGCATTTGTGGAATGTTTTCTGCAGAAAATGATCTTTCATCCAATTCTGGTATCAAAAGACAGGCTGCAATAGATTATATAAGACGTGAACTCGCTTTTGGAGAAGAAATGGACGTGGAATATATGCTGGTTGTGCCAGGTGCTGTAGGACGCCCCACTCCATATGATCATTCTGAGGTGCAGCGTTCTATTGAGACGGTTAGGCTCGTTGGTGACGATTTCTTAAAAGCTGATATCAAGGCTGCTATTGAGCCAATAAGATCAGCAGAAGTTAGCATAGTTCATACTGTGGCTGATGCCATTAAATACATAGAAGCTGTTAATCATCCGGGCATACAACATATTAACGGCGATGTGTATCATATGCAGGTAGAAGAAAGCCACATTGGTATGGCAATTATTGAAGCTGGTGAACGATTGGTAAACTTACATATCGCCGATAGCAATAGAAGAGCGCTTGGACTTGGTTCGCTTGATATAGATACAATTATTATGGCACTTTATGTGATAGGTTATAATAGAGAAGGCTGCTTTGTTACGCCAGAACCACTAGGCCCTGGTGGGGACCCATATCCTGCAATGCACGGAATAACTGATTCTAATGTTCTTGATGAGCTTGTTCAAACAACAGTAAGAACATGGCGTGAAAGAGAAGATTTTGTTAGAAATTTGTGAACATTCTGAAACTCCTTTAAACATAACAATGCAAAAAGAAAGAAGATGAACATGAAAAAATCATTTTCACCCAAAGAGCGTGTATTAACCTCTTTAAACTGGCAAGAGCCTGATAGAGTTCCTGTTCAGATATATATGGTGCCTGAAATAGAAAAAAAACTAAAGGATTTTTTTGGTGGCAGGGACCTAATGGAAGTTTTTGAAATTGATTTTAGATACGTTGGTGCTCCTAAAAAGCCAGAACTCCAAAGCCTAAAGGCGCCAGTCGTTTTGATCTTAATTCTGCAACCATTACGATTACTACACCAGAAGGAGCAACTTACACAGAATATGTCAAATTTCCCATGGCGGAAATAAAAGAAATGAAAGATCTTGATGATTGGCCATGGGATAATCCCGATGATTATGACTACACAGATGTGAAGACTAATTGCCAGAAATTTAAAGATTATGCCATTCTAACAGGTGGTGCTGGCACACCAGACATACTCAATGGGCTCTCTCGCCTGCGCGGAATGGAGCAGGTTATAATTGATATTGCCTCCAGAGACGAGGTTGGATTAGCCATAATTGATAGGTTTGTGAACATAAAATATGAAATAATGAAGCGCACTCTTGAAGCCGCAGATGGACTTATTGATATCTTGTGGCTTGGAGAAGATACAGGCAACCAGAATGGCAGAATGTTTTCAGAAAAGGACTTTAATGAAATTTTTAGACCTTACCTCCAAAAATTTATAGATCTTGGACACTCTTTCGGCGCAAAAGTAATGATGCACTCCTGCGGAGATACTCACGAAATTATGCCAACTTTTATTGAGATGGGACTGGACGTGCTTGATGCTATGCAACCAGAACCCAAAGGAATGCAACCTATAGAAAAATTACGCAAACTCTGCTACGGAAAACTTGCCTTCTGTGGTCTTATAAGCACTCAAAGCACACTGCCTTTTAAATCCCCTGAAGAGTGCCGTGCTGAAGCGCGTCATAGGCTTGATGTTATAGCAAAAGGTGGAGGATATATTTTTGCACCGTCCCATAATATACAAGCCGGCACACCAATAGAAAATATATTAGCAGTTTATGAAGAAGCTCTTGGGCACAAAATAATTTAATAAGAAAAATCAAAAATGCTCAAAGATGTTCAAAGTTATCCTGATTACCACAAAATTCCTATTCAGAAGGCTGGCATTACCGGGTTAGAATATCCTATATGCGTTATGGATAGGGCAAATAAAACACAACAAACTATTGCAAATGTTTCAATGTATGTTGATTTGCCTCATCACTATAAGGGAACGCATATGTCGCGCTTTGTTGAAATACTTGAACAATTGCGCGGCAAAATTTCTCCAGCCCATATTGAAAATATCTTGAAAATTATGCTCAAAAGATTTGCCTCCAACACTGCTCATCTGGAAATTAGATTTCCATACTTTAAAGCCAAGCAGGCACCCGTTTCAAAAGCAACATCACTTATGAGTTATCAATGTGCTTTCCTTGCAGTTTATAACAAAAATGGAAAAAAAGATGGTAAATTTCAGCTCGTGATAGAGGTTAATGTGCCTGTCACAACTTTGTGCCCCTGCTCAAAAGAAATAAGCAAAAATGGTGCGCACAATCAAAGGTCAATAGTAACAATAAAAGTTATATCTAAAAAACTTGTCTGGATTGAAGAGCTGATAGAGCTTGCCGAAAAAAGCGCCAGCTCAGGTGTATATTCACTACTCAAAAGAGAGGATGAAAAGTTTGTAACCGAACAAGCCTATAAAAAGCCACGTTTCGCAGAAGATCTGGCAAGAGCAGTTGCTGCAAAATTAAGAAAAGATAAACGCATTGAATGGTTTATGGTAGAAAGCGAAAATTTTGAAAGCATCCATAATCACAACGCTTATGCTATGGTTCTTGGGGGCAGAAAGAACGTCCCTATCTTGCTGAACCAATAGCCTCACCTTGGCCCATCAACTCTTTCACAAAAATGCCAAATCAAACAAACCTCTGAGGAACAGGATGAACAATTATGGCTTTCTGTGGCCTTGCCGGACACTGACTTTCACATGCACCACAGCCTATGCATTTTTCTGGAAGCACCACAGGACAATTCACTCCTCTATGTTTCTTTCCTTCTATAGCCTGATATGGACAAAATTCGTGGCAAACCATACAAGCTTCACCAGCATCCCATGCAATGCATTTCCCTCTATCAATTCGTGCTTCGCCGATTTTTAACTTTTGCTTTCTGGCTATTTTTAATGGACTTATGGCATTTGTAGGGCAAACCAGCGTGCACCTATTGCATACCTCATTACAATAGTGCGAATTATACGAAAGAGCAGGCACTCCATAAGAAGGGAAACCATTGTTTATATCGGGAATAATTATCTTTTGCGGACAAATTTCCATACAACTTCCACACCGAATACAGGTCAAGGCAAGTTTATGGTCATCAATGAGTGTGCCCGGTGGTCTCACTGCTTTTGGCGCAGCACCTTTTTTTAGGAAAAACGTTGTTATTGGCAACAATGGAACAAGACCTAACACCCCATATAAAAAGGTGCGTCTTGGAATTAGTATGCTTGTCTTTTGCTTTTCCTGATCTTGAACTGCTATTTTTTTTCTAAAAATATATTTTAATGGCATACTTGCTAAATGTTGCGCACAGCCAAGCGGACAAACTTTTTCACACCAGATGTTTGGCAAAAACAAATTGAAAAGGATGATTGCTATTAAAGGCATTGCTATTACAAGAAAAAGCGCATTCTTTCTTTCTATGAGAAGAAAAAGTCCTGCAAAAAAAGAATTGAAAATAACTAATGGATCAAATACAGCAAAAAATGGCACGCCAACCATAGCAACCATTACGCCAGCCATTAGCAAAAAATACTTAATATCTGGTGCCTTTAAAAAATTTTGTTTTGGGAAAGGGCTTATTTTTTTAATCAAATATAACAGGCTACCTAAAGGACATATATTCCAACAGAACCATCTTCCCTTCAACATAGCAAGGATTAAAAGTGGTAGTGCCAACAAAAACTCAACATCCATTTTTTTTGATGCAATAATTGTAAGCAGTGCAACAAATGGACTAAAAAAAGGCAATAATGCATTTATGCCCCAGTTAATGAATGGCAGCTGCAAAAATACCGTTACAGCGAAAATAATAAATCTTATTATCTTTTTTACCACAATAGATTATTTGGTATTTATCTTAAAAAGCTCAAAATTAAACTGCAATGCGGATGACATTTATCTGAGAAAGGTCACCACACCCTATGCCCATATCATGAGCGATTTTAATGTATCTTAGATCAAATGGCTCCTTGTTAAATAAGGTTGCTCCATATGCATCCACTGCAACTATATCAGTGCCAAGAATAATCTCTTCTGGATAAGCCAGTTTGCCGGGGCCACGAGGACCACCTGTTAGCATTATTCTTGTTGCATCCATAATGATCAAATTGGCTTTTATCAATGTACAAAAATCAGCTATGCATTGATGTAAGTTGTTTCTATGCCAATAGCCTCTATCCTTAATAGAGCCCATCCAGTTCTTCATTGCCATTGTTAGCCCTGCCCCACTATGACTTTTGGCTACTGGCATATTTATTAAGGATGGCGCTTCAAAAATATCCTTTGCCACTTCAGCGCTTTTTAGTTGTACTGCATCAGGTAAAGCAACTTCTTTATAAGCTTCTTTCCCGCTTAAGGCATAAAGTTTTGCTCCAGCTTCTTCGCAAGCTTTGCCAATGCCACTTACCGCAAAAGCATCCTTTGCTGGAGAACAAGTGTTTTCAGGAATAAGCACATTGCTTGCACCAGCTCTTTTACATGCAATGATGCATTCTTTTACTAATTCAGGTGATGTATTGCCGCCTTCCTCCGGCTTGCTTATCCACGCAGCGTTAGGCTTTAGCACAACATGTTTGCCTTGCTTTATAAACCTTTGCCAACCGCCAAGTTTTTCTATGCCAGCTTCCAGCATCTTTTTTATATCCTTACCTTTCACAACCACTATTGTTGCTTTACTATTAGTTGTGGCACTTCTTGAAGAAAACGAAGGGAAAATAGATAATGCAGCAGAAGCAATTACAACCTGCTTAATAAATTGGCGACGCTTCATTTTTTGATTTTTCATAGGATATTAATTCCTTTTATAACAGTTCCATACCTTTTTCATTAGTAAAATTACAAATTCCACGAAAAAAATCAAGCATTTTAATGGCAAATTGTAATTCCAGAATGTTAAAATAATCTTGTTTTTTCTATATGCTTTCTATAACTTTGCAATAGAGAAGGTAGAAGGTGTATGAAGCCTAAAGAGATTTTTTTGAGAAGGCTAAAGCGGCAAAAGACGCCACGTGTGGCCATAGGCAGTGCCACTTCTCTTGTTACAAAAGATTTGATGGAAAAGATTGGTGTTGGCTTTCCCGAAGCACACCTTGATGCTGAAAAAATGGCACAACTTGCACTGGCAACTCATACCGTGCTTGGTTATGATAATGTTATGCCACTTTTTAGTGTGTGGCACGAATCAGCAGCATTAGGCTGTCCTGTAGAATGGGGTAATAGTAGCAGAATGCCAGAAGGAAAATCCATTTATTCCTTCATAGATGATGAAATCAAGATACCAGCAAATTTTTTACTCTCACCTTCCTGCCAGGTGCCATTAAAAGCGTTAAAAAAGCTTTCAAATGAATCTGGAAATGATGTGGCTATTATGGGAAAGGTATTTGGTCCCTGGACACTCGCTTATCATCTTTTTGGTGTTGAAGAAGTTTTGGTTAACACGCTTTTAAAACCTGATAGAATAAAGACAATTCTTAAACAATTGGTTAAAGTTACAATTACATTTGCCAATGCTCAGATAGATAGTGGCGCAGATGCTTTAACTCTTTGTGATCATTGCACTCGCGATTTGTGTTCCCCTGAAACTTACAAAAATTTTCTTTTTGAAATTCATCAAGAGCTTCATAATGCAATCAATTGCCCATTAATCCTACATATCTGTGGAGATACTTCTGACCGCATCCCATATATTAGGGAAACAAATATAGAATGTTTCCATTTTGATTCAAAAGTGCCAGCGGTTCTGGCAAGAAAATTAGCAGGTGATAATCTCTCGCTTATGGGTGGAACTTCCAATATAAATATTGTCCTGAATGGAACGGAAGAAAGTATCGTAAATGATATTCGTGATAAAATTTCAGCGAATATTGATATCATAGGACCTGAATGTGCCGTGCCTTTAAATGCACCTTATAAAAATCTGAAATTGATTGTAGAAACTGCAAGAAGCCTCTCAAAGCCATAATTGACTTTTTACTAAAAAAATATCGTTTTTCAATGTTGCAATATCCGCTTTTTTTTATTAGAGTATTAACACTTTTGTTTTTAAAATTATATCTGGTGAGCATTACATATGAATCCATTAAAAATATTTATTGTTTCAGGATTATGTTTAAATCTTCTGAACGTAGCTTTTGGCGCTAATCTCTACGTTTCACCATATGGAACAAATAATCCACCTTATGCAAGCTGGGCGGATGCAGCCAATGATATCGGAACAGCCCTTGCTGCGGCATCTGATGGAGATACCATATACGTAACCAATCAGGCCACTTACACGGTTTCTTCTGCTATACTGGTTGATAGGTCAGTTACCATAAGAAGCTTCCCACAGGATCCATTAACCACAATTATAGATGGTGGAGGATTATCCCGATGTTTTGAGATAGGAAACACAGGCGCTGTGGTAATAGGTTTTACTTTAACTAATGGTATATCTACAGGACATGGTGGTGGCGCTTATATAACAAATGGCATCCTTGCAAATTCCATTATCGCATTCAATGCTGCCAGTTCCAACGGCGGCGGTGTGGCAATAGAAGGCGCAGGCATTTTGTATAACTGCCTAATTTTTAGCAACGCCGCTCTTGAACGTGGTGGCGGCGTTTATATAACGAATGGCGGCTTCTTGTATAATTGCACAATTGCCACTAATACCGCTAATATAGAGGCTGGTGGCTTGATGCTGGATAATGGTGGCACTATCGTAAATACAATTATTTATTCCAATTTTGCTCCTTCAGAGCTTGAGTGGAAAAATACCGGCTCCGGCGTAAGCTTCTCAAATTGCTGCTCATCAACCACAAATGGTATGACAGGCACTGGCAATATACAGGCAAATCCGATGTTTTTTGATATCTCTTCCTCAGATTTTAGACTTACCCCCTATTCACCGTGCATCAATGCAGGTAGTAATTTCCCTGTTATTTTCCAGTTCAATTCCTATGATCTGGCTGGAACAAACCGCCTTATCGGTTCAAAAGTTGATATAGGCGCTTATGAGTTTACGCATCCATATCCATATCTTGATTTAAACACAAACGCGATATCCGTTATTGTCCGTTATGGCAGAACCACCAACGCCACTATTCAGCTAACCAATAATGATCCTTCCACTAATAGCTTACGCTGGCGAGTTCTGGCTGGCTCATTACCGGGATGGATATATACTGTTCCAACTAATACAGGATGGTACAATCTTGATAAATATGCAAGCAGCAATCTTGCCTTTTATTTCGTGAGCACCAATGCTGGAACTGGCACTTTTTCTGGTCAAATTGAAATCGTGTATACAAACAGTTTCACAAATTTTGATAGAGGCACATCTTATGTTGATGTAACGATGTATGTTGCCGATATGCATTCGTCTTCCAACTCGCTTTCAGCCACGCTTGTGCGAGGACAATCCACATCTCAGAGTCTTGAATTCTGGAATGCTGGGGGCGGAGTTGTGTATTATACAGTTAGTACGAACGTCAGCTGGCTTTCTGTGGAGCCATCCTCTGGTGTTGTTACTGGCGAAACGGCAGATGCCACAAACACCATTGTTGTTTCATTCACTAACACAGGAAGCTTGCCTGTTGGCACAACTAATGGTGCAATTGTTATTACCGAGCTCTTTGATGGCTATTCATACACCGTAAATGTTTCGCTCACAATAAGTCCACAACCAGCAATAGCGGTGTATCCTTCACTAATCACAAATGTTGTAATGCAAAGCAGGGCAGTATCAAACACAACCATCATCGTGACTAACTTAAGTAGTTTTCAAGCAATAACCTTTACAGCAACAACAAATAAAAACTGGATAAGCCTTAATTCCAGTGGCGGCACAATTCCTCCCCTTTCTGCAACATCAATTGTTGTAAGCCTTGCTTCGTCTAATCTTTCAGACAACAATGGTGCCCCTTCCAACTATTCTGGCGCAATTACCATAACTGCATCTGGAACTGTTATGGGCTCACCTGCAATTATTCCTGTTAATCTTATGGTCAAGCCACGTCCAAAGCTCGTGGTTAATATCTCTCAATTGACAAACTCTTCACCAGAAGGCTCAAATGCAGAGCAACAATCTTTTGAGCTCTGGAACGACAAGTCATATTACAATATGGAATATAACATAACCGACGATGCCGAGTGGCTGACAATTTCTCCAATTTCTGGAACGAGTTTTGGCGAACATCACACAATCGTTTGTCAATATGGCACAGATGTGCTTTTGCCCGGTGTTTATTATGCAAATATAACAATTACAGCAAAAGCCTATGATGGAACACAATGGGTTAATTTGCCAGACATCATCACCATACCTGTAATGTTAACCATCTATCCTTCAGCTGTGCTAGGCACCGATCTTGCCCAAAGTTATAGCGTTGCTTTGCGACAAGGGCAAGTTTCGCAAAGCACAAGTTTTAATATATGGAATGCTGGCGAAGCTTCATTAAAAGGTGGAATGAGTTTTAGCATTTCAAAGAACTCATCTGCAAGTTGGCTTGAGGTTCTGCCTGCCGACGGGATTGTTACTAATAACACGAAACAGGTAGTGTTAAAGATAAATAGCTCCAATTTGAAGCCCGGCACTTATCAGGTTGTTATTACCATTAACGCCACAGATATGCTCACAGACCGTCAGGCCATAAACTCCCCTATCAATTCTATTGTTAATCTAACAGTTAGATTGCCATCTGGTTTCAATTTTAGCGGTGAAGAAGGCGACGCATCAGATCTGGTGATATACAAAGAAAGTACAGGCGAATGGCGAATATATAATTTGCTAACTTTATATTCCGCATCAGCTTCGTTTGGTGGCTACGGATATAGCGCAGTGCCGGGAGGCTATAGTGGAGATGGCTTATCTCAACTTGGCGTGTACCATCCTTATACAGGATATTGGTATATCCGTGAACTTGGTGGTAGCTCCATCACAGCGCGTGGCACTCCTGAATGGGCATCAACTCTGCATCCATCCGAAGGTGGTTTCCAGCCATTAATAGCCGATTTTGATGGCGATGGAAAACGTGATCCAGCAGTCTATCAGCAAACAACTGGCAGATGGAGCGCCCAGTTATCTGCCTCTGGTTATGCAAAGGTTGATATCTACTGGGGTGGCTCAGGCTACACACCGCTCACAGGTGATTACGATGGCGATGGCTTTTCTGATGTTGGTCTATACCATGAAGGGAGCGGATTATGGCAGGTTTGTCTTTCTGCTGCAAATTACAGGATGGTAAGTGGCATATTTGGTGGACCTGGCTACCGGCCTATAGAAGCAGATTTTGATGGCGATGCATTAACCGATCCAGCAGTTTATAATGAAAGCACAGGACGTTGGGTGATTCTTTTCTCTTCATCATTAACACCAGAAGGCACTTATTCTTCCTTAAGCGGTTATTTTGGTGGCACAGCATATATCCCTGTTGTTGCAGATTTTGATGGCGATGGCTTGGCGGATATCGCTATCTATGAAAAAGCCACAGGCAAATGGCGCATAGTGCGAATTGATAGCCAGATATTGGCATGGGATTTAGTATTTGGCGATAGAGAATTTGTGCCAGTGCCTTATTAAAAAAATCGCTTTCTTAAGAGAAAGGATAAAAGTGATATGAAACATATTTTGCGGTATAGCATGCTTACTATTGCTTTGCTTTCTTGCCTTGCCTTAATGCAGAAAGTATCTTATGCTGCGGCTGTTCTTTCGGTCTCTCCCACTGCCTTTACATCGGAAACTTATGCAGGAAACTCTCCTTTTCCGCTTGAAATTGCAATATATAACACAGGTTCTGCCCCCAAAGATGAACTTGAATATACTATAACTTCCAGCGCAATATGGTTGCAGCCTTCTCAAACAGGTGGTATGGTTCAATATAATACAAATAAAGTTAGCCTGATCTTTTCTACAGAAAGCTTAACACCCGGAATATACACCGCAAATGTTACCGTTGCAGCTATTGGATATCCCCAAACAATAGATGTGAGCGTTATTCTTACGGTATATGCCACTCCAGTAATTACATGGACAGCAACAACCAATGAGTGGACAAACACCGTTCTTCACGGAACATCACTATCAAATAAAAACTTTTTAATCTGGAACGCTTCCGCAAGTCCAAAAGGCTCTATGCATTTTATTGCCTCTGCGGATCAGCCTTGGCTCACCTTAACTCCATTTTCCAATATAATTTCAGGCACAGCCACAACACAGATAACAGTATCTTACACTTCTATAAGTAATCTTGATATTGGAACATACTACGCCACCATCAAGCTTGAAGCCACCGATCCAATTTATGGTGGAAGAGCAGTAAGTTCCCCATTGCTTATGGGCGTTAAACTCAACATTGCAGATATGCCTGTGCTTGCTGTTAGCCCTTCATCATTATCTGTTAGTATAATGCAAAATAATAACTCCAATTATGCAAATGCGCTTTTTATCTATAACGAGGCAGCTCCACCAAAAGCTTCTTTCCGCTATTCAATTTCATCAAGCGCCTCATGGTTAACTGCAACTCCTGACTACTCAACTGCCACAGAAACAGGTGCTTATGTTACACTTAACTTTGCATCTGCCAACCTTTCGCCCGGTAATTATTCGGCAACACTCACAGTTGATGCATGGCTGGAAGGTAGTTCCACAAGAATAAGCGGTGCACCAAAAAATATAATCATCAATCTTACTGTCCTTTCTAGAACACCAAACAACATATCCAAACCATCATTTTCTGGTCCACCATATATTGCCAGAACGCTCTATGCAAATAATGGCTTATGGCAAAATCCAGAGCGCCTTACCTTCTCATATCAATGGTATAGAGCTGATAATGTGTATGGCGGCAATTTCACTGCAATCTCTGGTGCAACACAATCAACCTATACCGTTCAAACAGCAGATAGAGGAAAATATCTTTGCCTTGCTGTAACCGCAACTGATGCCAATCCAACACCACTTACTGCAACTGCCTATTCGGAATTACTAAACACTTCAAAAATCCTCGCACTTGATGGCGATTTTGATGGTGATGGCTTGACTGACTTATGGTTCTTTAATCCATATACAGCTTATTGGCATGCCGCCTTCCATAATAAACAAACTGCAAAAGCGCAATTCGGTGGACTAAATATGATAAGTTGCCCGGCTGATTACAACGGCGATGGCTATCTTGACCTTGGAGTTTATGACCCAACATACGGTATGTGGCATGTTATGCTGATACCTTCTTTCACCTATCTTGCTGGAAGTATGTTCGGTGGCAGCTACGAAGAAAGCCTTGCAACACCTGTGCCAGCTGATTACGATGGTGATGCAATTGCCGATGTGGCTTTATATCTTAACGGTTACTGGGCAATCCGCTATTCATCAACAGCACAAATTGTGATAATTAATAGATTCGCCTCCGCCACCGCGGAACCTGTTCCAAAGGATTTTGATGGAGATCGCAAAGCTGATTTAGCCAGCTACGAAAATGGCTTGTGGGTTATTAGATTCTCTAAAACATTAGATACAATCTCTTACTCGCTTGGTGCCTATGGCTGGCAACCAGCGCCAGCTGATTATGATGGCGATAGCACAATTGATCTTGCAGCTTACTATGCTCCAACAAATCACTGGGTAATTAAATTCTCTTCAACAGATACAATTACCAATAAATCTTTTGGACCAATCAACTTAACTGCTATGCCTATGCCGGGCTATTACGATAGAGATAACAAGGCAGATCCTGCCACCATGCAACTATCAGTAAACAACGATTATCTCATCTGGAATGTAACTCGCTCTGCGGTGACATCTTTCTTGTTCTGGGGGCAATCCTATCAATTTTCCACCGATCGCTGGCGCGTTCAATGGTAAGTATAATTAAGGCACCAACAAAACCAATAGATGCTAAGTTTTAACAAGTTTTAGAAAATCAGTATAGATATTGGAGTTAGTTGCAAGAAAGCTTATTTGATGAGTTCTCGTGTTGTATTTTAAAATTTTGCATTTTCCACCAGCCTGCTTCAAAATTAAGCCTGCCGCCGCAACATCCCATAAATAAACATAACTTTCAAAATAGCAATCAGCAAGACCAGAGGCAACAAAGCATATATCAAGAGCAGCGGAACCTAAAATTCTTACCTTTTGTGTTTTTGTGGCAAGAGCTTTTAGCCTTTTAAAATTGCCTCCCCATTCTTCTTCCTGCCTGGCAAGCCCTGTGAGCACTATTGATTTTTTTAAGTTATCGGTTTTTGAGACTGATATTTGCTCTAAATTACATTTAGCTTCACTATCAATTGTGGCTGTATAAAGCAAATTGAGTGCTGGCGCATAAACAGCGCCTGCAACAATCACACCTTTTTCCACATATGCAACAGAACAACACCAAAAAGGAATCCCGTGCGAAAAATTCACCGTCCCATCAATAGGATCTATTATCCAAAACGAATCCTTGTTTGATAAATTGCGTCGTTCGTTATCTTCTTCACCAAGTATAACACTATCCGGAAAATTATCCTTAATTCTTCCTGAAGCTATCTTTTGACATTCAATATCAAGCTGCAACTTAACGTCGTGTTTCGAAAGCTTATGAACTTTATCCCTTCTATTTATGTTGCATAAAGCATGATTGCCCGCAGCTTGCGCAGCATCTATCGCTGATTGTAATACGACTTTCGATGCCAACTTCCCTTGCACTTCATCAGAAAAAAATTTATCTTTTAATTTCATTTAAGATAGATCTCCAAGTTCTGCTTCTATTGTGGTATCTTCACCATGCCCTGGCAGCACAAGCGTATCGTGAGGCAATTTTGCAAGCTTTTTTAGCGATTGCCCAAGAACTCTGGCATCACCACCGGGTAAATCAGTTCTGCCTACGCCATTATTAAAAAGAGTGTCACCAGTAAAAACTTTCTTCTCTTCTGGCAGATACAAAGAAATGCCACCCAGCGTATGACCGGGTGTATGGATAACATTTATCTTTATCCCTGCTATTACCAGACTATCACCATGTTGCACATAACTTATTGGAACACTCAACTTTGCTGGCGGTGGATAATAGGGCATAATAGAATTTTCCTCACTAAAAGCCCAGCTAGCGTCATCTTTATGCATATAGATGTTGCTTATCGTTAGATCATCCACAACTTGAGATAGCGCTGATATGTGGTCTATGTGCCCGTGTGTAGCAAAACAATGCTTTACGGTAAGCTTACTATCCTTTACAAACTTTATAATTTTTTCAGGTTCTGCACCCGGATCTATCACGATAGCTTCCTGATTTGTTCCAGATAAAACAAAGCAGTTAACTTCAAAATCACCAACAATAATTCTCTTTATTTGCATTTGTTGAATTCTTCGTTTATTTTAAATTTTGAATCTTTATTAATCTTTCATTGGCTTCTGAAAGAAACTCAAAATATATATGAATTGTGTTTTCTGGCAATATATTTTCAGCCCTTTCAGCCCATTCTATGGCTGTAATTCCACCAGCTTCAAAACATTCTTCTAAAGCGGTATATCTTATCTCATCAACACTAACAATACGATATAAGTCCGCATGGAATAGTGGCATTATGCCATCATAGCGGTTGATGATTATAAAGGTTGGGCTGGTTATTGGCCTTGTTACTCCTAACGCTTCTGCCAGCCCTTGCACAAAGCATGTCTTGCCACTACCAAGCTCACCATGCAATGCAAGCACAGAGTTTTTCGATAGCTTCTTTTTGGCAAGCTCATAAGCAATCTTTTGTGTTTCTTCAGCAGACCTAGCAATATATTCCAAACTATTTTTATTCTCTAAAGTGCTCATATCCATTTTTTGATATTGTAAAATCATTTCGTTCAATCCTGCCATTTGTGTCTATCAAAATTAACTCACTACAACGCTTATTTTCTACTTCTCCTATCAAACTTATCTTTGTTCCAAAACGCCAGCTCTTTTCCAACAGCCTTGCTTTATAGCGTGGTACAGTAAATAATAGCTCAAAATCTTCACCATCCGTTAATGCTTTCTTAAGAGCTTCAGAATACGGAATTCTTTTCTTTAAAAGAATAGATGAGATTGGTATCCTATCACTATACAGCTTGCAACTTTTATTGCTTGCCTTGAGAATTCGCTTTAAATCCATTAAAAGCCCATCGGTAATATCTATCATTGAAGAAGCCATACTACGCTCGGCAAGATAAGCGCCTTCTGCAAGGCGTGGCTCAAAATTAAGATGTTTGCCATAAATGCTGCCACCAAGCGTGCCAGTAACATAAATCAAATCGCCTTCTTTTGCGCCTGATCGCAAAACTGCTTTGCCTTTTTTAACAATCCCAGCGCAAAAAATATGCAATTCAAGTAGTTTCCCTTGCGAGGTTTCTCCACCAACTACGGCCGTTTTATATTTTAAAGCCATCTGCTTTATGCCTTCGTATATTTTTCTTAGCATTATAAACGGCGCATTCTTATTTGCCACAAGGCTTATTAGTATCCACAAAGGCTTGCCCCCCATTGCCGCAATGTCACTTAAAACCTTGCAAACGGCTTTCTTCCCAATCAAGTGTGGATCAGTTTCTTTACCAAAATGCACAGTCTCTATGATAGAATCTGCCTTTAGCAGAAGTTCATATTTCCCTGATGATGGCATCTCTACCACTGCACAATCATCACCAGCGCCTACCAGAACATCTTTCCCTAATCCAGCCACAATAGGAACAAGTTCTTCCAGCGCTTTAATTTCTCCTATTTCTTTAAGCCGCATAAGATGATCAAAGCTTTATTAGCCCTTGATTAGCTTCCTTATATTCTTGCTAAACGGTGGATGAATTATCCCTTTCTCACACACTATAGCCGTGATAAGGCTGGCAGGTGTAACGTCAAAAGCAGGAGAATAAACCTGCACTCCTTCCGGAGCTGTTCTTTTACCAAAACCAAATATCACCTCATCAGCAGAACGTTGTTCTATGGGAATTAAATCTCCAGACCTAATTTTAAGATCAAACGTGGAAGAAGGTGCAAACACATAGAACGGAATTTTATGGTGTTTTGCCAGCACCGCAACAGAATAAGTCCCGATTTTATTTGCAGCATCACCATTGGCGGCTATACGATCTGCACCAACAAACACACAATTGATTTTGCCCTCACGCATCACCTGCGCTGCGGTGTTATCGCATATCACTGTCACTTCAATCCCAGCCTGCAGAAGCTCCCATGCTGTCAATCTTGAACCCTGCAGAAGAGGTCTAGTTTCATCAGCAAAAACTTTTACTCTTTTTCCAAGACTATGTGCAGTGTATATAGGCGCAAGCGCAGTGCCATATTCTGAAGTTGCAAGAGCACCTGCATTGCAATGAGTTAGAATTGTGTAATTATCTTTTATTAATGTTGCACCATATTTACCAATGGCTCTGCACATCGCAATATCTTCTTCGTTTATTTTGATTGCCTCACTCAAAAGCCCTTGTAAAAATTCTTCAGGCTCAACATCCTCTTTTAGCATAGCTTCTGCCTTCTTTTGCATCCGTTCTATTGCCCAGAAGAGGTTTACAGCAGTTGGTCGTGATGTGGCAAGATATTCAGCTGCATCCAACACGGCATCATACATCTTTGATAAACTATACGAGCGCTTGACATTCTGCGCTGCAACAACAATTCCGAAGGCTGCTGCAACTCCTATTGCAGGCGCTCCACGAACTTGCAATGTCTTTATAGCATGCCAGATGTCTTTTACATTAGCCAATTCCAACCACACCACATCTTCAGGTAAACGCGTTTGGTCAAGAATACGTAGCTTCCCTTTAACTTCTTTCTGGCTCTTGCCATCGATGCTTATCCATTCAATAGGTCTAATAGTCTTCATCCTTTTCCCTTTAACGAAATACAAAAAGCATTTATACCGATTTTCTCCCATTTATCAAGGTAAGAATCATAAATTGGAAGCGCAAGTGATTCAAGATTGAACAAAAAATATCTTTATGCTTTTTTGTCTTTTCCTGCAAATAAGGTTTTGTATCCGGTTGTGATACCAGTAAATGCGGTTTAATGAGATAGAAAAACCCAAAGCACTGGAAGAAACTTTTTTACCTCTTTTTTATCTTCACTTATTAAAAATTCTTTTGTACTCTTCGCTCCACTCAAGAAATGCAAGAAAAGGTGTTTTTATGAAAAACAATGTACATCAAAAAAGCGCTTATGCAAAAGCTGGCGTTGATATAGACGCAAAAATGGAGTCTTTAAGAAGAATTAAAAGCTTAATATCCGCAACAAAAACCAATGGCGTTGTAAACGAAGTTGGCGCTTTTGGAGGCTTCTTTAAAGCACCAGATAAAAATTCTATCCTCGTTGCAAGCACAGATGGCGTTGGCACTAAACTCAAAGTTGCGGTAATGGCTGGCAAACACAATACAGTAGGTGAAGACCTTGTTAACCACTGCGTCAATGATATCCTAGTACATGGAGCGTTGCCGCTATTTTTCCTGGATTATTTCGGCACAGCTAATTTTGAAGCCGAAATTTTTGAACAAGTTGTAGAAGGACTGTGCCGTGGCTGTAAAGCCAATGGCTGCGCCCTTATAGGTGGCGAAACAGCAGAAATGCCCGGCTTATATCCTGCATATGAATAT
>CAZBHO010000028.1:14987-15398 GCA_964491945.1 uncultured Verrucomicrobiota bacterium | reverse complement strand
ATAGTTGGGTCTGTCGCAAAAAAGGATTTAATAACAGGAAAAGCCGTTAAAGCCGGCGATATGTTGCTGGGATTAGCTTCAACAGGACTTCATACCAACGGCTATTCACTTGCCCGCAAAATTATATTTGAAAAGATGAAAATGAAACTCTTAGATAAAATTCCGGGAACACAAACCACCGTTCAAGATGCTTTGCTTGCCGTTCATAGAAGCTACCTTAAGGCATTCATACAATTCAAGAATGTTGTAGAGATAAAAGCTATGGCGCATATCACAGGCGGTGGCTTTCAGGATAATATCCCGCGCGTTCTGCCAAAAAATGTTTCTGTTGTTATAGATAGAAAATCATGGAAAGTGCCACCACTATTTACATTCCTGCAAGAAGCAGGGAATGTTGCCCATGAAGAAATG
>CAZBHO010000028.1:10268-14920 GCA_964491945.1 uncultured Verrucomicrobiota bacterium | reverse complement strand
TGAATAAGAGCCTAAAAGTGCTTAAAAATGCTGGTTATAAGCCTTCCGTTATAGGATGTGTTGAAAAAGGCAAGTGCGAAGTAAAGTTTGTCAATTAAAGTAAGAAAGGTGAAACAATATGCCTATAAAAAGAAGTGTCTTTAAAAGTTTTGATACAATCATTCTTGAGCATTCATCTGGATCTAAAGCTGAAGTTGCGTTATATGGTGCACACGTGCTTTCGTGGAAAAGTCAAACAGGCAAAGATTTATTGATGTTAAGCAGGCAATCTTCCTTTGAAAATGGAAAGCCCATTAGAGGTGGTATCCCGGTGGTTTTCCCCCAATTTAGTGATGAAGGCACTCTGCCAAAGCATGGCTTTGTTAGAACAGCTTTATGGAATGTTGAGAATGTTGGAGAAGATAAAAACGGCAATGTGTTTTTACTTTTAACTTTTAAAGCAGATCAAAACACAAAAGCTCTCTGGCAATATGATTTTCATTTGAAATATTTGATTACGCTTGGTTCAACTTTAACACTTAATTTTTCTATCCATAATGATAGCAATAAAGCTTTCAAATTCCAGATGGCTTTTCATACATATTTTTCTGTGCCAACTATAGAAGAAGTCAAAGTTAGGGGATTAAAAGGCTTTTACTTCGCCGATTATTTAACCGACCACAAAGAATTTAAAGAAGAGCAAAACGAACTCACGATAAACAAAGAAACAGATAGAGTATATAAGCAAGTAATGAATGATATTGAGCTTATAAGATCATCGGCTAACGATAAAATCCTAATAAAAAAGGAAAATATGCCAGATGTGGTAGTATGGAACCCATGGAAGGAAAAAGCCCATAAATTGCCAGATTTTGCTGATGATGAATATCTTTCTATGATATGCATAGAAACAGGAGCTATTTACAAACCATATGAACTCTCCGCTGGCACAAAATGGGAAGGCAAAACTGAATATGTGATTGCCTCCTAAAAACAGCTTTCTAAAAATCTTTCCCGTTTTAGGCAAATCCTGATGCAGTTGTGCTGGTGGAATTTTGGAACAATAGAGAAAAAACTTCACCACATAGGACTTGAGAGTTTTATGGAGAAGAAGCCAGATGACGCAAAAGCTCACCACAGAGAAAGACATAAAGTAAAAATCAATTTAAAGAGATAATTAATAAGTATGTATTATGGCAAAAATGAGAGTATTCTATTTCTTTTCCTCCTCTCTGTATCCTCTGTGCTCTCTGTGGTAAAATTTTTTGTCTCCTTGCTTCTTCTCCATAAAACTCTCAACTCCTCTGTGGTTAAGTTTTTTTGTTCCAAAATTCCACCAACGCAACCACCTCAGATAAGATGAAACGTTTCACAAGATGTGTCTTTTATCCTTTTAACAGAATCTATTTTTCGCAAAAAAGAAGGTTGCAATGTGTGGTGTTTTATTTTAACTTTTATCCGCTTTTTTGGCTGGAGATAAATAAATATGAAAAAAATACCTTTTGTGGATTTAAACAGGCAGCATTCAAAAATTAAGGGTAAGCTTAAGGAATCTGCCATAAGAGTAATAGACTCTGAAATTTATATAGGAGGGGCAGAAGTTAAAAATTTTGAGAATAAAATGGCTAACTGGCTTGGTGTTGATGAGATATGTTCTGTTGCCTGCGCCACTTCAGGGCTTTTTGCGCTTTTGAAGAGTTTCGGGATTGGCGTTGGCGATGAGGTTATAACGACCGTTCACACAGCAATAGCCACAGCAGAAGCCATTTCGCTTACGGGCGCGAAGGTGGTTTTTTGTGATATTTGCAAAAATTCTCCAAATATAGACCATACTTTAATTGAGAAAAAAATAACTGCTAAAACAAAGGCAATAATTCCTGTCCATCTATATGGGATGTGTGCTGAAATGGATAGTATTATAGATATTGCGCGTAGGCATTCGTTGCTTGTTATAGAAGATTGCGCTCAGGCGCAGGGCGCAGTTTATAAAGGCAGGAAAGTTGGAACAATTGGGGATGGCAGCGTGTTTAGCTTTTTCCCTTCAAAAACGTTGGGGGGATTTGGCGATGGTGGAGCGATATGGGCACGGGATAAGAATGTTTTAAAGAAGGCGCGAATGTTTTCTAATCATGGGCGCGAAAGCAAATATGACCACGAGTTTGAAGGCATCAACAGTAGGCTCGATGCAATACAAGCTGCTATGCTTTCAATATGTCTTGATGAACTTGATGATTGGAATAAGGCAAGAAGACAGGCTGCAGAGCTTTATTACGAGCTCTTAAAAGACGTAGAAGAGGTTAAAATGCTTTATCCTCTGCCTGAAACGGAAGCGGTTTTTCATATTTTCCAGATTTGTGTGCCAGATAGAAACGCATTGCAAGCATTTCTAAAAGCGGAGGGCATAGAGACAGGGATACATTATCCTATGTCGCTAAATCTTTTGAAGGCATATCAACATCTTGAGTTAGGCAGGGGTTCATTTCCGGAAGCGGAGAGGCTTTGTGATCACACGATCTCTTTGCCACTTTTTCCGGGAATAACGGCTCAAGAGATAAAGCAGGTTGCAGATAGAATAAAAAAATTTTTTCAATGAAAAAAGATATGTAGGTTTATATATGGAGCAAAAAATAGATATTTCTGTAGTAATTCCAGTTTTTAACGAAGAAGATAATCTTGAAGCGCTTTTGAAAGAATTGGTTCCTTGTTTGGATAAACAGAATATGCGGTATGAAGTAATATGTGTGAATGATAAGAGCACCGATAATAGTCTTGCAATACTTCAAAAGCTAAAGGAGAAATATCCATTTTTGCGCGTCATTACACACTCTATAAATTGTGGAGAAAGCGCTGCTGAAGCCACCGGATTTAAAGTTGCCAGAGGTGAAATGATTTTAACAATGGATGCCGATTTACAAAATGATCCTGCTGACATACCGCTTTTTATTGAAGCACTCACTGATGAGATTGATGTGGTCTGTGGTATACGACGCAAAAGAGAAGATTCTGTTATAAAAAGGATAAGTTCAAAAGTTGCTAATAAGTTCAGGAATTTTATCACAGGAGATAACATCTCTGATGCGGGATGCACTTATCGTCTAATCAGGAAGAGGGCTCTAATAGAACTTTTTGTGTTTAACGGAATGCATCGCTTTTTGCCTACTATTCTAAAGTGGCAAGGCTTTAGAATTAAAGAAATCTATATCAATCATAGACCACGTGTGGCAGGCAAATCAAAATATGGTGTTGGTAACAGGATGTGGCGCGGCATTCTGGATTGTCTCGCTATGCGCTGGTATAAGGCAAGGAGATTGCCTGCGTTGCGTATAGAGAAAGAAGAGTAAGCTTTGCTCTTTCCACTATCACATTAGCGTTTTTTATCACCTTATACGATTTTCATTTGAGCCAGCCGCCAACTATAACTTCAGGAGGCACTTCTGGATTGAATGGATCCCACGCTGGATAAACTGTTGCTGCATATATTGTGACATTGTTTTGGATTGAGACGATGCCTCTGGCGATAACGGTGCAATTTGAAAGCGTTACGTGGTTTTGGATAGAAACATTCACACCTGCATAGATGCAGCCTTCGTAATACTGATGGTTTTGAATATCAATTGAGCCTGTTGCCAGGAGCGCTGGTCTATTAGAGTATGCTTGAGTATGCGTAAAATGATTATTGATTGTTATATTGCCGTTTGCCACAAGTGTTCCACACATTGAGCTTTGCTGGCTTATTGTTACGTTGCCATTCACATAAATCACAAAATTTGTCCCTGTATCAATTGTGCCAGAAAACGATTGATCGCCATTGTAATATCTGCCTGCATCAATTGCGAGCTGCCTATAACTATCAAAATTGAATTCTGGAATATCGCGATATGGCGCTGAAGGAACTAGCCCACCTGTGGCATTCAAGTTGCCAATCACACCAACTGCACTTACTATGCCGTTTATTGTGCCATTCTGCGCACCACTGGCTGATGTTATGTTTTGATTGCCATGGATATTGCCATGCATTGTGAATGCTGCCGTTCTAAATCCTATTACACCATCCGAGAGGACTGCGCCACCTAATCCAAGCAACCTATTGTTCTGTTGCAAGGATGTTCCTAATAATTCCATTACTGTTGTGTTGGAGATGCCACGATAGACTGCGTCGCTAGTAATTATAACGTTGTTGTTCGTCATAACAGAACAGCGCACCGTATAAAAGCCATCAGGCACTGTTTCGGTAAAGCTATTGCTCATCCAATAATAGTAATTTGTGCTTAATCTTGCAACCATATCGGCTACGCCTCTTTCGGCAAGCGCAAGACTCTGGGCTTGTGTGGCTAACCTTCTGGATGTATGAGTTGCCTGAGCCGACATAATAGCAAGTGCAAGCCCTGCTATCATAAGAAAAAAAGCCACACAAACAACAAGTATTAAGATAGAACCTTCTTCGTTTTTAAAGAGGACATTTTGTCCGCTGTTGTTTTTTGTATTGATGGTTTTCATTTGGCACCTCCTTTCTTCTTTATTTGCCTGTGTTGAGTGGGCATATTTCAAAGCTACCTGAAACTGTATTAGTTCCGTAAGGGCCTGTCTTAAAAATCTCAAGATCCACCACTATGCCCTTTATGAGGGGCTCTCCATCAACAGTGGCATAAACTATTCCGTAATCAGGTCCCTTT
>CAZBHO010000028.1:0-10258 GCA_964491945.1 uncultured Verrucomicrobiota bacterium | reverse complement strand
AATCAACAAGCAGATCAACAAGTCCTGTTGGTGGGTCCCAATCAATGGTTACATCTCTTAAATAAGCCGTGTTTGTGTGAGCTGAATGTGGTTGCGGTGGATCGCCATCTGTTGTAAACAATGCTTCGTATTGAATGTATCTTCCAGCAGAGCCATTTGCGCTAGCAAGTCCAATTATACTATTGTTTAGACAATTCTGGAAATATGAGCCTGCAGGCAGCCACGCTCCTGCATCGCTTAAATCAGGCAGGTCGCCAGATCGCACTCTTATATCTATATCGCCAGCGGGGAAATTTTCAAGATGTGTCCATCGCAATGTTTTGAAACTTGGATTAGCCACATGCGTATCAAATATACCAGAGCGATATATCCCTCTATCAGGATATCGCACTTCCATCGCCGATAATCCTATTATTGCATTGGTTGGTGAAGCATCTATATAGGCAAGAGGCAAGCCGGAACTTAATTTCCACACTTTTGCATTATTAAAAATTTCGCTATCTGATTGAAGCGTGAAACCTACCAGGTAGTTTAAGTCTATACTGTTTGTAAAATTTATCCAATCGCTCCATTCTTCAGTGCCAGCAAGTATTTTTTTGCGCGGCAAGCCGCCAAATGTTATGGCGAGCTGGCTGCCAGAAATTGGATTGGCGTCGGATGATTGGATGCCTATCCATGGATTGTTGATAAACAAATTGCCATTTGTTCCTGCCGAAAACTTAAAGCGGGCCCACACGCCATTTAATCTATTTGCGGATGTCAAGTTCGTGCCTCCTGCAATTACATTTACCACAGAAGCATTCACTGGTATTGAAAAATTCTGCGATGAACCATCCGTGCACCACTCTGCCATCCAGTTTATTCCACTATCCATTACAATAACAATGTCAGGAATGTTAGGCGCATATCCGCTAAAAAGCGTCTCCCATTTACGAATAACATTTGATACTATGGTTGGAGCAGGTGCATCAAAATTTGCATCGCACCAGAGGTCATTATAAACCTTAAAAGTAATTGATTGGTCTGGTGCGCTGGCAATAAAGGTCAATTGACAATTTCCGCTCCATTTGCTTCCATAAATTGACATATCTTCTGCGATTACACTGCCGCCGCTGTTTGAATAAGAAAAGAAATCCGTTGTTGGATGGGTGTTAGGCAGCACATATGTTTCGCCTTCTCTGGGGCTCCCACTGTAACTTAACTGAAATTTATCTATACCCACCTTGTAGCCTGTACTATTGGCGTTTTTGCCTTTTACAGTAAATGTTAGTTCGTGGAACCCTTTCTTGAGAACAATGCTTCCAAGATTAACAGTTTTTGCCTTCGTGTTTGTGGGGGCATATCCATCAAATTGGTTGACTGGTGGCTGAATTGTCATCCGAACCAGATTCTTAAAAATCACTTCCGTTGTGCCAGTTTCACCTGCAAGTGCAGCAGCTTGAATAGCGGCATCGCTGGTGGATTCAACCACAGCTTTTAATTGATTATAAAAATCTGATGGTGTTGCATTCGTGCTACGGTTTAAAAAAACAGTTCGCCGTAATTCATCGGGCGTGCCCGGTCTAATATGATAAATTACTGTTTTATCCCACAAAATTTTGCCCTGACTGTTTCGCGGAAGTAAGCCGTTTGTAGTAGGTGTGGCTAGAGGGAAACTTATGGCAGTATATTCTGTTGCATTGGTTGGATAAAAAGACATAAGACCTATCCCGACACTGGAAAGTCTTAAATCTTTTCTTATGTGTCCAATGGATCTTTCTAAATCCATCTGTAACTCAGATTGTATGGAAGCCGATTTCCATGCTTTCAATCCGTAAATAAAAGATGAAAGCGAAGCTGCAATAACAAATCCGCTAATAAGCACCGCAATAAGCACTTCAACCAGTGTAAAAGCGTCCAGGCGTTTTTTCGGTATACACGCTAAAGAAGTTTGATTTGTAAAACAGAATGGCATTATTGCATTCCTTTCGCTATCATTGTGGAAATCTGCAACGGGGTTTCTGTGATTTTTCCACCAATGCCGGGATATTTTATTTGGACAGTAATCTCATAAAGCAAATCTGGAATAACATTGGTGTTTACGATTGTGTTGCGTATATAATTTCCTGTTATGGAAAGATTGCCCTCCTCATCCACGCGCACATTGCTTTCTTCCATAAGAGGCAATGTGTAAAAATCAACCGTTCTTGCATGTTGAATACGATTTTTTGCAAGGTTCATCGCTTTATAATAGTTTGAGGCAACCCATTGCGATTTAAGAGAACTTACTAATGCAAGGAAAAAACCTGAACAGAAAATGACGATAATCATACTGGCAATCAGCACTTCAACAAGTGTCATTCCAGCTTTCGTGGTTAAAGCAAAATTTTTATATGTTTTTCCGTTTGCCATTTCGCCATCCTATTGTTCACTGTTCAGATAGCCCCTGTTCTTCCATTCGCTTTATACTTTCCTTAGATATAGCTTGCGGAGAATCAGGGGCTTCTTCTGCAATTTTTTTTAGCTCTTTAACTCGTTCTTTATGCATTTCTTCTCTAGCGATAATTGTTTTTACATCTGTTAGTATATTTAAGCTTTTTTTGGGCTGTGTTGCAGGAAGAGAGTGAATTGGCTGGGATGATTCTTTTTTAACTTTTTCTTGCTCTTCAAGATATAAATCCATTGGCATACCATTAGGAGCCAGTTCAACCTTTAACTCTTCTCGTGCGCCAGTTCCTGCTTTACCTTGAGCCACCTGTTCAGCATCGCTATATTCTTGCAAGCCAAGATAATAGCCCAGAACCGCAGCTCCTACTATCAGGAGAGCAGCAACTCCTATTATAATTGTAAGGCGATTCTTCATAGTTTTTATTTATCGCGCCACACCAGCCAAACATAAGCGTTTGAAAGTGTTGGATAGTATGGCGGTGGTTCATCAGCAAAACGTTGATCAAAAGCATAGTTTTTGTAATAGCCGCTAGCTTGTGTGCCATCACCATAAAAAGTGCCAACAGCTCCTCTATAATTTTGCACTATACCACCATAAACAGTCAGCGCCCCTGCCACAGGACGAGTATCATAGTTTTTCACATAGAAACTTCCATCCGTGTTTTGAGAAGGTGTTGCTAATCCTGTTGCTATTAAGTGGGCATAGATGTTGAGATTGCTGGGGGTGCAGGTATCTATCATAATATCTCTACCAGCAATTAACCCTAATGCATCATCGGCGCTATCATTAGTTGATGGATCGGCAGTATAACGTACATGATTGGTAATCACTATATCCCAATCTGCCACTACGGTCAGTCTTGCCCCAATTGTCCCAGCCAAATAAACAATGCCAGTGCTTTTTGTATTGCCCTGACTATACGACTGTACATAAAGAAGTCCGTTTGATGGAATATCAATGGTATTGGTCTCCCAGCTTACTGAAGGAATGCGTTTGTTGACTATAGTCATTTGATTGGTAAGAAAAGTGATTTTTGTTTCACCAGTAACAGTCATTGCAGCCACACTATAAAGTTGAGTAAGGCTTATTGCTGCAACCGCTTGAGATTGAGCATTAAATAAATATCCAGCATTGAAAGATACTGCGCTTGTATCGCTGCCAGAGCCCCAGTTGTTTTTAATTGTGGAGATCAAAGCGTTAAAAATCGGATCTCCCCTTAAATAGATCCATGTGTTTGCATGCACTGGTCCATTAAACACTTCTCCCTCTTTTATCCATATATTACCAGGACCATTATCATACCACAAAGCATATCTTGCCCAGCTTTGTTCACGAAGTCCTTCAACAGTAATTGCTTTTCTGGCATTGCCAACTGTGCCAACCGAAAACAGCATATAATTTTCTATGCCACCAATCACATCACTATCATCACCTATCTTTATGTTACTGCCGTTCAAATAAATCCACCACTTGCCCATTGCCAGTCCATTAGTGGCGCGGCTATCATTTGTAAGAGACACAGCGAAAGGACCTCCCTGAAAAGTGTAGGCTTTGTTTTTGTCCAGCGTGTATGGTGCACCATCTACTATAATGGTTTGATCAGAGTTGCCTCTTGGCTTTACGTGCAAGAAAAATGCCTGGCCGTTGTAATCCTGTAAGGTAGATTGCAGATCATCTCTGGTGAAAGTTTGTCCATCAGCCGTTATCATAACAAATTGATGTTGTGGGCTGTTATTTGGATTAATATTAATTCCACCTTGCGCAGAAACCAAAACTGGATTTTCCGTAGGGTCTGGTGTCTGAATAATTGAAACCTTAAATGTCCCTGAATACTGTGTATTGCTGATTGTGCCTTGCAGGTTTGTTGGAGTTACACCACCACGCCTAACATAGCTTGCTGCGCGCTCAACACCAGCTTCAGCAACAAAGAAGGCTCTCTCAATATCAGTCTGCCGCTTCGTCTGCCTGATTTGCGAAACGCTTTCTGTAAATATACCAAGAGCCAGCACAGAAAGCACTGCGGTGAAACACACCACCGTTACCAATATCATTCCGTTTTGCCTGTATGTTTTCATAGCGCATCTCCTTTCCTGCTATTTTGCCCAAGCATTTCTGAATTTTACAAAAGATGAGACAGTGTTGGTTGAAACTTTGTCTCCTCTCTTTTTAAGAACCGTTACTGAAATTGTGCATCCTCGTATGTTAGAAACAACAGATGCTTTCGCTATATAATTAGCTATAAGTAGCCTATCCTCAACATTAGTTGAATAACTATCAGGCGGTGTATTGCCCCAAAATATCAGCATTCGGTTCGTGCCGTTGTAATCAACATATTTAGCACCTTCATAAGAATTTGAGTAAGTCAACCGCCAGCTGCCATCATAAGGATAGCTGCAGCCTTTATGTAAATAATAATTAGGATTAGACGCTTTTGGAATTGGAGCAGACAAATCTTCCCAGTATTTCGGAGGATTTACGGCTGGATGTCCACCAAAATTAGTTTCCACTTTAAACCAACTTGCAGCTCTTATCCCGCCATTTGTGCCCATTCCATAAATTATTCGTTCTACCGCAATATTGGCTATCTGCGAGGTTTCTATATCAAGCGATATTGTGTGCCATAACCTTTGACACATTGTAAAAACCCCCACTGCCCCCGCCATCAGAATAGAAAAAATAGCAAGCGCCACCATCAGCTCAACAAGAGTGAATGCTCTGATTGCTGACGTTGTATTCTGTTTTTTCATTGATGTAATTCCTCTGAAACAGAAGCAGATAACATCACTGATGATGTTATGGCGCTTTTTGGTGGCACCCATTTTACGGTTACATTTATATCTTTCACAACGGAAACACCAAACGGATTTGTCATAAAACGGTTGCTCCAAACACTTACTTCAACTCTGTAGCCATCCTGTATGTTGGTATATGATTTTACAAGATAATAGTTGCTAACTTGCAATCTTTCAATTTGGTTGCGAGCTATCCGTAAGGCAGTCCTTTCACTTTGCGCAGTTTTGGTTGCCCTTTGCGATTGCACAAAGCCAAATAGAAGCGCACTCAATGCCATTAGGAGCAGCACACTTGCAACTATCATTTCTACCAATGTAAATCCTTTTTTCATAATAGCACTTCCGAAGCATGTAATTGAGTGAAGGTAGTTGGCATAACCAACAAATCTTCACCTATTCTGAACACACTAAACCTTACCTTTTACACAGCATATATCATACCTTTTTAATAAGCAAAGCTAAAACCTTAAAAAAACCATACATTTTTCTTACTTCTTTTATCAAAAGCACAAAAACACTTCAAGTTATTTTTTTCATTTTTAAGAAAAAGATAGTTGCAAAAAAAAGTCACTGTGGTATAAAAACAACAAACGTTAATTTGAATTTTTAGCATATAAATATAAACGAATAAAATCCGCTTTACTTTTTGAGATGTGCAAGTATCATTATCTTTACTTTTAAAAAGGGTATTTCATTATGGCAAGAATATTATTAGTGGACGATGAAGCAAGTATACTAAGCGTGCTAACTGTCCTTCTTAAAGCAGAAGGATATGAGGTTGTGCCTATCGATAACGGAGAAAAGGCTTCAGAATTGCTTGGGAAAGAAAAGTTTGATTTGATGATATCAGATATAAGGATGAGGCCTGTGGATGGGATGACGCTTCTTAAGACCGCCCGTGAAAAACAGCCTAATATGGCAACATTAATGATAACTGGATATGGCACAGTGGAAACTGCGGTGGAAGCTTTGAAACTTGGCGCTTTTGATTATATTACAAAGCCGTTTAAAGTTGATGAATTGCTTATTACTGTACAGCGTGCGCTGGAGTATAATAGGGCAATGACAGAAAATGTGGCTCTTAAGGCACAGCTGGGAGAACATTACCGACTTGAAAACATAGTTGCCGAAAGCCGCTCAATGAAAAATGTTTGTGAAATGGTTGAAAGGGTTGCTCCTACTGATACAACAGTTTTAATTTATGGAGAAAGTGGCACAGGTAAGGAGTTAATTGCCAGAGCTATTCACAATCATAGCAATAGAAAAAACAAAAAATTTCTCCCAATTAACTGTGCTGCTCTGCCAGAGCCTCTTCTTGAATCAGAGCTTTTTGGGCACGTTAAAGGCTCTTTCACTGGCGCAACCTCAGATAAGGAAGGATTATTTGAAGCCGCCAATCATGGCACCATCTTTCTTGATGAAATAGATTCTATGCCGCTTTCTATTCAGGCAAAATTATTGAGAGTTTTACAGGATAAGGAGATTAGAAGAGTTGGAAGCAATGATACAGTTCAGGTTGATGTGCGGGTGCTTGCTGCCACAAATGCCAGATTAGAACGTTTGATAGAAGAAGGAAAATTTAGAGAAGATCTTTACTATAGATTGAGCGTGATTTCTATTGAAATTAAGCCATTGCGTGAAAGAACAGAAGATATCCTGCCACTGGTTTATCATATACTTAAAAAAGAAGTTGGCAAAGATAAAGAGCTCCCAAAGATAGAGCCGGAAGTATTGAAAATTCTTGAGCAGTATTCGTGGCCAGGCAATGTTAGAGAACTGGAAAATGCGCTAAAACACGCTATTACCTTTGCAAAAGGTGGAAATATTACGAAAGATTGTCTGCCGCCAAAGATATTAGAAGCCGGTTCTGGAGCCATTGCAATGCAGAATGATTTCAGAGGTAAATCGTTGAAGGCGTTTTTACGTGCAAAGGAGAAGGAATATCTTTCGCAGGTTTTGAAGTATTCTGATGGTGACAAGCAGAAGGCAGCTAAAGCATTGAGGATAAGTTTGGCTACGTTATATAGGAAATTGCCTGAAAAAGAATAGTTTATCATTTTCTAATAAATGATAAAAAATATAAAAGTCAAACCTTGTTTGTTGAGGTTTTTAATTTCTTGGATTTCATTTATGAGAACCAGTAATATGTAATAGTCAACGTGTTATAAAAAAAACTAAAAAATTATTGACTTTATAAAAGACAAAATGGTATGCATATTGCTCCAACATAGTTCTGTGAATAACAGAAAAATCTATAAAGAATTGTAAGGAGGTGATAGGACTGCAAAATAACTAGGAAGCAAAGTTGTTAGGATTAATAAAAATCAAACAAATAGAGTCAAACACAAAGAAAGAGAAAGGAACTTAAAAAATGAAAAAAGGTTTTACATTAGTTGAAATTATGATCGTGGTTGCAATCATAGGATTACTGGCAGCGATTGCAATTCCTTCTTTTATGAAGGCAAGAGCAACATCTCAGAAAAATTCATGCATAAATGGCTTAAGGCAGATAGAATCTGCAAAAGATCAATACGCCCTTGAGGTTGGCAGAACCAATGGCTGGGCATGGACAAGTGATGATGAAGCATTTAGTAACTTGGTAGGACAGGCAACAGGATATATTAAACTTCCTCCATATTGTCCTGCTTCTGCCAGTACAGAAGCGAAAGCAACGATTGCACGTTCTGCTGCAGATTATAATGTCAATCCTATCGGAACTGCCCCAAGCTGCACAGTAATGGGCACAGATGCAACATATCCTCATAGGCTAGAATAATTAGAAAATCAAAATTTTATCTATAGCCGTGTCCTGTTTGATACAGGGCACGGCTCTTTTTATTTAACTGCAACTTGCTCAAAACGCAGCTTACCTTAGCCAAAAACAATTATCATATTGATGGCTAATAGGTTGACCTCAAAAAGCTTTTTAATCATTTCTGACTACAACTTCACTCATAATAACTCTACTATCGGCTGGATTAAGTTGCGATAAAAAATTATTCTCTTATAAGAGACCTTTTACAATTTCCACCTTAACGTGTTATTTAGGAAGATTTATGCCGCACTTCACTCTTACTTAAATCACATTCTTATCATTTGCCCCTTCTGATAAAGTTCTATATTTTATATTCTTGTCTATTTCAAAAAAAATCCACAAGATCAACGTATCCTTTAAATTAGTAAAAGAGACCCAAAACTTTCCTGCGTTCCATCACATCTTCATAGTCAGAAAAACCATTGCCATCTGTATCTATGGAATGCGGGTCCGTTTTCCAGATATATACTTCTTCATAATTTGATAAACCATCACCATCATCATCATCTGCCACAGAGCAATAGACTTTTACCTGGCCATTTAGCCCATTTGTAAGTGATGTGTTGCTTCTAAAAAACAATGTGCCAGAAGTTTTTGTAACAATGCTTGTTGATCTTCCTATAGCCCATACCACGTTTGTATCATTACTTACTCGCATAAGAAGCGAATACGCAGGGGCACTCACACCGTGATGTGTCTTTATATTTTCAGAATTACCATCGGGCCCATACATTCCAAAATAATCTCCCCACTTGCCTTCAGCATAACAGGATATAACTTGATTCTTTTTTACCTTGATTCCACTATCCTGCCATCCTGCTATACTGGCTTTGACGACGAAGGAATGCTCTATCGGTTTTTGATATGCCGTGCTTGAAACAAAACTAGAACACGATGCAAAAGCCAGAAACCCCACGCATAAACACATTGCCAGATAATAACCCATTTTAAAAAAGATATTTAGGACACCCTTTTTATCCATTTTTTCTCTCAAATTCCCGCATAAAAGCAATCAGAGCATCCACGCCTTCCATAGGAAAAGCATTATAAATTGAAGCTCTTAATCCACCAACGGAGCGATGTCCTTTAAGCCCCTTTAAACCAGCTTTTGAAGCTTCTTTAACGAATTGTTCTTCTAAAGCTTCGGTTGGCAATCGGAAAGTTACGTTCATATTGGAGCGATATTCCTTAACTGCCGTGCCACGGTAGAAACCAGTCCTATCAATTTCAGCATAGAGTTTTGCTGCTTTTTCCTCATTGCGTTTATAGATATTTTCTAAACCTTCCCTTAATAACCAACGCGAAACAAGCATCATTATATAAATGCTGAAAGTCGGTGGCGTGTTATACAGAGAATTTTCTTCTATAAATGTTTTATAACGCAGGATAGTCGGAACATTGTCAGGAACCTGTTCAGCAAGATCTTTACGAATAACCACTATTGCTATTCCTGATGGTCCTAGATTCTTCTGAGCTCCGGCATAAATTAAAGAAAATTGCTTTAAATCAAATGGACGCGAAAGAATATCAGAAGACATATCTGCCACTAATGGCGCTTTAGTTTTTGGAAATTCTTTCCATTGAGCGCCAGAAATTGTCTCGTTTGATGTCAAATGCACATAAGCAGCGCCTTCCGAAAAATTCAATTCACTAATAGATGGCACTCTAGTGGGAATTTCCTTGCTGCAATCGGCAATAACATTAACTTTACCAACAAGTTTTGCTTCCTTAATGGCCTTGTTCGCCCATGCGCCAGAATTGATGTAATCTGCCACTTTACCCGGTCCTAACAAATTGAGCGGCACCATAGCGAATTGCATACTTGCACCACCAGCCACAAAAAGCACTTCATATTCATCCGTGCAGCCAAACAATTTTTTATAATTTGCAATGGCTTCTTGATGCACAGCATCATATTCTTTACCACGATGACTGTGCTCTATTATGGACATCCCCGTTCCCTTGAAATCCTCAAATTCCGCCTTTGCTTCTAATAGAACTTCTAATGGAAGTGTTGCAGGTCCTGCATTAAAATTAAATACTCTTGCCATTATTTATAAACCTCCTTTTTTAAAAACGTTGATGTAGATTAAATCCTTTTTATTTTATTCTGTAAAGAAAAAATTTTTTTATAGTGGAAAAGTTTACGCACTTGATGGTACAGTAGAAATTGTTAGAATAAGGGGATTAAAGGTTGTTCAAATAAAAACAATTGAATTAGAA
>CAZBHO010000027.1:10804-32405 GCA_964491945.1 uncultured Verrucomicrobiota bacterium | reverse complement strand
TTCATTTCAAGCATTTATGCGTAATCAAACGCCAAAAGGAAATTTAGCAAAAGCTTGTAACACCCCTCCACCACAGACACCGAGCCACAGAAGCTGGAAAATAAAGTAGAAATTTCTTATTATGTACGCAATAAAGCTCCTCTTTTGGCTGATTGGTCTCTTAAAAATCCTTTGAACTATTACAATATCCTTAACACTATTGGCAATCTTTCGGAAATCAGCCAAATCATCTATTTTCTCTTATTGCACAAAAAAGATCCTGCCTTTGTTAAAAATAGAATTTTAGGCCAGAGCTTACCTGCCAGAAGGTGAAATCTGCATTAAAATCCTCTTTCGTGTTGCCGAACTTAACATTACCTCTGCTAAACACCTTGCCATAATCAAAGCCAATAACAAGGCCAACGTTTTTGTGAAGATTGATGTCCATACCTGCGCTGCCAACCAGATGAACAAAGCAAAATTTCATCAATAAAGTCGCTACTAACCTCATTAACTTCAACTTCTTTAAAAAAAACTCCTATAAACACTATAAAACCCCTGCCCAAATACTACAAAAACACTACTTCAAAAAGTAGATTGCTTTCTCCCCCTATCATCATTGACCAATTCCTCCAATACCATTGCCAGACAACCCCTAACATCTATGATAACATGTACCCCCCCATTGCATGATCCTCCCGTTCCAACAGTATTTTTAAAGTTTGCAATAAAAATAAATTAACATATAAAGAGGGCTTCAAAGGTTAAATTATGGGAAGTTTCATTTTAAAACCAAAACGCTTTAAATTTGTGATAGCCTATGATGGATTTGATTATGCTGGTTGGCAACTGCAGAAAGATCGTCCTACCATCCAAGGCGTTCTTGAAGAAAAACTAGAGGAAATTTTTGGCCATAAAATTTCCATTTATGGGAGCGGTAGAACTGATCAAGGCGTTCACGCAAAAGCACAGGTTGCGCATGCTGATATCATTACGAGAATGAAGGCAAATTCCATTCAAAAAGCGCTGAATGCAAGATTACCTCCAGCAATTAGAGTGCTCTCAGTGCGAAAAGTTTCAGACGATTTCCATGCTAGAAAAAACGTTTCAAAAAAAGAATATCGCTATTTTATATGGAATGGTAACGTTGTTCCACCATTTTTATGGAGATATAGATTGCACATCCCCAAAAAGCTTTCAATCGGAGCTATGCAACGCGCAGCTACTTATCTTAAAGGCACTCACGATTTTTCGTCATTCATAGCCAATCCCTTACGCCCTGTGCCCTGCAAGGTGCGCACTTTATATTTACTTACCGTAAGCAAAAAAGGAGAAGAAGTTATCATACGCGCACAGAGCAACGGTTTTCTCTATAAAATGGTACGGAGTATAGTTGGATACCTTATTCGTGTGGGGCTCGGTGAGGAAACACCACAGGCAGCAAAAGAAATATTACTATCAAAAGAACGCACCGCACGTGTTCCAACTGCTCCGCCATACGGTCTTTTTTTGTGGAAGGTGTGTTATTACAATAAAAAACCTTTTACTCCACCTCTTATTGGTGAGGATTGTTATAATGAGTAATCAGATATAGAAAGGGATGAAAATACTAACTTTATGGAAAATTTTTGGATAGTTCTGGAAAAAATTTTGGTGATGTTCGTTCTGATATCATTAGGTTTCATATTTAGAAAACGCGGATATTTAAATAGTGGGGCAGCACAAAGTGTTAGCGCCCTGCTGGTTGATGTGATTTATCCATCGCTTGTTTTCACACAAATGCTGAAAACTATTAACGTATCTGCTCTAAAAGAGCTCTGGTATATGCCTCTCCTGGCAATGTTTGTAATGATAACGGCACTCCTCGTGGCAATAGTAATTACTCTATTCTTCTGCAAAGAGGAAAAACGCTCCGTTGTAAACTTCTTAATTATGGTTTTTAATTGGATCTATTTGCCCTTGCCTATAGTTGAAGGACTCTTTGGTGCAGAAGGCATAAAAATGATTCTTTTAACAAATGTCGGCTGCCAAATAATGCTATGGAGTGTTGGAATATGGACGTTGAAAGGAACCAAACCAGACTGGCGTAGCTTGAAAGAAATACTGATTAATCCCGGACTAATCGCAACTTTTGCTGGTGTCTTGATCGCTGTTCTATGGAAAGATGCTAATAATCTTGAAAATGCCAACTTCCATAATGCTGGATTACTTTTCAAAAGCGCTTCAATCCTTACGCAGGCATTAAGCATGCTCGGTAGCTTAACGATTCCTCTTTCATTGCTTATTACAGGCATTCAGCTAGGAGCTCTACACTTTACCTCTTTGCGTGCCTCAAAAGAAGTATGGCTTGTCATCACAGGCAGATTAATTCTTGCTCCGCTAATAACCATCTTGCTCATTTATATTATTACCTTACTTGGGTTTTATATCCCACACGTTCAACGTATGACGCTATATCTTATCGCTCTTATGCCTGTTGCTATAAGTTGCAGCATCATCACCGAGCGTTATAATCAAGATAGCGAACTTGCTGCAAAATCTATTTTTTATTCAACTCTTTTAAGCATATTAACTGTCCCAATAACTTATTTAGTAATATCTTATTTTGGATTGTAAACTATGTATGAAGGCATAATCCCCTGGATATGTGGAATAGTAGCAGCATTCATTGTTGGACTTGCCAAAACCGGAATACCGGGCATTGGAATCCTTGCAGTGCCACTCCTAATGATGGCTTTCCCAGCAAAACTATCAGTTGGAGCAACTCTGCCAATGCTAATAGCAGCTGACGTATTTGCTGTGGCTTTCTATAGAAGAAATGCACGCTGGGACAAACTCTGGAAGCTTTTCCCCTATGTTATTCTCGGAATAATTAGCGGAGCCATTGCTCTTAATAATCTTGATAGCAAAGAGCTTCAACCTCTTCTTGCCATACTTATTATTATACTTGTGGCGTTGGAGTGGATCCGTTCATTTTTCGGTTTATGGAAAGATGTGCCTCACACAACGGCTTTTGCCTTTGTTATGGGAACACTTGCAGGTTTTGCCACAACTTTTGGAAATGTGGCTGGTCCAATAATGAATATCTATCTTATCTCCATCGGCCTTGGTAAAGATGACTTTATGGGAACAGCCGCGTGGTATTTTTGCATATTTAATCTCATCAAGTTCCCCATCTTTCTTGCGCTCGGTATGATAACTTTAGATACTCTAGCCTTTAATGTCACTATGGTGCCATTCATAATAATCGGAGCATTCGCTGGAAAATGGATTTTGCCATACATCTCACAAAAGCTTTTCAAAAAAATGGCTCTCTTGCTGGCACTGGCTGCCGCAATTAAACTCTTGTTCTAAGAAACGTTATCATCACATACAGACCTGTCTAAAACAAGTAATCGCCGCATAAATAAAAAAGCTGTTGCGCTGCTGGATTTTTGCAGGATGAGACAAAAAATTTTCTCTACAAAGAAACTGAGAGAAAGTGGAAGAGAGGAATTTTATCATAGTATTTTATGAAATGAAAAATATCTTGCGTTTTGCTTTAGATCTATTATTTTTGGTACTTCTTTTTGAACAATCAAAAAACAATAAAGGGCCCGTAGCTCAGTTGGTCAGAGCGGAGGACTCATAATCCTTTGGTCGTAGGTTCAAGTCCTACCGGGCCCACTTACGTTTTTTATGTCTTCTTCTGGTAAAACGTTTGTGGGATTTGGTTTTGGTGCTATTCAGGCAGGTCTTTTTTTATTTGAGGCTTTTTTTTCTGTGAGTTTTAAGAGGCTTGTTGTTGCAGAAGTGGCATCTGATGTGGTTTCTGCGATTAGAGGGAGCGGTGGGTATTATAATGTGAATGTTGCGTTTAAAGATGGTATAAGGAATTTTAGTATAGGTCCAATAGAGATTTTAAATCCTACTATTTCTAACGATCGTGAATTATTGATTAAGGCTATTGCTGATGCTGATGAGGTTGCTACAGCATTGCCGAGTGTGGCGTTTTATGGGAATGGAGAAGAAACTTCACCTGCTTTGATAATTACGGAAGGGCTTGCGTTAAGGAAGCAGTTGGGAGTGGAGCATCCTATGATTATTTATACGGCCGAGAATCACAATCATGCAGCTGAAATTTTAATGGAGAAGCTTGAAGGCTTAAGCAAGGCAAAGAAAGCAAAATTGCCTCATAACTTCCAAGTGTTAAACACTGTGATAGGCAAGATGAGCGGAGTGGTCAATGATGAAGAGCAAATAAGGGAGCAGGCTCTGCAGGTTATGGCGCCGGGGCTAAAGCGATGTTTTTTAGTTGAAGCATTTAATCGGATTTTGATTACGAAAATTACTTTAACTAATTTTGAGCGCGGGATAAAGGTTTTTGAGGAGAAGGAAAATTTATTACCATTTGAAGAGGCAAAGTTATATGGACACAATGCCACACATGCGTTGATAGGTTATTTAGCTTATTTAAAAGGGGTAAAGTATATGGCTGATGTGGCTGATGATGAAGAGATTATGAGACTTGCGAGAAAAGCTTTTATTGAGGAATCTGGCGCAGCATTGGTTCGTAAATATCAAGGGATTGATAGATTATTCACAGAGCAAGGTTATTACGAATATGCCAGAGATTTATTGGAGCGAATGATGAACAAGCATTTAAGGGATGCTGTGGCGCGTGTTGTGCGCGATCCAGCAAGGAAGCTTGCCTGGGAAGACAGGCTTATTGGCACAATGCGGCTGGCACTTGCTTATGGAATAAAGCCTGTATGTTATGCTAAAGGAGCTGCTGCAGCTTTAGAAATGTTGAAGAGAACAGAAAATTTGAAAAGTTCTGATGAAGAAATTTTATTGAGCTTATGGAAAGATGCGCTAGTTAATGATGACGAGAAGATGCAAATAATCAAGTTCATTAAAGAGGCGTCTATTTGACCGAATAAGGTTATTATGACAACGAGAAAGGAATGAAACTATGTTGCCAGAATATGTGATTAAGCGAGCTAAGGTGCCACCTACACTAAAAGGCGAATGGGATGGTATGCCGTGGGCGGAAGCCAATACTATAAAGCTTGAACAATGGGTTGCACGTAGCAGTAATCATCATCCCGACGTATATGTAAAAGCGATGTGGGATGATAGGGGAATATACATTTTCTTTAGAGTTGATGATAAATATGTAAGGTGCTTACGCACAGATTATCAGGCAAGCGTTTGTAAAGATAGTTGCGTGGAATTTTTTGTGAAGCCGCTTGCAGATAAAGGCTATTTTAATTTTGAAATAAACTGTGGTGGCACAATGCTGCTTTATTACATTGAAGATAGCACGATTGTACCGGGCAAAGGCTTTAAAAAATATGAACAAGTTCCATGGGAACTTGGCAAGCTTGTGCAGATTTACCATTCTATGCCAGAGGTTGTGTATCCCGAATTGCCATTTGAGGTTTCATGGAAAGTGGAGTATTTTATTCCTTTCAGCTTATTTGAGCCCTATTTAGGCAAGCTGAATATGCAGGCTGGTGCAGAGTGGCGAGGAAATTTTTATAAGTGCGCTGATGAAAGTTCACATCCGCACTGGGCATCCTGGTCATCGCTGGAAGGCAATGCTAGTTTTCATTTGCCAAGGTATTTTGGCATTTTAAAATTTAGCTGATAAATAAAGTTGCCTTTGTGAGAAGAAAAATATATAGTTTTGTCCTTTTTTAAAGGAGGTAAAAGATGAATGTAGCTTTATTAGAAGCGGCAAAGAAACGTGTGCCAAATTCCGCCGTTTTAGTGAATATGGTTTCGAAGCGTGTGCGTCAACTAATAGCTGGGCAACGCCCCATGGTGAAAGTCTCTGATCCAAATGAAGAGTTTGAAGACATAGCACTGCGTGAGATAGCCGAAGGTAAGCTTGTTGCAGAAATTGATTTTGATGCTAGCAGGAAGTAGGAAAAGTACGTTATGCCAAATTTTTTTAACGATTTAAGACCAAATTTTGAGCCAACTGTTATAGAATGTGGCCGTATCCCCTGTTATCAATATCAGAAGAATCTAAAAGAAGAGCTGGCAGCTGGCACCATTACAAAGCAGGAAGCTCTGATAATGTTGGAAGATATGCTTGCTATTCGCGAGTTTGAAGAGATGATTGTTAAACTGCGTGCTGGCGCTTACGAGCCATTACCGAATTTTAATTATCGTGGGCCAACACATCTTTCAATAGGACAAGAAGCAGCATCAACTGGCGCAAATTATGGTATTATGGCAACCGATTACATTACGAGCACCCACCGTGGGCACGGCGATAGCATTGCAAAAGGTTGTTTCGCAATTAGGGCAATGAGTATTGATGAATTAAGAAAACGTGTTCCAGGCTCCTCTGCCACAACAAAAGAAGCGTTGCTTGAAGATGCATTGGAAGATCACATTTTTAAAACCATAGCCGAGCTATTTGGCAAAGAAGATGGCTATTGTAAAGGGCGTGGAGGTGGAATGCACATAGCTGATTTTACGCTGGGGCATCTTGGAGCAAATGCCATTGTTGGCGGTGGCGTTCCGATAGCCACAGGTGCGGCAACTGCATGTAGATATCTGCAAAACGGCAGAGTGGTATGTTGCTTTGCTGGCGATGGAGCCTATGGAAATGGTGTTGTGCTGGAAAGCTTAAATTGGGCAGCGCAATATCAATTCACAAATGAGATGGCAGAAAAGCCTTTTGGCATTCCTATAATTTTCATTGTGTTAAACAACCATTATGGGATGACAGGCAGACCTGATACGGAAGTGTCTGGTATTACCAAGATAGCAAGGCGTGCAGCTGGATTTGCAGATAACAATATGAATGCCGAAGTAGTAAACGGAATGAACGTGCTGGCTGTCAGAGAAGCCGTAAAAAGAGCGGCTGCGCTTTGCAGAGAAGGTAAAGGGCCTGCTCTCCTGGAGCTAGATACCTATAGATATTATGGACACTCACTCACAGATCCCAGAAATGAATATCGCACAAAAGAAGAAGAGGCTGCATGGAAAGCGGTTGATCCTATTGAAACATATTCAAAAGAACTGTTAGAGGCCGGCGTTCTCACAGCTGAAGAGCTCCATATGCTTAAAGAGAAAGTTAGCGCAAGGAATGCTAGAGCAGCCGTAAAAGCGGCAAATTCACCTGATCCTTCACCAGAAGATGTAATCAAATATATGTATACTAACACCGTATGCAAAGATGTACCTGCTCCATACAACAAGACGAAAATAGTCAAAGAGCTTCCACAAATAAAACGTGTTAAAGGTGAGTTAACCTACAAAGACGCCATTAAAGAAGCGTTGGTGCAGGAAATGTTGCGAGATTCCCGCGTTATTCTTTACGGCGAAGATGTTGCTGATTATGGCGGCGCATTTAAGGTTACAAAAGGGCTCCTGGAAGCTTTTGGTAGAGATAGAGTTTTCAACACTCCTATTAGCGAGGCCGCCATCTGTGGCACAGCAGTAGGAGCCGCAATGGTGGGTTTGCGCCCTGTGGTAGAACTTATGTATATGGACTTTGCGCTAATGGCTTCCGATCAAATCAGCAATCAGGCTGCAAAGTGGCATTATATGTCTGGAGCAAATGTGGAAGTGCCGCTGGTGATAAGGGCATCGGTTGGTGGTGGCAAGGGATATGGTGGACAACACTCACAAACTTTAGAAAGCATCTTTGCGCACATTCCGGGAATGTATGTTATATATCCTGCCACGCCTTACGATGCAAAGGGACTGCTAAAAAGCTGCATTCGTGATAACAATCCTATTATGTTCGTGGAATCACAACTTCTTTATGGAGTTAAAGGTCCTGTGCCTGAAGATGACTATTTGGTTCCGATTGGTGTTGCCGATGTGAAACGGGAAGGCAAAGATATTTCAATAGTGACGTGGGGTCCTGCCTTATATGATGCTCTAAAAGCGGCTGATATACTTGCTAAAGAGGGCAAAGAAGCTGAAGTGATTGATTTGAGGTCGCTTATTCCGCTTGATATGGCAACCGTGCTACGCTCTATTGAAAAAACAGGCAGATGCGTGGTTGTAAGTCAATGTGTGAACATTGGGTCATTCACTGCGGAGGTTGCCTCGCAAATTATGGAGCAAGCTTTTGATAGCCTTGATGCGCCTGTATTAAGAGTTGGCGCTAAAGATGGAATTGCGCCACAATCTTACGTGCTTGAAGAAGCATTCCTTCCAAAGGCTAGTGATATCGTTAATGCTGCTATGCGGTTATTCTAAAAAAATAGGGGAGCAAATAAAATGGCAAACATAGTAATCATGCCAAAGCTCGGGCAGACTGTAGAAGAATCAACGTTGGTAAAATGGCATAAAAAAGAAGGTGATTCCGTAAAAAAGGGAGAAATCATTTTTGAGATAGAAACCGACAAAGCTGTGCTGGAAATAGAAAGTTTCTATGACGGCACGCTTTTGAAAATAGTGGTAAAGGAAGGCGAAACTGTCCCTGTTAATTCGCCTGTTGCCGTAATAGGGCAGCCGGGGGAAGAGATACCAAAAATAGAACCAGTAAAAGTTGCACCAAAAGAGGATATGGCAATAGCAAGTAAGCCAGCTGCGCCGCAAAAGACACAGGCTATGCAGAAAAAGGAAGAAGCACAGGCTGCTACTATTGAGCGTTCAGATATTGCTGGCACTGAAGCTATCGCTACCAGACCAGCACCTGTGTTGAGACGAAAACCAATTTCACCAAGAGCTCGCAAGCTTGCAAAGGAGTGTGCAATAAATCCTGAAAAGATAAATGGCAGCGGAGAAAATGGGCGCGTTACAGAAGCTGATGTAAAAAAATATCTCGAAGAAAAAGGTTATTACAAGCTCCGTATAACACCTGCTGCAAAGGCATTAGCTATTAAGGAAGGAATTGACATCCTTTCTCTGCCGCCAGAGGATCTGGCACAAGGCAAAGTGGATGTTGAATTAATTGAGCAAGCCATTTACGAAAAGCCCAAAGAAATGAGCAAGATGCGGCAAATAATAGCGCATCGTTTAACACAAAGCTTTACTACAATTCCGCATTTCTTTGTTACAGTGGCAGTTGACGTAACCGATCTTATGGAACTACGCAAAGAACTTAAAAAGGAAAAGAAGCCATATTCTTTAACAGATTTCATCATAAAGGCTGTGGCGTTGGCATTAAAGGAATTTCCTATTGTTAATAGTTTTACTCCAGATGGCAAAAAAATTATTAACCGAGCAAAAATAAATATAGGGATGGCAGTTGATATAAAAGAGGGACTGGTTGTTCCTGTAATAAGGAATGCCGATAAACTTCCAATGCCAGAGCTTCACGAAACCATTCAACAGCTTGCTATCAAAGCGCGGGATGGCAAATTGGTGCCTGCTGATATGACAGGTGGCACATTCACTGTTTCAAATATGGGGATGCTGAATGTGAATAGTTTCACGGCAATAATTAATCCGGGTGAAAGCGCTATTTTGGCTGTTAGCAGTGTGACTGAAACTCCTGTGGTAAAAAAAGAGGAGATAGTAGTAAGATCCTTAATGAACATTACGCTTTCTTCTGATCATAGAGTTATAGATGGCGCCATGGCAGCACGTTTTATCAATAAAATCAAAGCTAATCTTGAGGATATAAAACTATGGAAAACTATGATTTAATAGTAATTGGAGCAGGTCCGGGTGGATATCCTGCGGCTATACGTGGCGCACAGCTGGGAAAAAAGGTTGCTATAATTGAACGTGAAGAGGCTGGCGGAACGTGCCTGAATTGGGGGTGCATTCCCACTAAAACTCTAATTGCCTCATCTTCTTTGTTCCACCAAATGAAACACGCAGAACGATATGGCATCAAGTGTTCGGATCTGGCCTGTGATTATTCTACTATGGCAAAGCGCAAAGATGAAGTTGTCCAAAAACTCCGTAATGGCATTCAGCAGCTTCTAAAAGCAAATGGAGTGGCATTTTATAAAGGCTCGGCTTCTTTTGCATCCAGAAATGTCATTAATATCAAGCCTGCTGACCAAAGTCGTGACATCCAGCTTGAAAGCAAACGCATCATAATAGCCACAGGCGCAAAGTCTGCCATGCCAGCTTTCTTGCCAAAAGATGAACGCATTCTGGATTCAAAAGCTTTTCTTGCTTTAAAAGAATTGCCAAAAACCTTGATAGTACTTGGCGGTGGAATTATAGGGTGCGAAATTGCCTCTCTTGCTGCCCAGCTTGGAACAAAGGTTATAATAGTGGAGTTATTGGAAGATATTCTCTTTAACGTTGATAAAGATGCTCGCACCGAAGTGCGACGCTTTATGGAGAACGAACTGAATATAAAAATTTTTGCTGGCAAGCCACTAGAACATATACAGATCAATGGCAACAAAGTATGTGGAACTTTTGGAGATGAAACTCTACAAGCTGACTACTTGCTTGCTGCGCTAGGCAGAGTGCCAGAAACAGCTGGTCTTGAACTTGCCAACGCTGGAGTAAAAGTGGACCAAAAAGGGTTCATCACCGTGGATGAAGTTTGCCAGACAAGCGCAGCAGGCATTTACGCAATTGGTGATGTGACTGGTGGAATTCAATTGGCTCATTACGCCACTGCACAAGGAATAAGAGCTGTTGAAGCTGCTTTCGGCAAGCGGGATACAAAAAGGCGATATGTGCCATCCTGCATATTCACAACACCAGAAATTGGCATTGTTGGCTTGACAGCAGATGAAGCCAAAAAAGCGAACAAAAATGTTAAAGTTGGCAAATTTCCATTCCTCGCGCTAGGCAAGGCTCTGACTATCGGAGAGACAATGGGCTTTGTTAGATGGATAGCTGATGCTGAAACTGATAGGTTGCTTGGAGCAGTGGCTGTTGGCCCACATGCCACTGAACTAATTGCTGAAGGCGCACTGGCTATAGAGGCAGAAATGACAGCACAAGAGCTTGCAAAAGTGATACATTCTCATCCTACACTTTCTGAAGCTTGGATGGAGGCTGCTCACGCATTGCACGGAGAGTGCATCCATCTTGCTCCGAAGCGTAAAACTAAATAAAAATTTTTGAGCTTTAAACGTGCCTGATTTATGTAGTTTGTAATATCTCAGATTTTTTTTTATCTTTCAAGCCAGCGGAGAATTTTGATATTGCCTGTTGGTTCTCTATGTAAAAGAGCATACACTTTTGCAAGTTTCTCGCCATGTTCAGCACAAGCTATTATAGAAAAATAATCACTTTTAACATCCAATACCAGTTGTGCTTCGGAAGCAATTTTTGCCGGCAATAGCGATGTTAAAGAAGTAATAGGCGTAGTCTCTCTCCTACGAGATATATTGACAATAATATCAGCAGCGTATGGTCCAAGAACTGCCGCTAGAACTTTTTCTGATGCTGTGTTTACATTTATTTTGGTTGCTTGCATTTCCTGTTTGGGAATAAGCGTTAAGCCTTCTGGCATCCTTGAAAACAAAATGTTATTAGCTTGAAAAATAAACGATAACTCTTCTGGACTTTCCATTTTGGTGTTTGGTGGAACACAATTGCTATAGCGTTCTGTATAGAACAAACTTTCTCTAAAACCTTCCATATTGATATCTATCCAATCTTGAACACTCTGCGCAAGTTCTATTGAGTTATTTATGCCATTCATAGCAAAAAGATCTATCAGGATTTCAATAGGTTGACGAAAAATTTTAAAATTAGCTTGCATAGCAAGGTTGTTAACATCAAAGAAGCGGTTCTCATCTATCGTTATGGCAATAATTTTTGTGCCATCATTGAAATTATTGCTGTAGGCCTGAGCCCATAATTCATTTGTGCTATCGCATAGAAAATTTTCATCAAGCGCCAATCTTTGCGCCATAAAGAACACCGCATCTGCTGCAAGCAATCGCAGTTTTGTAATATCAAGGGAGGTTTGTTCTCTTCGTATCATATTGTGAGCAATAATGTGTAGTTCTATGGCAATAGCGACAATTGCTGATAAGATAATCAGTGTTAAGAGGAGAATTGTACCTGCATTTGATTGTTGATTTTTTCGCAAAATCATATTTAATAGATGTAGTTTTATATCATTATGATTGGTGTAGTCAATACAGTAAAAAGGTATTTCTATTATGATAGGCTCTTTTAAAGTGGTGTTAGCACTAGCTATGCTGTCGCTGTTCATCAATATCACACAAGCTAATGATAACGAAGTGCACCGTATGTATCTTACCGCTTATGAGACAATGAAAAGTGCTGATTATCTCAAAAACAAAAATTTGAACGCTGATGCTGCAGATATGTATATGGAAGCATTACGGCTCTATCAACAGATAGCTGAAAAATATCCAGACTGGCAGCCAGATCTTGTGGCTTACAGAATCGATTATTGTAGAAAAAATTTAAACCCAAAAGATAATACTAACCCTCCCATCAAAGCAGCGCAAAAAGAATCTGCCTCTCAAAGAGATCTGCCAGCCGGCTTTGGCACAAATTACAATAAAGTGATCGTAGGTCCATGGCGAATAGAGGCAAAAGTGAGAGAAGATAATGATGATGATAATTATGCCGCTCCGTCAGAAGAAAGCGCTGCAAAAAAAAATGTAAAACCTATATCAAAAGAAGCCGAGTTTAACAGGATAGAAGAATTGCTTGTTGAGGCAAGAAAGGCGGAGCGAGCGGGCGATTATGTAAGCGCACTTGCGCTCTATAACAGTGTGCTTGAAAATAAAGTTTCTGGAGAAATTTTGAAGGGAGCACTGCGTTCATCTATACGAGTTGAAGATAAATTTGCTTGCAGAAAATTTGTAGAGCTTTCAAAAAATAGCAATATTCTTAAAGATGCAGAATTGAAATATCTTTGTGGTCTATCTTACTGTATAGAAGGCAACTTTGCGCAAGCTTTAGGTGTTCTCCAGGAAGCAGCTTTGCAAGACCCTACTAATCCTTTAATCAGAGTGGCACTCGGCGTTGCTTTTGCTGGATGCGGAAAATTTGCCGAAGCTGAAGCCGAAATGCGCAAAGCCCTTTCAATAAACTCAAAAATTGCCGAAGCTTATTATAACCTTGCATGGATAAGACTTGCATTAAAAGGTAAAGCCGCAGGAGGAGCAATGCGTGCAGATTATCAAAATGCACTACGATATGGCGCAGATCCAGATCCTATCCTTGAACGAAACATGCCTTAAGATATAAGCATCATAAAACAAAATAAGATGGTGCAGCCGCAAGCATCTTATAACCTTGATTCGTTACAAGCACAGTATCTTCTATGCGTATTCCACCTATCCGATGATAATAAAGACCCGGCTCAACAGTAACAATATTTCCACTAGCCAATTTTACCTCAATATTACCAAGCGTTGGATGCTCATGAATGGCAAGCCCCACACCGTGTCCAGTGGAATGAATGAAGCCCTGCATTTTGCCATTAATCAGCATAGTCTTAAAGCCGTGTTCACGTAACACTTGAGATGCAATGTTGTGTAAATACTTGCAACTTACACCTGATGCCATAGAAGTCATTACTTGCTTCTGCGCTGCTGCAACAGCATTATACATCTCTTTTAATAGAGGCGGCACTTTGCCTTTTACAACCGTTCTAGTAAGATCGCCCCAATAGCCCGAATGCTCATCTTGCGGAAAGATATCTATAATAATAGGTTGATTCGCATAAAGTTTTCCGTAGCCAATCCAGTGTGGCTGCGCAGATTCTTTACCACAAGCAATTATTGTTCTTGTAGAATGACAGTGGTAGTCAGCCATAAATTTAACAGCTTCCGTACGCAAAAATTCTGATGTTAAAACCTGTCCTTTATACATTAAAGAGTCATCTGCCATTATTTTAGACTGCTTAATAATATTAAGAATATATTCTAACGTTAGTACTGCCACTTCTTGTGAGTATCTGATTAAAGCAATTTCTTTTTCAGTTTTGATTGCTCTTTTTTCCAGCAATGGTGATTTTTTAAGTACTGTGATATGTATCTTGCTTTTTCTTATTTTTTCCATGATGCCTACAGGAAAGTTTTCCGGTATAGCAACGTGTTTAACTTTATTTTTTAGCATTAACGTTTTTATGCACTCTATTGTTGAGTACTTTCTAGTAGTGCATAAGCCTAATTCTTGAGGAGTAATCACGATAATATCAGGTAGAGCTTCTCTACGAGCTCGCTCTGCTTCCATTACGGATGTAATTATATAACGCTTGTTATTGAGTTCCAAATACACTATAGGATCTGGTGCACAAAACCCACTAGCATAGCGAATATCTGCATCAATATCAGAACTACCAAATAGTAGCAAATTGCTTGTTAATTTCTTTTGCATTAACAGGTGGAATTTACTTTAATATAACACTAAATCAATAGTTTTTTTACGGAAATTCATTTGCTTAAAGGGAAAATTATATATGTAATTTATTAACATTTTTTTTACAATTTATCAAAAGTCATCAAGTAATAGTAGATGATAACTCATAAAGCCACTATACATAGTAGTTAATATACAAAAATTTACAATTTGCAAAAAAAGACTTGAAGAGATTATGTTCTCTTATATACCGTGTGGCTACGATTCAAATGCTACTTATGTTGAATTGTTAATAACTTGTTAATAACATAGATGGGTTTTTAAGTAAAAATGAGACCAGAACAAGAAATATGGAACGAAATTTGTGCTTCATTAAAACAGCGAATGAGCGAAGAAACTTATTCAAGGTGGATAGCTATTATTCATCCACTTAAAATGGAAAGGGGCTCTCTAATACTTGGTGTGCCAAATACTTTGTATCAGTCATGGCTGAATGACAACTATAAAGATTTAATAACAAATATCGCCAGTGATATAGGGATGGACGGGCTAAACATTGTATTCATTGTTGATGAGAGTTTGGAACAAAGCAATGATGATATAGGGCATCAAGGCAGTGTTGGAGCAGAGACAAATGAAACAAAAAATGTAAGAACTGCAAAAAAGGTATGTTGTGAAAAAACGCCTGTATCAAATTTAAATCCTGAGTATACTTTTGAAAATTTTGTTGTTGGCCCGTCTAATCAACTCGCTCATGCTTCATCGCTGGCAGTGGCACATTCACCTGGTATTGCTTATAATCCTTTATTTATTTATGGTGGAAGTGGCTTAGGTAAAACACACTTAATTCAAGCTATAGGTAATTATGTGTTAAACAAAGGGAGTACTGGCTTAAATATAAAATATGTAAGCTGTGAAGTTATGATGAACGAGTTTGTTGATGCAATGCGTGACCAAACCACAAAACTATTTAGAGACAAGTATAGGAATACAGATATTTTATTGATAGATGATATTCACTTTTTATCTAAGACTTCTGCTTTGCAGGAAGAGTTTTTCAACACATTTAATACGCTTTTTAACGCAAAAAAGCAAATTGTGATGACTAGTGATAGACCTGTGGATGAAATTAATGGACTTGAGCAGAGATTAGTAACACGCTTTAAATGGGGGCAGGTTGTAGATTTAATTTCTCCTGATTTTGAGACAAGACTTGCTATTCTAAAGCTTAAGCAGAAAGCATTTAATGTAAATTTGCCAGAAGAAGTACTTTCATTTATAGCAAGCAATATCCAATCGAATGTAAGGCTACTTGAGGGTGCTCTTGTAAAATTAACTTCTTATACCTCTTTGTTACGGAAGCCTATTTCTTTGCAAGTAGCTGAAGAACTTTTACAAAACTACATAGGACAGGATAGGAAAGTTTCTTTAACCGTAAGTCATATTCAACAAAATGTTGCTGAATTTTTTAATATTAGAGTATCAGATATTGTTAGTAGGAATAGATCTGCTAATGTGGCTCTTCCCAGGCAGGTGGCTATGTTTTTATGTAGAAACTATACAAAACTATCATTGCCTGAAATAGGTTCTGCTTTTGGTAAAACTCATGCAACTGTTATACACGCCTGTAAAACCATAGAACATAGAATGCTAAAGGATCAAGAATTTAGGCAGGCTATATCCAAATTATCATACAAAATTAATAATGGTGTTTGTTAACGTTTTGTAAATAATTTAAAAGTAATATGGAAAAAAGATGAACAAAAAACAGTAAACAATTTTATCAACTAATATATGACATTCCTATTGACAATTTATTATCAAAACTATAAGTTAGAAAATTCAAAACTGTATTGAGATGTTTTGTGTTATTAACATTACTAACAAGACTATTAATGATAATGTTTTAATATAAGAAAGATAGATATAATAGCACAATAAAGTGGAGATGAAACGTAATGAAAGTTAAAATTTCACGAGAAACTTTAATGAGAGCTTTGCAGATTGTTCAGCCTGTAGTTTCAAGTAGCTCTCGTTTAAAAATTATGAGTCATATTATAGTTGAGGCAAGTAAAGAAAAAAGTGGCTTAAATATTATGGCTTCAAATGAATCTATGTTTATTAGATGTGTTTGTGATGCTGATATTAAAAAAGCTGGAGCTGTTGTGTTAAATTCTAAAGTTCTATTTAATGTTTTAAGAGTAATGAAATCGGACGACGTTTCTTTTGAGGTAGGTGATGGATTTATCACTGAGTTTAAGTGCACAGGGGCATCATTTAAGCTCGTTGGAATGTCCAAAGATGATGTTCAGGGAACTGGCTTATATGTTAGTAAATATAGAGATCTATCTGATGAGGAACTTTTGCGTAATTTGGTGGCTGGTGGTGATGATGAAGCTTCTGATGAAATGTTAAAGTTTGATGTGGAGCAATCCACTTTTAAAGAGATGTTAGCGAATACTATATATGCAGTTTCACCGGAAGAGTCTCGTATTCCATTTAATAGTGTCTTTTTTGGTATAAATGAAAAAACTTTATCCACTATAGCCACAGATGCAAGAAGACTTGCTTTAATGGAATATGAAGTAAATGTTTCTGAAAATGTAAATATTGGATTGCTGGTACCATCAAGAACTGTTAGTGAAGTTATAAATATACTTGGAGATAGTGGATCCGTTACAATTTATTGTTCTAAGAAGATGATTGGTTTAAATTTTGGAAGTATTCAACTTGTTTCTAAACTTGTTGATGCTTCTTATCCAAACTATAGGCAGGCGATACCTTCTAGCTGTGATTTTAAAATTAAAGCAGATAGAGAGCAACTTTTGAATGCGGTAAGGAGAGCTTCTTCTTTGTATATAGATGGTGGTACTGGTGATGCAATTATCTTTATGCTTTCAAAGAATAAGATGAACGTAATGGCTGAAAAGAAGAATGTAGGAGAATATAATGAAGAGCTATCAGTGACTTATGATGGTAGGGATATGAAAATGTCGTTTGATGCTACGGCATTTATAGATCCATTAAGAACTTTAACAATTGATGAAATTACTATTGAAGTTACAGATGAGCTAAGTCCTATAGTAATGAAATGTAGCAAACCATTTATATATGTCTTGATGCCAATAAATATTAAGTAAGAATGAAACAATAATGTTTTAATTTGCTGATGACCATCACGTCTAACGCTACTTTACTCTCTGATGGCAAACTGTTATCACTAACTGAGTTATTACATAATGTTAGCTTATTTACGGAAGATACCATTAATGAAATACTTTTGAATGTGTCAAAAGGGGAAAGTGTAACAAAATATGTATGTGGTAATGGCTTGTGTAAAGAGGAAATTTTTATCAAGAAGGTTGCAGAAATTCTTAATTTTCCATTTGTTAGATTAACAGAGATTACCGTTGACCCAAATGCTTTAAAGTTAATTCCTGCAAAAATAGCATTTCAATATAATGTTATGCCTGTAAAGGAGGAAAGAGGATTCTTATTTGTTGCGGTTTCTGACCCATTTTGTCCACAAGTATTAGAAACTATAAAACATATATCTGGTAAGCGTATTAAGCTTATACTCACTATAGAGGCTGATGTAGTAAAATCCATTAATAAATTTTATGGGGTAGGCGCTGATACTGTTGAAAGGTTAATAGCAGATCAGCCTGAACAGGAAATAGTCAAAGGTTCAATTCTGGAGAGAGTTGATCTTACAGATCTGGATCAAGAGGCTTCTATAGTTAAATTTGTAAACCAGGTGATATGGGAAGCTTATAAGGATAGGGCAACAGATATTCACTTTGAACCAATGGAAGATGAGCTACGTATTCGCTATAGAATTGATGGTGTTCTACACCAAACATCAATGCCGCCTCAATTAAAAAGATTTCAGTCAGCCATCATTTCCAGAATCAAAGTGATGTCCAATATGGATATAGCGGAAAAACGGTTACCACAAGATGGACGTATAAGCCTTACTATAAAAAACGAAAACCTTGATATAAGAGTTTCAACGATGCCAACAGTATATGGAGAAAGCATTAGTCTCCGTCTTTTAACAAAGGGCGCAGGCTTAATTAGCCTTGATGGACTTGGAATGGAAGAAGAAGATGAAAAAACTATAAGGAAATTGATCAATAGACCGCATGGCATATTACTGGTCACAGGTCCAACAGGTTCAGGCAAGTCCACAACATTATATGCTTGCCTCCAAACGATTAATTCTATTGATCAGAGGATTATTACGATAGAAGATCCTATAGAATATGAAGTACCTGGTGTAAATCAGATTGCAGTGCGTCCTGAAATAGGGCTAACATTTGCTGTGGGATTAAGGCACATTTTACGTCAAGACCCGGATGTGGTTATGGTTGGTGAAATACGTGATTATGAAACAGCGGAGATAGCCATTAGAGCATCATTAACAGGGCATCTTGTTTTTAGCACTTTGCATACGAATGATTCTGCTGGCGCAATCACACGTTTGCTTGATATGGGCGTTGAGCCATTTTTAGTGGCATCTTCTGTTGAAGCTATTATAGCACAGCGGCTTGTAAGACTTTTATGCAATAGTTGCAAGGTAAAACAGCATTTTGATGCCAGTTTTTTAAAGAGCATAGATTTCCCCATTAGTCAGGTGTCAGATGGCAAACTTTATGAAGCGGTGGGATGTGAAAAATGCCGTAAGACAGGATTTTTGGGTAGAATAGGTATTTTTGAAATACTTGTAGTAAATGATGATATTCGCTCTCTAATTACAGCAAGGGAATCTGCAAAAGTTATAAAGCAAAAAGCTCTTGAAAGCGGGATGTGCACCCTACGCAATGATGGATGGCGCAAGGTGCTTAAGGGGCACACAACAATTGAAGAAGTGATTAGAGTGTCAGAAGAAGATGAATAATGCCGATATTTACTTATATATGCCGTGATCGCAATGGGAATAAGCAAGAAGGTAGCATTGAAGCAAGCGACAAACGCTCTGCAATAACACTACTTGAACAGCAAGGACTTATTCCTGTTTCAATAAACGAAAAAACAGCGCAGATTGCTGTAGATAACGCATCAGCTTCTTTTCGCAATAAGCTAGCTTCTCTTTTTGGGAAAAGCACACCTAAAATGGGGGCAAAGGAAGTGCTGAACTTTACATCTGAGATGAGTGATCTTTTGGCATCAGGAATGAAGCTTGGCACAGCGCTTAATATACTGGCGCAGCGCAACACAGGTGATGCCGCTGATGTAATTATAAAGACATTGCGAGACGATATCATTCAGGGAAAAAGTCTTTCAGCATCTATGAGCCAGTTTAGAGAAACTTTCTCTCCTTTATACATAAGTTTGGTGCAAGCGGGCGAGGCGGGAGGTAATTTATCGGAAGTGATGCAAAGAGTTGTGAAACACTATGAGAGGATGCAAGAGGTTCGTGAAAAAATAGTTATGGCAATGGTATACCCAGCAATAGTTATTCTGGTTGGCATTAGCACTCTAATTTTTAGTATGGTTTTTGTGATTCCGAAATTTGCGTTGATTTTTAAGGATTTAAATGCAACTTTGCCATTGCCTACAAGAATTCTTATGGCAATTAGTCATGGTATTATGGATTATGGCTGGTTATTACTGACTTTTATTATTCTGGTAACGATTTTTGTGAAACGCTATCTTAATACTGATGCTGGCAGGACCGTATGGCATTCCATGCAGCTTAAACTGCCTATCATAAAAAATGTGGTTACTGCGAATGCGTTTACTCAATTTGCTTATACATTAGGAATGCTGGTATCAAATGGTGTGGCAATTCTTGATGCTTTGCGGATAGTTGAAAAGACGGTACAAAACACTATTATTGCTGATGAAATTCGTAATGCGCGTGAAAGAGTTACAGATGGCACGACTATATCAGGACCACTGGCGGCAGGTAAAGTTTTTCCACAGATGTTAACCGATATGCTGGCTATAGGTGAAGAAACAGGTGATATGGCTGGAGCTCTTTCGCATATTGCAAGGCGCTACGAACAAATCCTTGATAAAAACATTAAAGTGTTAACAACATTGCTTGAACCAATTCTGATAGTGCTTATAGCAGGTATGGTTGGCTTTGTGGCAATAAGCATTCTGATGGCTGTGTTTGATCTAACAAGCGGCTTACATGCTTAATATGGTTTGATAGATTATTATCCTGCTCTATCACCCTGAATAAGTGCCAAAAAACTTCCTGATTTACTGATTGGCCTTTTCCATTAAATTTGTTTCCGCTGGCTTATTGCTTGTTTCTTTCTGGTCGCTTCCCTTGCGAATATAGATTTCCACTCTTCTATTTTTGGCATTGCCGGTAATAGGATCGTTTGGTGCCATCGGCCGCGTGAAACCATATCCTACAGGGGTCATACGTTCTCTGGCAATGTTGTGTTTCTTGTTAAGATATTCAGCCACAGCATTGGCTCTGCGCTCTGAAAGCTTCTGGTTATATTCCTTGACAGAGGTTTTGCGTTTATCAGCGTGTCCTTCAATTCTAGCAGTAGATTTTGGATCGCGCTGTAAAACTTTGCCTATAATATCAAGATCAGCAAAGTATTCAGGCGGAATAACAGCCTTATCCGTTTCGAATTCAATATGGAGAGTAAAGAGCAAAAGATCATCGCTTGGATCTAAGGGATTGGTGTTATCCTCAATTACTTCATGTCCATCAGCCACTCCTCCTTTATCTGTATCGCGCTCTAGAGGATTTGTTTTATATTTGAAAACCTCTTCGCCATCTATGAGGCCATCATAATCTGTATCGGGATTGAGTGGATCAGTAAAGTATTTCTTTACCTCTTCACCATCAGTCAAGCCATCTTTATCTGTATCAGGATCTTTTGGATTGGTGCCCAGTTTGGCTTCTTCCTCATCCGTTAAACCATCGCCATCAGAATCAACGCCGCCGCCTGTCACAGCAAATTTCGGTGGCACTTTAGTGCCCCACCTATAGTTGATGCCTACACTTGGTATCCAGTTGAACTCCTGTTTATCTATAGTCATCATTCCTGCAAGGTCTGCTCTTATCGCCCATTCTGGATTGAAGTGATATGCAATTCCAACCCCGTAGCGTACCAGAAAATCAGGGTTTTCTCTTACGGCGCGCTCACGCTGGAAATAGTGGCAACCAAGACCACCAAAGATGTAAGGATCAAAGTGTCTATCATCCATCCAATTAAGATGGAACAATGCATCAACTGCGCCACCTATCATAAAAGTGGAATTGCCTTTGAGCGTTTCACGCTCTTCAGGATAACCATGATGATAGTCGTATACGATGTTCTTCTTTAGATAAGGAGCAACTATCAAGGAGCCTTCAAATGAAAGTATTTGTGTCCAATCATAGCCCAGTTTAAGCTGCCCAACAAATCCTTTCTGAGTGGCT